>CAZBQG010000131.1:0-12292 GCA_964493945.1 uncultured Rhodospirillaceae bacterium
AGATGCCCAGCTCATTGACCATCACATTGGCCATGGCCAGCGCCAGACTGACATCGGTGCCGACCCGGATGGGTACCCATTCATTGCCTTTGGCGCCCGCCTGATTGGCGAAGGGATCGACGACCACCATGCGCATGCCCCGGGCCCTGGCGTCCGCCGCCATGGTCATGTTGGAAAGGGACGCATGTCCCGCCGCATGGCCTTTTGATGCGCCGAAGAAAACGGCGTAATTGCAATATTGGAAATCGGGCAGGATGGACCAGGAGGCATGCATGACGCCACTGATCAAATGCGCCCCGTTACCGCAATGCAGCCCACCGCCGGCGGCCCCCATATTGATGGCGCCGAAGGCCGACATGAAACAGCGGATGGCGACGAAGCTGGAAAGCACGGTAGTGGTCCGCTGAAAGACCAGCTTTCTGGGGTCTTCGGCGTGGATTTTGGCAAGCCTCGCAGTGATTTCATCCAGCGCCTCGTCCCAGGAAATTTCCTTCCAGCCGGGATCGATCCCCATGCCTTTTTCCGGATTGGTCCGGCGGAGCGGCACGCTGAGGCGGTGGGGATCGTAATGGGTCATGATCCCCGAAACCCCCTTGCCGCAAAGCCGCCCCTTGCCGACGACGCTATCGGGATTGCCCTCGATCTTGGTGATCACCCCGTCCACCCGGTGGGCGACGATGGAGCAGGACCCATAACAAAGGCTGCAAGACGACGGCACCCAGACATCGCTGTCCGGCGTCCCGGCAGGGGCGCCCTGGCCTCTGGCCATTGTTTTTGGATCGATAACGTTCACGTTGATGCAGCCCTTATTCTTCTTTATCGGCAACCGGGTTGGGTCGGCGAGACCTGAGGACCCCCCAAAAAAAACTAAACGGCCCCACCGGCTATATCATAAGATATCATCCGGGGCGCCGTTATGTCTACAAATCTCAGGTTGTTTTCCCCGGTCAAAGCCAAGCTGGCAGCCGATGAGCCAAGTTCGGCGGCAGCGGTTTTGTGCCAGCTTTCCGGAAAGACGTGATTAATCAAGCATTTCGTAGGCGGGCAGGGTCAGGAAATCGCTGAAATCGCCGGCTTTGCTGAGATCGCGGAAAAGCCCGGCGGCCACCTGGTATTTACCGTTGTCGAAGGCCGCATCACCCACCGTTGCGCGAATATTGCCCATTTCCTCGGTCAGGGTCTTTTCAAAAAGCGCCTGATCTATGGTCCTTCCGTCTTCCAGCTTGGCTTCATGTTTGATCCATTGCCAGATCTGGGTGCGCGATATTTCCGCCGTCGCCGCATCCTCCATCAGATTATAAAGTGCCACACAGCCATTGCCCCGGAGCCAGGCTTCCGTATAGCAAATCCCCACATTGAGATTTTGCCGGAGGCCGGCCTCGGTGATGGTCCCTTCGGGCAGCGCCAGAAGATCAGAAATTTCGATATTCACGTCCTCGCGTTTCTTGTCGATCTGGTTGGGCTGGGGCATGACCCGGTCAAAAATATCCTTGGCGATGGAAACCAGGCCCGGATGGGCGACCCAGGTGCCGTCATGGCCGTCATTGGCTTCGCGCTTCTTATCCGCGGTGACTTTCGCCATGGCCTCGGCGTTGGCCGCCTCATCGTTCCTGACCGGGATTTGGGCGGCCATGCCGCCGATGGCGTGGACGTTGCGCCGGTGGCAAGTCTTGATCACCAAAAGAGAGTAGGAACGCATGAAATGCTGGGTCATGCCCACCTGCCCACGGTCGGGCAGCACATAGTTAGGATCATTGCGGAATTTCTTGATGAAGCTGAACAGATAATCCCACCTGCCGCAATTGAGCCCGGCGGAATGATCGCGCAATTCATAAAGGATTTCGTTCAATTCAAAAGAAGCCAGGATGGTTTCGATCAGCACGGTGGCCTTCACCGTCCCGTTGGGAATGCTCAGCGCCTCCTGGGCGCGGGTGATCACCTGGTTCCAAAGACGGGCCTCCAGATGGTTTTCCAGCTTGGGCAAATAATAATAAGGGCCGGTGCCCTTGGCCTTCAGGGCCTGATGATTGTGAAACAGGTAAAGGGCGAAATCGAAAAGCGATCCGGATACCGGCTTGCCGTCGACAAGCATGTGTTTTTCCGGCAGGTGCCAGCCCCGGGGGCGCACCAGAAGGACGGCGGTTTTTTCGTTCAGGCTGTATTCCTTGCCCGATGCCGGGTCCTTGAAGTCGATGGTGCCTAAAATGGCGTCCCGGAGATTGATATGGCCGCGCACCATATTGTCCCATGTGGGCGCGTTTGAATCCTCGAAGTCGGTCATGAAAATGCTGGCGCCTGAATTCAAGGCGTTGATCACCATTTTGCGGTCCGTCGGCCCGGTGATTTCCACCCGCCGGTCCATCAGGTCATCCGGCAGGGGGGCGACGGTCCAATCAGACTCCCGGACCTCTTTGGTTTCGGGCAGGAAACCGGGGGTCCATCCACCTACCAGTTTTTTCTGAATTTCAATGCGCCGGGCCAGCAATTTGTCCCGCTCAGCACCGTATTCGCGCTGGAGAAGAGCGATAAGTCCGATGGCCTCCTGGGTTAGAATTTCCTCGAATCCCGGGCTTATTTCGCCCAGAATTTCCGTACCTTCCGCATGTTCTGATAAATTCGTCATTTGCTGGTTGGACAACCGTCTTCCTCCGCCAATTCTTTTGTCTAATAGGAAAGGCTGGAGATACAACAGATCACGGTTGGAATCAAAGGTAAGTTTTGAATGGGTATAAATTTCCCAATTCATGCTACCCTGTTTCATTAATTAGCGAAGCAAAACAGATGGATTTCAAAGCTTTCAAAGCGAATTTGATGGAGCGCCGCCAGGAACTGATCGAGGTTGCCGAGAGCTCAGAAGACTCACGTGCAACCGTCGAACTTGATCAGTCCCAGGTGGGCCGGCTGTCGCGCATGGATGCTATGCAATTGCAACAGATGGCTCTTGCAACCGAACGCCGCCGGGAGGTGGAACTGAAACGGATCGATGCGGCCCTCAGCCGCATTGAGAAAGGCGATTACGGATATTGTACCGCGTGCGACGGCGATATTTTGCCCAAACGCCTGAAACTTGATCCGGCCGCGCCTCTTTGTATCGATTGTGCCTCCGGCACATAGGGCATCGATTGTGCGTCAGGCAAATAGGAATCAGGGATCACGCACTGCCAGCCAGTGAAACCGCCATGCCAAAAGCACCAGGGCGACGATGGTGCCGGCCAGGGTCGCCTGGAAAAGACCCATGGGCCCAAGACCCAGCATACGGGATAAAACCCAGCCCAAGGGCACCATGACGCCAAAAAATGAGATGAAATGCGCAGCCGATGGGCTCCAGATTTCGCCCCGCCCACGCAACGCATTGGCCATCACCACCTGGCCGCTGTCGGAGATGAGGATCAGCCCGATGAAACCGATCAGGGGCGCGGCCACTTCGATCAGGCTTTTATCTGTCGCATAAAACCCGGCGAAGGTACCGGGCATGGAGATGATCAAGGCGCCCATAACCACCATGATCATGCTGTTCAGACCCAGCCCCGTCCAGCCCGCCCGGTGCATGGCCGCCAAATCCCCGCGCCCGCGGGCGTTGCTCACCAGGACGGCGGTGGAGGTCGCGAAACCCAGACCAATCATGAAAAACAGGGACAGAATGTTAAAGGCGATGGTGTAGGCGGCAAGGGGCACGGTTCCCAGCAGGCCGGCGAACAGACTAAGCGCCGCGAAGGCCGATGATTCGATCCAGGTGCTGGCCCCCGATGCGTATCCGATCCGGCGTTGCTGGGACCAGTCGTGCCACCGGCCAATTGCTTTCGAGCGCACACCCAGTTGATAGCGTTCATCCATGACCCATAAATAAATAACGATGGCAACGGCACCGAAAAGCCTTGATCCTGACGTCGCCCAGGCGGCACCCGCGGCCCCCATGGCGGGCAGGCCCATATTTCCACCGATCAAAAGCCAATTGAGGGTGAAATTAAGGATATTGGCCAGGATCATGATGGCCACCGGCGGTAAGGGGCGCCGGGTTCCTTCCAGGAGAAAACCGCTGGCCACGAATATCAGTAAAGGCGGCAGGCCAAACCCGAGGATGGCCAGGACCTGCCCACCGCCCCGGGCCAGGTCCGGGGTCTGGCCGACGAGCAGCAAAAATGGCTCGCCAGCCAGGGAAATCAATGTGCCCACCAAGCCGAACCCAAGCGCCAAAAGAAGTGTCCGGCGCCAGACGGTGCCGCATTGGCGGGAGTTTCCGGCGCCGAATTCATAGGCGGTCATCACCAAAGCACCGCTCATCAGCCCGAAGGTGGTGACCATAATGGCGATGAAAGGGGCCGCCGCGATACCTTGAAACCCAAGTTCCTGGGTGGAAAAACGACCGACCATGACCGCATCCACCGTGCTCATAACCAAAAGGCCAGCCCGGGAAAGCATGACCGGCCCGGCCAGGCGGCAAAGATCAATGACGGGTTGGCGATAGGGTTGCAGCAAGGAAGTTAGCCTTTAGAGGGTGTGAGAGCATGCTGATAGCATAAGCGGAGGTCCGGAGGAATTACTTCTGGCCAGAGGCGGGGCATGGCGGTAGTCTTTAATTAGTTGCATCCACTAGGCGTCGAAGTCATGGCGGAAATCAAACGGGCGAACGGACATCGGCCCAGCGGATTGCTTCATCTGCTGGACCCGTCCTTGCGTCTGGCGCCCCATCCCCATCCCGAAGATGTGGATTTTGATCTGGCTGCAGCCCTGTCTTCGGTTGTCCGCCTTTCTTCCAGGGTTCCCCAGGAAGCCAACAGCTCGCGCATGCTGGGCACCTTCCGCCAAGGCAACGGCGTTCATATCGGCAGGGACGGGCTTATCCTGACCATCGGCTATCTGGTGGTCGATGCCTCGTCCATCAGCCTGCATCTGAAAGGCGGCAAGACCATAGAGGCCGAGCTGGTCGGCTATAACCATGAAAGCGGTTTTGCCCTGGCCCGGGCCATATCGCCGCTCGATATTCCGTCTTTGGAAATTGGCGAGTCGGAAAAACTGGAAGAGCGGGACGGCGTGATCATCGCACCCTATGGCGGGGCCGAACATTCCATCAGCGGCTACGTCGTATCGCGCCGCGAATTCGCCGGTTCCTGGGAATATCTTTTGGACAACGCCATTTTCACGGCACCCATCCATCCCAATTGGAGCGGCTCTGCACTGATCGGCAAGGACGGAAAACTGGTTGGTATCGGCTCCCTTTGGGTGGCCGACGCCGAAGCCGGGCGCGATGACAGCCCGGGCAACATGTTCGTCCCCATCGATATCCTGAAACCCATCCTGGAGGATCTGATCAGTATGGGCCGCGCTTCGGGCGAACCTCATCCGTGGCTTGGGCTTTATGCCTCCGAGACCATGGAGCGATTGTTCGTTTCGGGCGTGGTTCCGGACGGGCCCGCCGCCGCCGCCGGCATCGAACCTGGCGATCTGATCTCAAGCGTGGCCGGGCAAAGCCCTTTGACGCTGGGGGACATGTACAGGAGAATCTGGAGCCTGGGTGGGCCGGGGACCGAGGTTGCTTTTGATCTCAGGCGCGACGGAGACGATCTGGAAGTGGTCGTCTTGTCTGATGACCGCTACCGGTTCATGGGCCGCTACCGGAACCATTAGAGCAAATCCCGAGCAGATGGAATCATCTGCGACGACGTATTTGCTAAAAAAAACAATGCTTTAGGCGGGCATTGGTCAGAATTTGTATCTGGCCCCTACCAGGAAGTTGTGGGTGGAAAATTCCGACGTGAAGGGCGTGCCGTTGGCATCGCTGAATGACGGATCGCCCGTTTCCATATAACGGTAAGACCCTTCCAGGGACCATTTTTCATCCAAATCCACCGAGACGCCGCCGCCGAACTGCAAGGCATATACATAATCGCTGTCATCGGACATGGTTATGCCATTGGCCGTGGCACTGTTATAGGCGATGCGGGCCAGGCCCAAACCGCCCATCAGAAATGGTGTGAAACGGGTTTGGTTCCTGAAATCATAAGCCACATTTCCCATGAAGCTGAGGGCGCCGACATCGCCGCTCGCGACCCCGGCGGCGACCGTGGTGCCACTGATTGTTCCCACCACGGATTGTAGGTCATTGGCCTGATAATTGATTTCGGCCTCAATGCGGAAATTGTTCTCCAGATCGACGCCGAGCGCGCCCGAGAACAGATACCCCAATTCGTATTCCGTATCATTGATGGTGCCGCCACCGCTGTTGGATGCTTCCGTGGCGAAGCCGATACCAAGGTCGCCTCTCCCGTACATTCCCGGAATACCAAATAATCCACCTCCGTCATCGGCGGCTGGAGCCATCTCATGTTCGCGCTTTTCGATGGCTTTGAGATAGGGATTTGAACTTGCCGCCGGCGGGCGGGGGGCCCTGGGCCGGGGTTGTGGATGGGACCGGGGGGATTGGGCATATTGCCCATTGGTTCTGGATAGGGGCACCGGCCGGGCCTGGGTGCGTACCTTGATGGGCGTAGTCTGATCTCCACCGAAGGGTTTATGGGGCTTGTAGACGGCCAGATGCAATTGCCCGGCTTGACCGTTTATGCGTCGCGCGGCGGGCAGGCGCAGCTTGGCCGGCCTGAAGGCATTCACGGGTTTTGCCGATTTCCGCGCCACCAGGTCCAGCACCAGCCGGTAGCCGCGCTTCCCGGAAGGAGGAATGAGAAAGGATTTGGCCTGGGAGACCGGCGAGGCGGCCAGAATGCTCAACCGGCCACCCCGTTTTCCCGTAGGGGCAAACTTGAATTCAGTCACCAGGCCTTTGTGGTGGCGGGCAGTTGCGGGTCTGGCGCGCCATTTGACTTCCGCCAGGTCGATGAAGACCGCAGTACCGTCCTGCGAGACCTGATGGGTGTAACCGACCGGCTGGGAGAGGTCCAGGACCACCCGCGTCTTGTCAGGATGAAGGCCGACACGGAGATCCGATATGGATGGGCGCGAGATATGTGGGGCCGGGACCGCCGCCAATTGGCTGTCCTGTTTCGCAAATGGCAGAGGTTGGCCATTGGCCGCACCTGCCCATACCAACGCCCCCGCCAAACCAAAAAAGACGGAAATAACCCGCATATTGGGTCGCATGTTTCTGCTCCCATACAGCCGCAACCTAAGATAGGAGCGAGTGTGGAGCGGAATTCGTTAAGATATGCCTAAGAACGCTATATCTAGTGGGATTACCTGGGACCGGGCACCTAGATATCCACGCCGTCCGTTTCTTCGGGGTCGGGCACCAGGCCCGCCGCCAGCACGCCGGCGATGGCGCAGGCTTCGTCATTTTGCGGGCGGTCACCGGCGGCGGCTACCGTGCCCACCACATCACCCTTATCGTCGCGGATCAGGATTCCCCCCTGCATGGGCACGATTTTGCCGCCGAAGACAAGATTCATGGTGCCCACCAGATCGGGAATATTCTGATGGCGCTGGGCGATGGTCCGGGTCGGCAGTCCCATGGCATAGGCCCCCCAGGCCTTGCCCAAGGCCATATGGGGCCGAGTGACGCTGGCCGGGTCCGGCTGCTTGAGGACGCGCAACGCGCCACCCGCGTCGAAAACTGCGACCGTCAATGGGGCAAAGCCCAGTTCCCGGCCTTTTTCCATTGCCTTGTCGCAAATGATTTCCGCTTGTTCGAGCGTCAGAAATGGCATAATTCAAATTCCTCTAAACTTCCAGCTTGGCCATTTTAAATGCACCCGGCCACTTGAATCCAGACCCCGGCCAAACAAAATAACGAGTTGAATTATGCCCAATGCCGCTGAAATCCTGACCCGTAGTCTGGTCTCTCACCAGGTCGACCGCATTTTTTGCGTCCCCGGAGAGAGTTATCTGGCGGCCATTGACGCGCTTTTCGACGCGCCGGGGATCGATCTGGTTACCACCCGCCACGAAGGGGGCGCCTCCTTTATGGCCGTCGCCGACGCCAAGCTGACGGGCCGGGCGGGGATCATGTTCGTGAGCCGGGGGCCGGGTGCCACCAACGCCTCCATCGGCGTTCATGTGGCGGCCCAGGAAGCCGTGCCCATGATTCTGTTCATCGGCCAGGTGGCCCGCGAGGATTTGGGCCGGGGTGCCTTCCAGGAAATGGATTATGAACGCTTTTTCGGCAGCGTCGCCAAATGGGTTACCCAGGTTACCGATCCGGATGAATTGGCCGGCGCCGTCAACCAGGCATTTGAGATTGCCAACGGGGGGACGCCGGGGCCCGTGGTGGTCGTGCTGCCCGAAGATATGCTGCTGGATGAGGCCAAAGGTGCCGAGCCAAAGGCAGCGCCGGAAGTGTTGCCTCCGCCGGGTGATGGCGAGATCGCCGAAATCGCCAAACGTTTAAGCGCAGTCCAGCACCCCTTATTGATCGCCGGGGGCCAGATTGGCGGGGCCCAAGGCCGCACTGCCTTACATGCGGTAAGCGAATCCTGGCAGGTCCCGGTGGCCGTCAGTTGGCGTCATCAGGATTTATTCGACAACACCCATCCGAATTTCGCGGCCCATATGGGCTTCAACATGCCGGGCGTATTCAGCGAAACCCTCAACGAAGCGGATCTTGTGCTGGCCGTCGGAACCCGTCTGGGTGACGTGACCACCCAAGGCTATAAAATTCCCAAAGCCCCCAAACCAAACCAGCCCCTGATTCATATACATAATGACGAGGCCCAGATCGGCAGGGTCTTCGAGACCGATCTGGGCATGGTGGCCGATGCGGGTGATGTGCTCCGCGCCCTGGGTAAAATCAATCCGCCGGGCCCGCCCGCCGGGCGCGCCGAATGGATCAAAAAGGTCAACGCATTGAGTGCCACGCGCCAGGTCTGGGAAGACAAACAGGCCGATGACGGGGTGGTCTTCGGCAATCTGGTCGCTCAGCTTGGCCGCACCCTGGCAGAGGATGCCATCATCTCAATTGATGCCGGTAATTTTGCGACCTGGGTGCATCGCCTGTTCCCTTTCCGGGCCAGCAATCTGATGCTGGGTGCCCTGGCCGGTTCCATGGGGTTCGGTGTGCCCGCCGTAATCGCCGCCGGTCTCCGCGATCCGGGGCGCCAGATCGTCTGTTTCGTCGGCGATGGCGGATTTCAGATGACCGGCAACGAAATTTCAGTGGCCGTGGAGAGGGACCTTCCCATTATCATTTTCGTATCCAAGAATGGCAGCCTGGGCACTATCCGGCTTTACCAGGAAAAGGATTATCCCGGCCGAACCATCGGTACCGATCTGGACAAGGGAAATCCGGATTTCGCGGGCATCGCTAAATCTTACGGCGCCACCGGTTTGCGCATCGAAAAAGACAAAGACATCCAGCCGGTCATCGCCCAGGCCCTGGCCCAGCGGGGCCCGGTAGTCATCGAAGTCCTGACCAGCCTGGAATATATTTCGGCCTATGCAAAAATGTCCGAACTTTCGGCAAAATAAGGAGATGAATTCATGGCAATAGAAACCATCGCCCTGCTCAGCCCGGGCGATATGGGCCATGTGGTCGGCGGCGTTTTACGCAAAAAGGGATTTCGCGTTCTGACCATGCTGGAGGGGCGGAGTGATCTGACCCATGAGCGGGCCCAGCGGGTGGGAATGGAGGATGGGGGAAATTTGGCATCCGTCATCCAGGCATCGGATATGATCATGTCCATCATGCCGCCATCCCTGGCTTGTGGGTTTGCCGATGAATGTGCGACGGCCATGCTTGCGGCGGGCAGCGCACTTCCTTTCGTCGATTGCAACGCCATCTCGCCGACGAGCACCGAGACGATCGGGAAAAGCCTGGAAAAAGCCGGCGCCACATTGATCAAGGTTGGGATTGTGGGCATGCCTCCGCGTGAAGGCATAAACACCCGCTTTTATGCCAGCGGTCCGGATGTGGGGCTGATCCAATTTCTGGATGGCGATGGCATTATCCTGCGCGATATGGGCCCGGAAGTGACCCGGGCCGCAGCCTTGAAGATGTGTTATGCCGGGCTCACCAAGGGCGGAAATACGCTCAACACCCTGATCGCGACGGCCAGTGAGTTGCTGGGCATCGGTGATGAGTTGCTAAACGAGCTGGGCGAGAGCCGTCCGGCAGCCCTGAAAGAAATGAACGCCCGCGTCCCGACCCTGGCCGCCGACGCCGGAAGATGGGCCGGCGAAATGGACGAAATCGCTCAGACCTTCGGTGATGTGGGTTTGACGCCCAAGATGCATAAGGGGGCGGGTGACATGTTCCTGCTGATGGATTCAACGCCACTCGGCGAGGAAACCCGGGAAACCGCGGACCGCAGCCGGACTTTGCAGGAAACCGCTCAGATTTTTGCCGACGCCGCGCGCCGCAAAAAACCCAAAGCGTGATTTGAATCTCGCCAAATACCGGGAATCCGTCTATAATAATGAAACAGCCGGCTGATGAAGGCCCGGCGTTAAAAGGAACGCGATAATGGATTTAAGCGGCGAATACACCATCCCGGCCGGGCGCGAACGTGTCTGGCAGGCCCTCAATGATCCGGCCATTTTGCAACAATGCATTGCGGGCTGTGAGAATTTGGATAAAAACTCGGACACCGAATTCAGCGCCAAGGTGACGGCCAAGGTGGGCCCGGTTAAGGCCACATTCGCGGGTAGCGTGGTGCTGTCCGATATCGACGCGCCCAACGGCTATACCATTTCCGGTGAAGGGCAGGGCGGCGTCGCCGGTTTTGCCAAGGGCAGCGCCCAAGTCAAGCTGGCCGATAGCGGCGATGGCGGGACGGTGCTCACCTATGAAGCCAAGGCCGATGTGGGCGGCAAGCTGGCCAGCATCGGCAGCCGTCTGGTGGCCGGTGTGGCCAAAAAGACAGCCGATGATTTTTTCGGAAAATTTAGCGAAATCGTCGGCGAAGGGGCGGAGGATGCCGAACCGGCACCCAAAGAGGGCGCCCCCGAGGCCGAAAATCCCTCCCTGCCGCCGGCCGTCTGGGTCGGTGGACTTGTCGTTGTGGTAGGGCTTTTGCTTTATTTTTTCGCCACCTGATTATGCCTGAAAAAATATAACTAACTGATTAAAAACAATAATATTCGTATTTACGCAAGCTCATACGATTTTACTTGATTTTTGACCGGTTATTCCATAATATGAAGCCATAAATCGGAGCAGGCTGCCCATGGTGGGGCCTGCAATCGGTGTAAGCCCGGTCATTGTGGCGGGTTTGAATGGACATATTGCTTCTAAGGAGAATGTGACCGATGGCTAATCGAATTTCAATTAAGTCTGGTTAGGCTACCTGGGACACCGCCTGGGATACCAGGTGGAACATTTGGGACATCGGCGCCCTTGGCGCTGAATCTTAAAGCCGACCGGAGGAAAAAATGACCGCAATAACATTACCTGTGCTATCGGGCGAGGGTGGCCTTTCCAATTACCTGAACGAAATTCAGAAATTTCCCTTCCTGGAACCGGAAGAGGAATATGAATTGGCCGTGCGCTGGCGCGAGCATGAGGAAAAAGAAGCCGCCCACAAGCTGGTAACCAGCCATTTGCGTCTGGTCGCCAAGATCGCCATGAAATACAGGGGCTATGGCCTGCCCATGGCCGATCTTATATCAGAGGGCAATATCGGCCTCATGAAAGCCGTCCGGAAGTTTGAGCCCGAACGGGGGTTCCGCCTGTCCACCTATGCCATCTGGTGGATCAGGGCGTCAGTGACCGAACATGTGTTGCGTTCCTGGTCCCTGGTCAAAATGGGGACGGTGAGCGCCCAGAAGAAGCTGTTCTTCAGTCTGCGCAAGGCGAAAAGCAAATTAAAGATTTTGGGTGCGTCCGATCTGGACGGTGAACAGGCCGACTTGTTGGCCCAGACCTTGGAAGTGCCGGCGAAAGATGTGATCCAGATGAACCGCCGTCTGGCCGCGCGTGATTTGTCGCTTAACGCGCCGGTATCCAGCGATGGTGAAAGCAAGGAATTCCAAGACACCTTGGTGGATGAGAACCCATCGCCCGAAGCCCTGGCCGCCAAAAGCGAAGAGGCCGGCCAACGGGGCGCCCTGCTGCGCGAAGCCCTTGCTTCCCTGCCGGACCGTGAACGGCATATTCTTATTGAACGAAGGCTCCGCGACGACCCCGTTACCCTGGAGGCCCTGGGTGTGGAACTGGGGGTGAGCCGGGAACGGATCCGCCAGTTGGAGGTCCGCGCCTTCGATAAAATACAGAAAAAAATACGAAAAAACAACGGCAGGTCTGACTAATGCACATGAATTTCACTGATATAAAATAAGGAATAGCGAGCACCAAAAATCATAAAAATAGTGCGCTGAGCATTTGCGTATTTTTTCATTTTCTCCATTAATT
>CAZBQG010000132.1:0-12228 GCA_964493945.1 uncultured Rhodospirillaceae bacterium
GCCACTTTTTAGTCCGCTGCGCTCGGCAGCGTCCGGCTTCGCCTTCTTCGCCTTATTGGCCTATGGTTTGGCAGTAGGCCCGCCAATTGCCAAAATCGGATATGTCCTTAAAGGATTTTTCGGCCAGTTCGCGCGGATACAGGATGCCGTTGACTTGGCGTCCATCTTCCAAGACGACTGGACCACAATATAAGTTGGGTGGTTCGCCTGCTTCAATCCTGGCCCAAATTTCCTCACTCATCCGGTACATTTCGCCTGCCACCGAGATACCACCGCTCTCCACTTCGAACATTCCGGGATGGATGTCGTCCATGGAATACAACCTGTACCGGGCAGCCGTATGGAATTCTCCTAGGAATTCCGCACCAGCCAAATTTTCATGCAAAGCTAAGCCCCGCATCAATGTGCCATTCACAAAAAGATCAAATGCCATGGTTGATCAGATTCCACACGTTCACTGGGCCTCTAAACCTGTTTCTCAAAGGATCAACAGGAAAATTCCTTGGCCAACCGTGCCCAGGTTGACCGGACTAATATCGGACAAAGAGTTAATAAATTCATTGTCCATTTTGGGCAACACCCTTTCTGCTCGTTGGCTCTGTCGGGTCGAGGTTGTTCCCAGGGTCGGTCGGGCCATTCATTATGTGGCACCTCATGTGCGCGAAACCCGGTTTGAAGGATCGACGGCCATGCTGCTACGTGGTGAGGACCGGCACGGATTTTGGGGCAAGGATCCTGGGCCCAGGCAAGATTTCGACCCAGCCTGCATCCAGGCCATGCATGATACGCGGGATCTTTATCTGACCGCGACGGCCGACAAGATCGCCGACGGTGGACGCAGTTAGTCTTCTTTGTCTTCCTCGATGGCGACATTGTTGGCGGCGGCCATGATCTGGGCAATCAGTTCTTTTTCACCCTCGGTGGTGATGTCCAGTTTGATGGCGATGGAGGTTTCCAAGGACCGGATGACCTTGCCTTTCAGAGAGCCTATTTTGTCCACATCCACTTCCACCTGATCATCAGGTTTGAAGGGATTCTCCCCCTCGCCCGTGGGATAAACGAATCCCAAGGGAAGCCCGCTTGCGGAAATATCCTTGAGCAATCCGCCATGGACCAGATCGCCTTCCCGGGCGACGGCCAATTTTTTCAGATCCACCCGCATGCGGTCGCGGATTTCATTTACTTCGGTGGCGTTCATGACGATCCTTCCTCAAAAGCCTGCCAGAAATTCATCCAGAACCTTCTGGAAATCTTCCGGGTTTTCAAGAGCGGTGATATGGCCGGCATTGGGAATGATCACATGCTTGGCGCCTGGAATTTTACCCGTCACCTCGGCCAATGCATCGGGCGGCGCGCCTTTGTCCTGGGCCCCGCCCAGAACCAGAGTGGGCACCTTGATCTGATGGAGAATAGAACCGAAAGCCAGTTTCTTTAGCGCTTCGCAGCACCCTTCATGGCCGACGGGATCGGTGTTACGGACCATGTCCCGAACCTTGTCCAGCACGGGCAGGTTAGCCGCTACACTTTTCGCCGTGAACCATCTCTCCACGGTGGACTCCACCAGGCCCTCCATCCCTTTTTCCCGCGCCGTATCGATACGGTATTGGAAATAATCGGCGTAATCGGGCGGCGCGTCTGGCCGGGAATCACAAGCCGTCAGGGAAATCACCCGGTCCGGATAGCGGGCCGCCATCCCGTATCCCATCATGCCGCCGATGGACAAGCCGACCCAATGGCTGGTCTGGATGCCGAGGGCGTCCCACAAGCCGATGGCGTTTTCGATCAGCATATCGAAGCTGTAGGGGCCGGGAGGGGCGCTGGTTGCGCCATGGCCTGGATGATCGAACCGCAGCACCCTGAACCGGCCACTCAGATTACTTGCCACATCGTCCCAAAGGGTCAGATTATTGGCCAGCGCATGGGAGAGGGTGACCCAGGGCGCGCCTTCTTTTCCACCAATTTCGTAATTATAGTCAATGCCGTTTACTTCGATCTGAGGCGCCACTTTTGTTCTCCAAAATTATTTTTCAGGTGCAAGCCCCGCCACCTCAAGGGCGGCTTCCATGATGCCGGTATAGCCCGTGCACCGGCAAAGATGGCCGCCGACCACATCCTCGATCTGCTCCCGGCTTGGTTTGGGGGTGAGGTCGAACAGATTGGTCAGGGACATGAGAATGCCGGGCGTGCAATAGCCGCATTGCAGGGCATGATGTTTCTGGAAGGCTTTTTGCAAAGGCGTGGGTTCGCCGTCCGCGCCACCCAGCCCTTCCACCGTTTCAATTTCCAAACCTTCCGCCTGAACCGCCAAAAACAGGCAGGACCGCACGGCCTTGCCTTCCACACGGATGGTGCAGGCGCCGCAGATGCCGTGCTCGCACCCCACATGGGTTCCGGTCTCACCCAATTCTTGGCGTAAAAAATCCGATAGCAACATGCGGGGCCCCGCATAGCCGGAAGCGGGTTCCCCGTTCAGGGTGAAGCTCACCGGGTGGCGTCCGTTTTTGTTTAATTGGCGCATGCCAAGGCCTCCTCCAGAACCGTACGGCCAAGCCGCCGGACAATTTGTCGCCGGTATTTGGCGGTGGCATGGATGTCGTCATCGCCTTCCATGTCCCAGGCGAAAGCATTCAGTGCCTCATCCAGCCCGTCCGGCCCGGTTTGCCAATCGCGCACCGCCGGCTGGGGGGCGACACCGCCGACGCCCAGTCGCAGATTGCTACCGTCGGCAATGCCCACCAGGCCGACGATGGCGAAATCACCATGCCTGCGGGCCACCTCGGCGAAGGCATATCCGGCACCGGGCCGGGCCAGGGGAAAGCGGGCGGCGGTGATCAGCTCGTCCGGCTGGCGTTCGGTGCTCAGCATGCCGCTTTGGAATTCGGAGGCTTTCAAAATACGCTCGCCCTGGGCAGAGCGCAAAACAACCTCGCCCTCCAGACTGGCCAGGCACAGGGGCAATTCGGAGCTGGGATCGGCATGGGCCAATGATCCGCAAACCGTGCCCCGGTTGCGGGTCTGAAAATGCCCGATATTGGGCATGGCCTTGGCCAGCAGGGGCTGGATTTCAGCCAGGTCGGGATGGTCCAGAAGTGTGGCCTGGGTGATGGCGGCGCCGACTTCCAGGTATTCATCCTGGACGGCCACTTGCCCCAATTCATCCAGCCTGGCGATATCCAGCAGCATTTCCGCACTGGCCATGCGCAGATTAAGCATGGCCATCAGGGATTGGCCGCCGGCAATCACATGAACGGAATCGCCGTGCTCTGCCAGTAGGGACAGGGCTTCATCCAGATTGTCCGGCCGGTAATATTCAAAATTTCCCGGCTTCATGACGTTGCTCCCGATGGTCTGGGTGGTTCATCCTGGTTCAGCAATTCATGGATACGTTTGGGCGTCAGGGGCAATTCCTCAACGCTCACCCCAAGGGCATCGGAAACCGCATTAGCGATACAGACCGGCGTCGACATGCAATTGCCTTCGGCCATTCCCTTGGCCCCCAGCGGCGTGAAGGGCGACGGGGATTCCATATGCAGGATTTCCGGCTTGGGCACCTCGCCGACGGTGGGGATCAGATAATCGGCGAAGGTTGCGGTCAGGAAATTGCCCTCGGCGTCATTGATGAATTCTTCGTGCAATGCCGTACCCACGCCCTGGGCGAAAGAACCCAGCACCTGGCCTTCGGCGATCAGCGGGTTCAGAAGCTTGCCCGCATCATGCATGGTGACATAGCTGTCAATGCGTACCATGGCCGTGACCGGGTCCACTTCTATTCCGCACATATCGAAAACGAAGCTATAAGTGAGCGAGGTATTGTTCTCATCACCCGGCGTGGTGGCTTCCAGTTCGGGCGGCGTCCAGCTTGCCGTTTCGCGCAGGCCTGCGCTCATACCGTCGGGCAGTTCGGCAGGCGCCCAATGGGCCGTGCCCGCCACCCGGCCCAAGGACACGGCATTATCTGGATTGTCCCTGGCGTGGATTTTGCCGCCGGAAAATTCGATGTTTTCCGCCTTGGTGTTGAGATTCTTGGCGGCAATTTGCGCCAATTTATCGCGCACCTGTCCGGCGGCCATATGGGTGGCGACGGCGGTCCCCGGCGTGAAGCGGCACGAATAAGTGCCCGCCGCGATGGACCATTGGTCTTTTTGCGTATCCAGTTCCGTATTCACCATGACGTCTTGGGGCCTGAGCCCCAATTGATCCGCCACGATCTGGGCCAGCACGGTTTCATGGCCCTGGCCCTGGGGCGTGCAATCGGCGGTGATGGAGACCGTGCCCATGGGTTCCACATTGACCGTGGCCATGGAAATAGCGCCGTTCTTGGGCCCGGCCCTGGCCCGGTCTTCGGCGGTCAAAAGGGTGCTGAGATAGCCCATATTGGACATGCCCGGCTCGACGATGGAAGCAAAACCGATGCCGTAGAGCTTGCCTTCGGCCCGCGCCTCGCCGCGCCTTTTCAGCAAATCTTCCAGGCGGTTGTCCCCGGTGGTGATCTCCAGGGCCTTTTGGTAATCGCCAGAGTCTATCAGCGATCCGGCAGCCGCCCGGTAAGGGAACGACCCCGCCGGGATCAGATTTTTGCCCATGACTTCCAGATGATCCAGACCCAGCTCCTGGGCGATATGATGGGTCATGCGCTCCAGGGCGAAAAACAATTGGGGGCCACCGAAACCACGCACCAGACCCGCCGGCATCTTGTTGGAAATAACGATCTTGTTGGTAATAGCCACATTGGCAATGTCATAGGCACCGGTGATGGATCCCTGCATGCGGTACAACGGCCCAGGCATGGGGGCCCGCAAAAAAGCGCCGTAATCGTCAAGCTGGTCGAAACGGAGCCCGGTGATGGTGCCGTCACTGGCAACCGCGGCTTCCAGGGTGGTCACCCGGTTGGGACAAGTATTGGCGGCAACCAGATGTTCGAACCGGTCCTCGACCCATTTGATGGGGCGCCTGGTGATTTTGGAAGCCAGGCTCATGAGCACGATATAGGGAAACACCTGAAGCTTGATGCCGAAGCTGCCACCTGAATCGGCGGGCGTGCGCAGCCTAAGCTTGGCGCCGGGCACCCTGAGCGAGCGCGACATCACCGGATGGGTGCTGTAGGGCCCCTGGAAATTGGAAAACACGTCATAGGAATCTTTTTCAGGAAGATATTCCGCATGAACGAAGAAATTCTCCATGGGCATATAGGAATGGCGCGAAAAGCGCGTGGTCATTGAAAATTGATGATCGGCCTTGGCGAACGCCCCTTCGGGATCGCCAAAGGTAAAGTCCCTGACCGAAACCAGATTGGTGCCGGCCTCTTCATGGACCAGGGGGGCGCCATCCGTGGCCGCCTCTTCCGGGTCCACCGCCGCCGGCAATTGCTTATAGGTGACTAAAATTTCTTCCAGCGCGTCTTCCGCCTGATAGCGGCCGTCCGCAATGACCAGGGCCACCGGTTCGCCCACATAGCGCACCCGCCCGACGGCCAGGGACCATTGATGCAAGGGCTGGCGGAGCGCCATCAAAAAAGGATCGGAAAGCTCTTTTATGTCTTCGCCCGTGATCACCGCGCTCACGCCCGGCATGGCCAGGGCAGAGGCGCTATCGATACCCCCGATCTCGGCATGGGCGTAGGGCGAGCGTAAAATGGCTGCGTTCAAGGTGCGGATTGAGACAGGCAGGTCATCGGCGAAACACCCCCTGCCCCGCAGCAAGCGAAGATCTTCCACCCGTTCGAGGGGTTGGCCAACATTGGGCGCACTGGGTTCGGTCATTTTTAGGTTATCCCCCTAGCCTTGTAATCTGGGCGGACTATAGACAATGGGATTTGCCATAGAAAGTCCATTTGCCCCTTGGGGGTCCATCCTCTAGAGTCCGGCGCTCCAAATTACCCATCATCCGAGGCCAAGAATGCTCCAATCAACGCCCACCCCGCACCAAAAATTCAATCTGACCATGAGCGACGGGGCCATCATCCATATGCGCCGCCACGGCAATCCCGATGGGGTCCGCCTGTTCATCACCCATGGCAACGGCTTCGCCGTCGATGGCTTGCTGCCCTTTTGGGAGCTGCTGTTGAATGATTTCGACCTGATCATTTTCGATATGCGCAATCACGGCCAGAACACGCCAACCGGCGCCGATGGCCATAATTACGCCCAGATGTCGCAAGACCTGGAAAGCGTCTTTCAAGGGGTCAACAAGGAATTGGGCGTCAAAACCAATATCGGTATTTTCCATTCCATGTCTTCGCGGGCCGCCATGAAACACGCCACCGAAATCGGCTGGCGCTGGGACGGGCTGGCGCTTTACGACCCACCCAATGTGCCCCTGCCTGGACACGCCCAGTATGAGCGCATGGGCAAGTTCGAGCGTAAGCTGGTGGAATTCTCCATGAACCGTCCGGACCGGTTTTCCGATCCCTCCGAACTGGTGGAAAACTATAAAAAAGGGGGACGGAGTTGGGTCGAGGGTGCCCATGAATTGATGGCCAAGGCCGTACTCCGTCAGGAAAGTGAAACCGGCGATTGGGTCCTGACCTGTCAGCGGGAATTGGAAGCATCCATTTATCTGGCGGCCATGACGCTCAATTTATGGCCCAACGCAAATGAATTCGGCGGACCGGTGAAACTGATCGGGGCGGACCCGGATATGGAGCGCGCCCCCGCCACCGCCAGGACCAATCAGGCGCTGGGAGAGGAAATGGGCTATGATTACGAGGCCGTTCCGGGCACCGGGCATCTGCTTCAGATCGAAAAGCCGGTGGAATGCGCCGCCGTGCTCAGGAATTTCCTGAAAGAAAACAAGCTGACGGCCTGATCAGGTCTGTCCGTCCCAGACGGAGCCGGGAATATAAATCTTCCCATCCATGATGCGCCTTGCGGTGCGCACGAAGCCAACCCGTTCAATTTCAGGCGTTGCCCCCGGGCTGTCGCATTCGATGATGGTTTCCAGCTTGCCGGCGGGATGCTCGATCCTGATGGACTGGCTGGACGAGTCCTCCACCAGCCCGACGCCATCGGTGACCGTGCCACTAATGATGCTGGCCGCCGCCAGGCACATGCCGCCCACCAGGGGGAATGTGGCGTGGCATTCATTGGGCACGAAATAGCGGGCGTTGATGTTTCCGCCCGAACGGGGCTCTGAAATAATGCAGAATTTAGGCACCACCCGGCCCGTCGGATCGCCCATGCCCATGCGTTCCGATGCCTCCATGCGGATCGCTTCCAGGCGGGCCAGGAAATCCTTATCCCCATCCAGCTCGGCCTTTGATTCATAGCCCGTCTTGCCCATATCCCCGGCCCGGACGATGATCATGGGCACGGCCACATCGACGCAGGAAATCTCGATCCCATCCACCATGTCCACCGGTGCGCCCGTCGGCAGCAATTTATCCGTGATCGATCCCACCATGCGGCTGAAATAAAGCATGATGGGCGCCGCCGTGCCCGGCACCCCGTCAATGGCCGCATCGCCATCATATTTGACGCTTCCGCCCGGCGTCTGAAAGGTGGATTGGATAATGGCGCCCGTATTCACATTATGAATGCGGACGACCGTCTCGCCTTCGGTGGCGGTCACCATGCCCTCTTCCACGGCGAAAGGACCGACGCCCGACGTCATATTGCCGCAATTGGGCGAAAAATCGACGAAGCCACGGTCCAGGAGAACCTGACCGAACAAATAATCCACATCGGCGTCTTCGCGCTGAGAAGGCCCGACCATGGCCACCTTGCTGGTCAGCCATTGGGCGCCGCCGATACCGTCGATCTGGCGCTCGTCCGGCGATCCGATGACGGCCAGCAGGATTTTGCTCAGCAGGTCCCTGTCTTCGGGCAGGTCGGCAAGCCGAAGATAAGGCCCCCGGGAGGTGCCGCCGCGTATGATGGTGCAGGGAATGGATGTCTGCACGGTATTCCTCATGGAACAATTAAATCAGCCCCATCATCCGGCACCAGCAAACCAATTGTAAAGGGAGGAAGATCATTTATGCTGGCTCACTCAATAGTGAGAGCGGAAAATGAATGCAAATTTGATCTACGGAGATGAATGGAAGACGTGGGAGGATCCGGTACTGCCGGATGATTTCAACCCGACCACGCTGGTCCTCGACAAACATATGGGAGGGCCGGCCCAGGACAAGACCGGCCTGATGGTAGATGAGCAGGGCTATACATATGGTGCGCTTCTGGCGGCGGTCTGCCGGGCGGCCCATGGGTTGGTTGATCTGGGATTACGCCCAGGAGAGCGGGTTCTTCTGTTCGGCACCAGCAGCTTCGAATATGTGGCGGCCTGGCTGGGTGCCATCCGGGCAGGGATCGTCCCGGTCGTCGTGTCCGATCTCTATAAGGCGCCCAACCTGCTTTACTTCATCCAGGATACGGCGGCCCAGGCGCTGTATATCGATGAAGAGCAATTGGAAAAGTTGGCCGAAATCGAGCCGGAGCTTCCGGCCAGCCTGACCAGCTTGATCATCAGGGGAGAGCGCCAA
Source organism: uncultured Rhodospirillaceae bacterium (assembly GCA_964493945.1). Classification (GTDB taxonomy): domain Bacteria; phylum Pseudomonadota; class Alphaproteobacteria; order Rhodospirillales; family UBA2165; genus CAZBQG01. Next base: position 8,477 of record CAZBQG010000132.1, read on the forward strand.
GAGATAAAAGGCACCGATCTCAGCGTCACCAACACTCAATCCTTGAGCGCCGGAAACCCAGAAAACTTCGAGCCCGTTCTCCTCCACCGCAACGACGTCACTTACATGTTTTATTCCGGCGGCACGACGGGGGCGGCCAAGGGGATCACCCATCTGGCCCATGATTTCGCCATCGTTCCCGAACGCCACGGCGCCTTTTGGCAATATACGGATGAGGATATCGTTCATGCCACCTCCAAGGCCTATTTCACCCATGGTTTGTGGCCGGGCATTCTGATTCCATTATATTGGGGCGCCCGAAGCGTCATCAGCCGCTTGCCGCCGACGCCGGAGAACGTGTTCCCCATCGTCGCTCGGGAAAAGGTAACCAAACTGATCACCGTGCCGACGGTAATCAAGAATATGACGACGCTCGCCGAAGACAGCGCCGAGGCGCCGGATATGAGCTCCGTATCCCTGGTCATCAGCGCGTCCGAAAAAATGCCTCCCGAAGTGTTCGAACGATTCGATAAATTGTTTGGCATCGAGATACTGGATTCCATCGGCAGTTCGGAAGTGACCTATGAATGGATCGCCAACCGGCCCAAGGAATTCAAGCGGGGCAGCCTGGGCAAACCGGTCTTCGGGGTCGGCGTCAAGCTGATGGATGACGATGGCGTAGAAATCACCGAGCCCAATGTAAGCGGTGAATGCTGGGTAAAAAGCCAGACGGCTTGCTTTTTCTATTGGCGCAAATACGAAAAATCCCGCGGTACCTTCATCGGCCCCTGGACCCGCACGGGCGATACGCTTTTGTTCGACGAGGACGGGTTTTTCTGGTTCGCCGGGCGCAGCGATGACATCTTCAAGGTCAAGGGGCTTTGGGTATCTCCCATCGAAGTGGAAGCGGCCATCACCGAACATGTGGGCGTACTGGAAGCGGCAGTCATTCCGGCCGATGACAGGGACGGGCTGACCATCTGCAAGGCCTTTGTCGTTCTGCGCCAAAGCGCCGACGGCAGCGAGGAGCTGGCGGGAGAGCTTAAGGAAAATGTCCGCCGCATCGGGGGCTACAAGGTGCCGGGCGAGATTGTCTTCGTCGATGATCTGCCCAGAACCACCCTGATGAAAATCGACCGGCGGACGCTACGGGCCATGGAGAGCGAAAAATGATCTTGAACGAAGCCCAGGAGATGATCCGGGACACCGCCCGCCGCTTTGCCGAGACGGAGCTGAAACCGACGGCCGCCGAAAGGGACCGCACCGGCGACTTTCCCACCGAAACCCTCCGCCAGATGGGTACCCTGGGCCTGATGGGCGTGGGAGTGTCGGAAGAGTGGGGCGGGGGCGGGGCCGATTATATGTCTTTGGGGCTGGCCGTCGAAGAAGTCGCCACCGGCGACGGGGCCATGGCGACCATCATGTCCACCCATAATTCGCTCGGTTGTTTGCCCATCTACCGCCATGGAACGGACGAGCAAAAAGAGCGGTTCCTGAAATCCCTGGCCCGGGGTGAAATGGTTGGTGGCTTCTCCATCACCGAATCCCAATCCGGGTCCAACGCCGCCGATATCCGGTGCCGGGCCACACCCGATGGTGATGATTACATCATCGACGGGACCAAGCATCTGGTGACGTCGGGAAGCGGCGCCGATGTGATCAATCTTTTCGCCTCTACCGATCCCGCCGCCGGCCCCGGCGCCATTTGCTGCTTCATCGTGCCCATGGATTTGCCCGGCGTGGAAATTCTGCGGGTGGACGAGAAAATGGGCATCAGGGCTTCGGGCACCGCTTCCATCAGTTATAGCCAGGTCAGGGTGCCAAAGGATTTGATGCTTGGAGAACCGGGCGAGGGATACCGCATTGCCCTTGAGGCATTGGGTATTTCACGGCTGGGGATCGCGGCGCAGGCCGTCGGCCTGGCCCAAGCCGCGCTCAACGAATCCCTCGCCTATGCCAAGGAGCGGGAATCCTTTGGGAAACCCATTATCCATCATCAGGCGGTGGGTTTCCGCCTGGCCGACATGGCCACCCAAACCGAAGCCGCCCGCCAGCTGACCTATCAGGCCCTGGCCCTGCTGGACGCAGGACTGCCTTTCCAAAAGGAAAGCTCCATGGCCAAGCTATTTGCCGGCGAAATGGCGGAAAGGGTCTGCTCGGACGCGGTTCAAATCTTTGGCGGCTACGGCTATCTCAATGATTATCCGGTGGAGCGCATCTACCGGGATGCGCGCATCTGCCAGATTTACGAAGGCACCGGCGACATCCAGCGCATGGTCATCAGCCGCATGCTGGAGAAGGGGTGAGACGAAGGTTGAAAGGCGGCCGGAGATCGGCAAGCATACCGCTATCGGATCTCATCTGGGGGAGACAGTCTGAGCCAAGGAGGAATCCGAATGTCCCAGGTCATGACTAGTGAAGCCGCGAAGAAATTACCAAAAACCGCTGAACTCGGGGCTTATTTTGGGAAGTACCCGGACGTGCACCGGGAAGTCATCGTCAAAGAGGACATCCTGAACAACGGATTCGAGTGTTCGGAGGCCGCTCTTGAGAGGGCAGCCTCGGCCCAGACCAAGATGTACCACCTGTTCTCCTAGGACCGGATCACCGTGGCCGACATGAAGAAGCGCGAGAGCGTCCGCGTTCCCGAGGAGATATGCATCCACGGCGGGTAGTACGGCCTCAGGCCGCTGATCGTGCATTCCAGACTGAACGACGACACGCCCTACAGCGTCGACGTAATCGAGGAGGAGCTGGCCTTTCTCGCCGATGGCGAAATCATTGGTGATGTGGAATATGCCCCGCGTCCGGCCTATTACGATTCGTGTTTCGAGGACGGAACCCAGTACGCCGAGATCGTGCCCCTGACCTTTTTCGGCTCTTTCGCTTTCCTGACCTGCCTCAGGAACTGCCAGTACTGGGGCGACAAGGAAGAGTGCAAGTTCTGCGACCTCAACTCCAACGTCCACCAGCAGAAGGAAGCAGGCCGCCCGTACACCGTTCACAAAAAGATCGAGCCGATCCTGGAAGTGCTCAGGAATATCTTCCTCGAGCGGCCTGAAAACGAGCCGCGCACGCACACGCTCATCATCTCAGGCGGCACCATCATCCGGGAGGTGCAGAAGGCCGGAGACATCGATTTCTATCTGCACTATATCGAGCCGATCAAGGAGCTGCTCGGCAACCGCTGGTGCATGCAACTTCAGACTGCGGCCAAGGAGCGGCCCGAACTCGAACATCTCAAGGCGGCGGGCGTCAATTCACATCAGGCGAACATCGAAGTCTGGGATTCCCGCCTCTGGAAAATCCTGTGCCCGGGCAAGGAATCCTTCATGGGCCGGGACGAGTGGATAAGGAGGGTGCTTGATTCGGTCAATGTGTTTGGGGAAGGCTACGTCTATCCCAATTTCGTGGCCGGCGTCGAGATGGCCAGGCCCTGGGGCTTCGAAAGCATCGACGAGGCGGTAAAATCCACTGCGGGTGGCTTCGATTTCCTGATGGCCCATGGCGTGTTGCCGCGCATGAATTACTGGACCGTGGAGCCGCTATCACCGCTCGGCGGGCAGGAGCCGCCGCCGCTTGACCACTACATCAAAAGGAGCATCGCCTGGTACGAGTTGTTCTGTAAGCACCGGCTGCCATTCGCCAACGGGCTCGGCCCCATGGGTCCGGGCAAATCCGTCAATGCAAATTCGGCCTTTCAGGACATGGGTGAAGGCTAGGTCACCGACTCATTAAATTTAAGCCATATTCGCAGTGACGCGAGTTTGACG
>CAZBQG010000133.1:0-7638 GCA_964493945.1 uncultured Rhodospirillaceae bacterium
ATCTTGACTCACGACCAGCCTAACAGACCGTTAATGTGTTAAACTTTTTGCAGATTGGTATAATTGCCGCAACCGGCCCAATGTCCGGATTGACGCGCGGGCCATCACCGAAGTGAGCGGCGAGGAAATGGATCTTTTTATCGGCGCCGGTGAAGGCACCAGCACCCTGTCACCCTTCTATGACCTGCATGAAGCCACCAGCCGGGTCAGGACCATCCGGCTGGATGATTATTGCCGGGAGCAATCCATTGCCGAGATTGGGTTTATGAAGGTGGATGCGGAAGGTTACGATCTGGCCGCATTGAAAAGCATGGATTGGGAGCGCATCAAACCCGTATGCGTATCGGTCGAGTTTCAAAATCTGGTGTCGGTCCGGCTCGGCTATACGTTTGATGATCTTTGCGGGTTCATGGAAGATCTGGGCTATGGGATTCTCATATCCGAATGGTATTCCTTCGGTGATGATGATTTGAAAGTTCCCACCTGGCGCCGCTTCAGCCGCTACCCCCGCGCCCTGGAAGATCAATGGGCCTGGGGCAATATTATTTGCGTGCGGAGGGAAGAAGAGTTCGAGCGGCTTTTCTTCGTGGCCCAAATGGCTGAAAATTCATCTCCGGCATGGAATACCCCAACGTCAAACCCTTCCTGTCCGAACTCACCATGGCCCGGAGAAACATCGCCATTCAGGAACAGACCGAGATGATCGGCGTCTACATGGATCAGGCACGGGACATTTAAATTGCGCTTCCTCAATAATAAATTTCAGCCCCTGATCCTCTTGGTAGCGGCCATCTGGATCATCGAAGTAGTGAATCTCATGCTGGGGCATGGCTTGGCCAGCTGGGGCATCCTGCCGCGTAATGTGGGTGGGCTTGTGGGTATCCCCCTGGCGCCTTTCATTCACGGGGGCTTCTGGCACGCCGTTTCCAATACGGTTCCCTTGATCGTTTTGGGCGGGCTGACCCTGGCCGCTGGGCCCAGGCGCTTTTGGTCAACCACGGTGGGGGTTATTTTGCTCACCGGTTTACTGGTCTGGCTGTTTGCCAGGGGCGCTTATCATGTGGGGGCCAGCGGGCTGGTATTTGGGTATTTCGGCGTCCTCATGGGCCGCGCGCTGATCGAGCGCAGCCTGCTATCGATCCTCATCGCCATCGCCACGCTTATTCTTTATGGTGGCATGCTGTGGGGCGTTCTGCCGGTCAGGAGCTTTGTTTCATTTGAAAGCCACCTGTTTGGTCTGCTGGCCGGGATCGCCGTGGTCTGGGCCGAAAACAAGTTGGGTGGGGCTAAACCTGATTAAGTCTTTTAACCGCCCGAGCTGACTGAGCGCCGCCCGAACCCGCCCCGGGACACGGTGCGGGTACGGACCGGAGGCCGCTTGGTCTGGGATTTGGCGACTCGCGTCCGCCCGTCCCGGGACACCTCGCCCAGCCTTCCATTGCCGGCCGTATAGTACCGGTTCGGATCGTGGCTCGGGCGGTAGAGGGGCTGGCTGTAAAAATAGGAACCCGACCGGGGCGCGATCATATAGCCGACCATCAAGGGCAGCCAGAAAGACGAGCCAGAGGAATAGCTGTGGCGCCGGCAACGGTCATAGCCATAATCGGAATAACATTGCTGGGCCCCGGAATAACGGGGCGCCACTTCGGTGTGCAGCCTCTGCGCCTTATCGAATTCCGCCCGGCAGGTTTGTTCATCCTTGACGCCGGCGCGGATGCAATCCTGCACCGTGTTGTAGGTCAGTACCTCTTCTTCAGTCTCACCGCATGCTGTCAGCACCATCATACTCGTGGCCAACAGCAGCGCCTTTAATTTGAATCTAGGGCTCATTACATTGTTCCCCCTATCTTAGGATGGCGTCATGGCGGCGGCGTTGAGCATGCCGCCTGCCAGCGACGCCGCGCCCAGCCAGATGCCCGCCGAGATTTCGTTGGCCTCAATCCGTTCGGAGATGCGGGGCATGGGGATGCGCACCAGGAAATAGACGATGATCTGAACGATAAGCGCCACCCCGCTCCACAGAATCATTTCCACGATCCCGAAGGAATTGACCATGACATTGACCAGGGGCAGCACGAAGCCGATCAGGCTTCCGGAAAATGCGGCGGCGGCGGCGGCTGAATTCTCCTTGATCAATTTGAGCTCGTTATGGCTGGTAACGGCCCAGTAAATCACCGTGAAGACTACTGTGAGCACGGCGGCGGTCCCGAAAAAATATAAAAATTCGATCAGGTTCGCCAGAAATTCATCCATTTGCAGGTCCATTTCATAACTCCATTAAATGACCTTCAGCATGGAGAAATCCAGATCCACGCCGATCATCAACTCAACCGATTCTTCATTATCATATTGGTCAATGGTTACCAAAAGGTACTCGTTCTTCTTATCCTCCTCCAGGTTCCGTCCGAATAACATGGTTTTTTGATAACAGTCATCGTGATTGTCCGATTCAGGATCTTCATAGACCGATTCCGTGAATTCGGCGGGCTCGGCCTGGCCTTCCGTGGTTTCGAACCACAAACGTTCATATTCGGTGCCGTCTTCCAGGGTGAAGATGGGCTGGCCTTGTTTTCCGCCGTCACCTGTCCATTCGGCCCAATCATCTTCATTGACCGGATAGAAACTTTTATAGGGCACATAATAGGTTATTTCCTCCACATGCTCATCGCTCATGCCGCCCACGGTGAGGACCTGGATCATGGTTTCATCGGCGGCGTAATAACGGTGCAGATATGTCCCGCCGCCCAATTCCACATAACCCTGAGCGGCGATCAGCATGGTGTCGGTGGGTGGTTTGATATGCAGAACATCTTCATGCAGGCGCATGGAAAGACTGTCGATATCGACGGCCGCTCCGATGCGCAGGCCAAAGGGCGTGGCGAATTCATCATCCACCTCATCGTCGCTGAATTTTTCCTTCAGGTCTCGCACGCGGCTTTTAAAAACCGCCTTCAATGAGCCGCCAATCATTTCGCCTCCTTATGTTTGAGGGTTGGAATCATTTCGAAGCCAATCCGGCCCAATCGATTGCTGCCGGTTCGATCCGGTGGGCCGCTATCAGATACAGAATAGCGCCCGGATCAACCCGGTGACCGGGCGGGGCATTCAAGATCAAATCATCGCCCAGGATGGATTTGGCCACACCGAAAAGGGTCGCGTCATGCTCCGTCTTGAGTTCGGAAAAAAGTGCGCCGTAATTCACTGCCTCGATATCTTCCGGAACATTGAGACTGAACTGGGTGTGCCCTTCCAAAGTAGAAAGCAATTGGCGCTGCACCCTGGACGAGCCCGGATCCTGGGCCGAGCGGACCATCTGCTCGATGGACAGCGAAACATTGCTTTCCGCATTGGGACAATGGGCCTGGAGAAGATCGGCGAAACTTTGCTGATCGAAGTGGGCGACCATATGGGCCTCTTTGTTGATGGCGGCGGCACCCAGGGCGGCGGCTAGGGTTTCGTTATCGTCATGGCCCAGCGCAATGATATGGGCCGCCGTCCCCACACCACCCCGGGTCAGGATATCGGGTGTGTTCAGGGCAGTGCCCCGGACAAATCGAACCTGGTCGGGCATGGGGTTTTCCAGATCCTGGGCCGAACAAAGCACGATGTCCCGGTCTTTGCCCTCATCGTCGCCCCGCACATGTTCGACCATGCGCTGGGTTTTCGATCCGTGCCATCCCAGAATGACGATATGGCCCGACAGGTTTTCATAACTTGATAATCCGCGCATCCTTCTTCTCCATCTGTCGGAAAGGCGCCCCACCACCTTGGCGATGATGGTGGTGAACAGCGCGATGCCGCCCGGCATGATCCAAAGCACTGTTATGAGCCGCCCCGATTCGGTCGCGGGCGAATAATCCCCATAGCCGACGGTGGTGGCGGTTGTCGCATAAAAATACCAAAAGATTTCCGCGCCGGATATTTTTTCGCCGCCAATGGCGATCAGCAACGCCCACGAAATGGCGAAATGGCTGAGGGTTAAAATCAGCACCATATCCCAGGTCAGCTTGGCGATCCTGGCGTAAATCCGCTTGGCGATTTCCGGCAGTATGAAATTCATTACTTTCGATCCATGCTGAAGCCCGAAAATTTTTGCTTGCCTTTTTATATATTACATGTAATATATGACATGTAAAGAAGATATTGGAAGTTTCATTGGAAGTTTCTATGGCAACCAGGAAGTCGTCCTACTACCAGTCCAGATATCGGGACCGTCTGCGCAAGCAGGGCTTCGTCAAACGTGAAGTCTGGATTCCCCCGGAACATAGCAATGTTCTGAAGGATTTTGAAAAAGCTCTGCGCGGTGGCGTGGTGCCGATTATCCCCAAGATGGTCAAGGAGAGAAAGATGAATCAAGTAAACAGCTGGGACACGGAATCACTTTTTGAGGCGCTGACCCAATCCGATGAGGCCAAGGAAGGCGCCATAGAGGTGGAAATGGTCGAAGGCGCCGAGCCCGGATTGCTGATCACCATGAAGGAATTTGGTGATCTGCCCATCCTCATGAGCGCCAGCGGCAGCCAGATTATCGTCAACAGCCTGCTTTGGCCGGTCTCGGATGTGGCCGATGGTGCCGCCTTCAACGATATGATCCTGAAGACCCATAAATTGTTCCCCCTCTCCAGCTTCGGCATAACCCAGGGGCCTGATGATCAGGATTATTACGAATTGTTCGGCTCCCTCAGCGCGGGATCGATCTTCGAATCCATCATGTTTGAAATCGAAACCCTCGCCGACAATGCCTTGCAGGCCGCCGAGGCCTATCGGGAAGACCTCAAAAAAGTCGCCTGATTATATTTTTGAGAAAGGAGAAATAAAAATGAGCATTTGGGCAAAAGTAATCACCGCCGTCCGTGGTGGCGTCAGCGAAGCCGGCGAAGCGATCGTGGACAATCAGGTCCTGCGCATTCTGGATCAGGAAATCCGTGACGCGGACAATGATCTGGTCAAGTCCAAGGAAGCCCTGACCAGCATCATCGCCAAGCGCAAGCTGGCCGATAAAAAGATCGAAGGTCTCAAAAAGTCCATTGCCGAATATGAAGGCTTTGTGGCGCAAGCCCTGGATAAGGGCGACGAGGCGCTTGCCGGCGAGATCGCCGAAAAAATCGCCGGCGATGAGACCCAGCTCATGGCCGAAGAAGGCGTTGCCCAATCCTATGGGGCCAGCGAGGACCAATTGCGCAAGGCTGTGTTCTCCATCGAAGGCAATCTGAAGCGGCTGAAACAGCAGGTGGACACGGTCAAGGCGACCGAAAAAGTGCAACGTGCCCAGGCCGCCGTTGCCGCCAGGCATTCGGGCGTCAGTTCCTCCATGAATAATGCCGTCGACAGCCTGGAACGCCTCAAGACCCGCCAGGCCGAACGCGCCGCCAAGTTTGAAGCAGCCTCCGAACTGGCCGATGCGGACGAAGATGTCAGCCTGGACAACAAGCTGAAAGCAGCCGGCATCGTCGGTGGCGGGGCCAGCGGCAGCGACGTATTGGCCAGATTGAAAGCGAAAAGGGCTAGCTGAAACCCGGGGTCCGGGCCGGCGGGATGGAGCGGATTTCAATATCCCAACGGCCCGGCCTGGAAGAGGCCGCCCGCCTGCATGGCTTTCAATTCACCGAAGGGGCAATTCCTTACTGGGATGAAACCGCCTATTACCGCTTTACGCTCCGCCAGATAGAGAAGGAACTGGAAGGGCCGGCCAATGAAATCGAAAGCATGTGCTTTCATATACTGGACCGCTCCCTCGAAGACGAGAGCATCATGGCGCGCCTTAAGATCCCCGAAGTCTATTGGGATTATGTGGCGAACAGTTGGTGGGGCCGGGAGAAAGACCTCTATGGCAGGCTGGATTTTTCTTACGATGGGACGGGGCCGGCCAAATTATATGAATATAACGCCGATACGCCGATCACCCTTTACGAGACCGCCGTCTTCCAATGGGAATGGCTGACCGACAACATCAAGTCCGGCGCGCTCCCCAGAAACTGTGATCAGTTCAATGAAATCCATGAAGACCTGCTGGACGCCTTCGAGGATCTGAGCCTTTCGGGTCTGATGCATTTCGCCTGCCAGCGCGATATCGATGAAGACCGGGAGACGGTGGATTATCTCGAAGATTGCGCCAAGGAGACAGGTCTCTCCACCGCCCGGCTTTCCATGGCCGAGATCGGCCTGGACCCGGAAGGCAAGTTCACCGATCCGGCAGATTACGTGATCCAGACTCTGTTCAAGCTTTATCCGTGGGAATGGCTGATGGAGGAGGAGTTCGGAAAACACCTGCCCGCCAGTGGCGTCCATTTTATCGAACCACCCTGGAAGGCTATTTTATCCAACAAGGGGCTCCTGGCCCTGCTTTGGGAGATGTTCGAGGGGCACCCCAATCTGCTGCCGGCATTCTTTGATGATGACCCCAGGGTGGCGGAACTGGGCGATGAATTCGTGCGCAAGCCCTTGTTGTCCCGGCGCGGGGAAAATATTGAAATCCACCGGGGGGGAAAAATTCAAACGGGTATTGAGGGGCCTTACGGGCGGGAAGGATATGTCCGCCAAGCCTTTCATCCATTGGTCAAATTCGGCGGAAAATATCCGGTGTTGGGCTGCTGGCTGGTGGCAGGTGTTGCGACCGGCTTGGGAATCCGCGAAAGTCTGGATATTGTCACCACCGAAGATGCCTGTTTCGTGCCTCATGTTATTTTGGACTGACCCGCCCAAAGGACGCGCCATTTGACCCAAGCCATCAAAACCCCCGCCTTCGTCATGGACGAAACCATTTTGCGCCAAGATATCGCCTTGTTGCGCAAGATTGCCGATGAGGCTGCGTGCCAATTGCTCTATTCTCCCAAGGCCTGTTCCCTGGCGCCAGTGCTGGAAATTATTTCCGAAAGCGTCGATGGGTTCGGATGCAGCTCGCCCTTCGAGCTTGAATTGATCCGCCGCAAAAGCCGGCCTGGGCAGTCCATCCACCTGGTCAGCCCTTTGCTGGAAGCTGAGACCCTCCGCCCCATGGGTGGGCGGCTTGACTATGTGACCCTGAATTCCATGACCCAATGGGCCAGGCTGCGGGGGAAAATTTCGCCAAAAACCCAAACCGGGATCAGGGTCAACCCGCAGCTATCTTTTCTCAATGATCAGCGCTATGACCCATGTCGGCCCCATTCCAAGCTGGGCGTGCCTATCCACCAGTTGGCCGAACTGGCCGGTGATCCAACCCTCGCAGGAATCAGCGGTCTCCATTTTCATACCAATTGTGATGCGACGGATTTCGCCAGCTTGTTAGCAACGGTGCGCCACATCCAGGACCATTTGGGAAAATTCCTCGAAGGAATATCCTGGGTGAATATGGGAGGTGGGTATATGTTCAATGAAGCTGCGGATTACGGTGATTTTTTCCAGGCCGTGGAAATCTTCCGCGAAAAACATGGCCTCCAGGTTTTCATCGAGCCGGGTGCGGCCATGGTCCGGCGGGCCGGGAGCATCGAGGCATCGGTCCATGATCTGTTCGACAGCGACGAAGCCCAAGTGGCTATCCTGGATACCAGCGTCAATCACATGGCCGAGATATTTGAATTCCAGTTCGAACCCGACGTGCTGGGTTACACCGAAGGCGGCGTGCATGAATATATCCTAGCCGGCTGCACCTGTTTGGCC
>CAZBQG010000133.1:7648-12146 GCA_964493945.1 uncultured Rhodospirillaceae bacterium
TTGGCCGGGGATTTATTCGGTGAATACAGTTTCGACACACCCTTGGATTTGGGGTGCCGCATAAAATTTCTGAATATGGGCGCCTATACCATGACCAAGGCCCATCGGTTTAACGGCCACGGCTTGCCGGCAATTTATATGCGCCGGGCGGACGGCTCAGATGAGTTAATCAAGGAAGACGGGTTCGATGATTTCGCCAAGGCTTCGGGAGTAAACCTAGATGCGGTTGTTTGAAAAAAACCTGACCATCCCCGTTGCTCCGGGTCACCGCAATCTCATTGAACATATGGAAAAAGCCCTGTCCTTCCGGCTGGATGAGGGCGAAATACCCATCCGCCTGGCCGTCGCCTCGGCCGATGATCAGCAATATCACCTCGAAGTCGGATGCCTGGAAGAAGACCCGTCCATGGGCGGGGACCATTTGGATTCCATCTTCAGGCTGGAACGGCGCGCGGGCGAAATAGAAGACCAATTCACCGCTGTCTTTCTGGTGCCCACCGGGATCGGTGCCGAAATCGGCGGCCATGCCGGCGACGCCACCCCTGCGGCGCATTTGCTTGCCTCCGTTTGCGACCGGCTGATCACCCATCCCAATGTGGTCAATGCCAGCGATATTAATGAATTGCCGGATAATGCCTTCTATGTGGAAGGTAGCGTCATTTGCCGCCTGATGATGGGGACGGCGGGACTGGCGCCGGTCAGGTCCAACCGGGTTCTGGTGGTGATGGATTCCAGACCCGATGAGATGATCGAAAATCTCGCCCTTAACACGGTTGAAGCGGCCCGCGCCACCTATGGCCTTAGCTGCCCTGATATTGTCATGCTGGACCCGCCCCTGGAACTTGCCGCCAGCTACGCCTCTTCCGGCCGAGCGACGGGATCGGGCCGAGGCATCGGCCGTCTGTTGGCCTTGTTGCGGGATGGGCGGGATGACTATGACGCCGTCGCCATCACTTCGCTGATCAGTGTGCCGGACGGGTCTCATGATGATTATTTCACCAGCGCCGGCACCATGATCAATCCCTGGGGCGGCATTGAGGCCATGCTGACCCATGCGGTTTCCCATATGCTGGAGGTCCCTTCGGCCCATGCGCCCATGATGGAATCCCGCGAAATCCTGTTCGAGGATACGGGCCGGGTCGATCCGCGCATGGCCGCCGAAGCCACCTCGTCTTCTTTTTTTCAATGCGTCCTCAAGGGCCTGAAGCGAAGTCCGCATATCGTTACGGACCCGGCGCAATTGCAAAGCAGTGATGTGATCAGCGCCAAAAATTTATCCTGCCTGATCATTCCGCAAGACTGTCTCGGCCTGCCCACCCTGGCCGCCCTGGAACAAGGCATCCCGGTGATCGCCGTCAAGGAAGGGAAGGGCAGCATCGGCACGGATTTGAATATTTTGCCCTGGCGCAAAAATCAGCTTATCGAGGTGGAAAATTACTGGGAAGCCGCCGGTGTTTTGAGCGCGCTCCGGGCCGGTATCGATCCGCGCTCCCTGCGTAGGCCCCTACCTAATATCGAGGTTAAGACGTCGCGCCAGGCGAACCAACAGGACGCCCGAAAAACCCGGCAAGGAAGCTGACGGGATTCAGATTTTGCTGGCCCGGGCGAATTCGATGTAAAGTTCGCGCGCCCGGCGGAAGACGGGTCCCGGCTGCAAATCCCGGTCTTCCAGCCGGATGCAGGGCATGACCTTGGAAGCATTGGCCGAGCTGAACAGTTCATCGGCATCCGAGAGTTCGGCGAAACTCATGGTCCGTTCCACCACCTCGGTGCCGTCATCGCCCAGCAGAGATATCACCCGCTGGCGGGTGAGGCCGTTGAGAAAAGTGCCGTTGGGCACCGGGGTATGGACGCTGCCATCCTTGACCATAAACAGATTGGCCGCGGCGAATTCCGCCACATTGGAATTGGGATCCAAAACCACCGCCGTATCGAAGCCCTTTTCATTAGCTTCGCGCAGCATGCGTCCCACATTGGGATAAAGCGACGATGCCTTGGCCTCGGTGATGGCCATATCCATGGCCGGGCGGCGGAAGCTGGACCGGCAGGCCGAAAAGCCCGTGGGCTCGGGCAGGGGGGTTTCGGTGATGACCATGGTAAAGCAGGTACTTTCCGGATCGGCTACCAAGAACCCTTCCTCGGCATAATAGATGGGCTTGATATAAAGTTCGGATTCAGCCGGGAACAAACCGATGCCTTCCAGGGCAAGGGCATGGATTTCGGGCCCGCTGAGTTTGGGGGCCAGGCCGATCAGTTCGGCCGATTTCACGACGCGCGCACAATGGCGATCCAAATCCGGCGCACCCCCTTCCATACAGCGGGCCCCGTCGAAGACCACGGAAGCCATCCACATGGCATGGGTGCCGGGCCCGGCAATCTTCACGTTGCCGTCATGCCACTGCCCATCGAAATAGGTCTTGGAACTGCGTTCCTGTTTGATGTCCATAGCTGTTCGCCCCTGTTTCCCTGGGGTAGCATAATCCTGCACGCCACCCGCCGCAAACGGGTCCCGTTCCTTTTAATATTTCCCGGGGGTAGTTGACGTTGAATCGATCATTGATACGCTGGAGACAAGCGTGATTGTTTTTGCACAGCTATACCGTTCACGTAAAAAATTTAAGGGAGTTTATCATGTCTATTATTTTTTCGAAGAAAGCAGCGGTTCTTACCATTCTTGGCGCCGTGGCATTTTCTGCCGCCCAGGTATCCGGCGCATCGGCCAAGGAGCTGAAATTGGCCACCTTCATGCCGCCCCCCATTTCCTGAACAGGATTGTGCTAAAAAAATAGGCGGACGCAATAGCGGCGGACACCAAGGGTTCGCTGACCATCAAAAATTATACCGGCGGGACCCTCGGCAAAGGCCCGGTTCAACAATATAAGCGTGTCGTCGAGGGGATCGCCGATGTCACCTTCGGAGTTCACGCCTATACCTCCAAACTGTTCCCCAAGTCCTTGATCACCGGCCGGCCCGGGCTCGGCAAGACCTCTAAGGAAGTCACCCGGCGCATGTGGAACGTCCACGAGAAATACCTGACCGACGAATATAAGTGAGTCAAGGTGCTGGCCCTTTTTGTCAACTGGCCGGGCGTACTGATCACGCGCAACAAGCCGGTGCGCACACTGGCCGACGTCAAGGGCATGAAAATCCGGGTCACTTCGCCCAGCGATAACCCGCAGGTAAAGGCCTGGGGCGCGGTGCCCATGCATATGGGCATTACGGCAGTCTATAACGCCATGAGCAATGGCGTCATTGATGCCGTCTACATTGCGCCAAGTGTTCTGTACCGGCCGTAGAACCTCGCCAAGCCGGCAAAATACGTCACCGCCGGCATGACCGGTCCGACCAACCTGTTTTTCTTGTTCATGAACAAGCAGACCTGGAACGGATTGAGCAAGGCGCACAAGGCGGCCGTCGACAAGGCGTCGGGGCGCGAGTTCAGCATCAATGCCGGCTATGCGTGGAGCACCAGCGACATGAAGGCCCTGAAGGTGGCCAAGACTGGCAAGGGCGTGGAGTTCATCCAGCTCACGGCGGCCCAGGCGGCGGAATTCGATAAGGTGTCGGAGGCTGCCGTTCTCAAGGATCTGGCCGGGCTCGACAAGAAGGGTCTCAAGGCGACGGAAATTTTCAACGCCCTGAAGAAATAGGACCCGGCTGACCGCAAAAGAAAGGCCGGCTCTTGTCCGATTTGGAAGAGAAAGAGGACCGCGCGCTCGGCATTGTCGATCGCGTGGTTCTCTTTGTCGCCCTATGGCTCGGCGGACCGATCATCGGTTTCATGGTTTTGGTCACCGTGTCCGATGTAACGATGCGCTATGTCTTCAATTCGCCGTTCGTAGGTGCCGAGGATTATTCCAGCCTTTCGCTAACTCTGGTGTTCGCGCCGGCGATTGCTTACAGCGGGCGAACCGGTGGGCAGGTCGCGGTCGAGCTGTTCGTCAATCTCATGAGCCCCCGGATCACGCGCTGGACCAACCTGACCGTCAGACTGTTGAGCATCGCCATGCTCGGCGTTCTCACCTGGCAGCTGGTGCTTGCCGGCCAAAAAGCCTCCATCTTTGGCGAAGCCTCGTTTGCGCTGCTGATCCCGTTCGAGCCGTTTTTCTATATCCTGGCCTTCAGCATGTTGCTTTATACGCTGGTTCTGATAGACGAATTCCGCCGCCAGAAGAATGGCGACGGCCCAGAACAAACCACAGAACTGTAGCGGGGCGCGATGTCGGGCACAGCCATTGGTTTCATTGGATTGGGGTGCTTTTCTTCCTCCTGATCATCCGCGTGCCGGTCGCCATGCCCATGCTCATCGTCGGCTTCGTGGGCACCGCGATCATGAACGAGATTACCCCGGCGCTTGCCGCGTTGAGCGGGGAAACCATCGAAATAACGACATTTTTTCCACTTCACGTCATACCGCTTTTCGTCCTCATGGGAAACATGGCGGGTGTTTCGGGGATGAGCCGCGACCTCTATGACGCGGCCTATGCCTGGTTCGGCC
>CAZBQG010000134.1:0-12132 GCA_964493945.1 uncultured Rhodospirillaceae bacterium
CTCGGCTGTGCACTCAAATCAGCCAAAATTTACCGGTTGATGGGGGTGTCCAGCTTTGTATAAGTGATCACGCTATACCCCTTGCTGCTAAAGCGATGTACGATTTTCCTAGATTTGAAACGTTTCGGGAAAATGTCGACTGAAAAGATTGGGACCAAGCTTGGCAAAGATTTCCTTGACCTGCCCGACCCGCCACCGCGTGAAGGTATTGCGCCAGTGTCTGGACAGCCTGCTGGCCATGACTGCGCGCCCCGAGAATTTGGAAGTCGTGCTTGGAATCGACAGCGATGATCAGGAGTCATTGGATTTTTCCTATACGGATATCGATCTGATAAGGACGGTTTTCGAGCCCGGCACCCCTGGCGGGGTCATGCATCAGCGCTGCTACGAGGCGGCAAGCGGCGACTATGTGATGATTCTTACCGACGATGTGATGGCCCGAAAACCGGATTGGGACTTGGCTTTCATGGAGATCGCGGATCGCTATCCTGACGGTATTTTTCTCATCCATTTCGATGACGGCACCTTTGGCGAAAGCCTATGCACCATGCCTTTTGTTTCGCGTAAATTTTTGGAGATTTCAGGTGGTTTGTTGCCGTCGGATTATGCCCGTTATCGGGGCGACGACCATATCACCAATATTTTCTACCTGTTGCGCTTGATCGGTGTTGATCGTTGGATATTTTTGGACGAGGTAATCTTCGAGCATCTGAATTATGCCGAGGACGAAAATGGGCGGCGGGTTTACGGCTACAAGGATGAGCGCGTCGAAGCCGAGGAGGCGATCCGTTTCGAGGATCTACTTGGTGAACGCAAGACTCTTGCCTTGAAATTGGCCGAAGCCACGCAGGAGGACGCGGATGCCGAAACACGGGAGCGTTGGCGCGCCATTCTTTCCCATGTGCCGCCTATGAAACATCAGATCGCCTATAACGGCTTCAAGGATCACGGCCGCTTCACGCCGAAAGGTTTCGTCTTCCTAAAGGATCTCTCAAAAGATAGATAGAACGGGTTCCACGCTGAGGTTCTGATCAGCCCTTCCGGAACAACATGGTCAAGGTCTCTTGTGGGTTAGAAGCAGCGGCCAGTGGCAGCTTGGTATTAATTCCGCGGTTGATGGTGGAGCTGAATTTTTTAGCAGAAAAGCGGACTTGGTTTTTTCGCCGGTAGGCATTGAACAACCTGCCTGGGAAAATGGTTCGGATGGTTTGCAGCATTGTCATCGGACCTGCAAACTGCCAGGATCAACCCATCATGGACGTAGAATTTATCGACACCAGCTTCCGCGATGGATCCCAGTGTATCTGGGCCATGGGTATCCGTCATGGCATGATGGAACCCATCGCCGGCGATATGGACCGGGCCGGCCTACAGGTCATCGAGGTTTCCGCCAACCCTATCTTTTTCAAGAAAATGGTGCGCGATCTGAAGGAGGATCCGTGGGAGCTGATGCGCATGCTGGCGGCCAGGATGCCCAACACACCCAAGGGCTGCATGGGTGCCGGGCTCAACATCAACCCCATGGGAACACCGACGCCACCGGCAATCGGCAAACTGTTCTGGTCCCATTTGTTCGAAATGGGCGCCTTGCAGCGCATCCAGATGATCGGCAATTCCATGGATCAGATGGTGCGCGATTTCCCGACGGCCATTCCCGTGCTTCAGGGCATCGGCCTCAAGGTGGCCATCGCCATCGCCTTTAGCATCTCGCCCCGCCACGATGATGAGCATTACGCCGAAAAGACGCGTCTCGCCGCCTCCCTCAAGCCCGATATCATCTATCTCAAGGACCAGGGCGGGTTGCTGACCCTGGACCGTCTGCGCACACTGGTCCCGATCATGGTGAAAGCCGCGGGATCAATCCCTGTGGAATATCACGGCCATTGCATGACCGGTCTGGCGCCTTCTCTGTATTTGGAGGCGTTGGAATTGGGGATCAAAACCCTGCATACGGGCATCCCGCCCTTGGCCGAGGGGCCGGCCCAGCCCTCGATCCTCAATGTGGCCAGGAACGCGCGCAATCTGGGTCATGGGACAAGGGTTGATGAGGCGTTGTTGAAGAGCGTATCCCAGCGCCTCACTGGGTTCGCCCGCCAGGACGGCAAACCGATGGGCGCCCCGTTTGAATATGATACGGCCCAATATGTGCACCAGATTCCGGGTGGCGTCATTTCCAATTTGAGGTTCCAGCTGGGTGAATTGAGATTGGCCGAGCGATTCGACGAGGTGGTCGAGGAAACCGTCCGCATCCGCACCGATCTGGGATACCCCATCGTTATCACGCCATATGCCCAGCATATCTGCACCCAGGCCGCCCTCAATGTGGCAAGTGGCGAGCGCTACAAGCTGGTGGTCGACGAATTGATCCGCTTCGCGCAAGGGGTTTTCGGTGAAGATTCCGGCTTTCCCTGGATGGATCAGAACCTGAAAGACAAATTGCTGGGCCAGCCAAGGGCCGCCGATCTAGCCAAATTCGGTTACGCGCCCATCGAGGATCTGACCGTCAAACAAGTGCGCGAAAGACTGGATACGCCGAATATTTCAGATGAGGAATTATTGCTGCGCACCATCATGCAGGGCGGGGGCGAAATCGATGCCATGCGCGCCGCCGGTCCACCCCGGCAATATCTGGGCACGGGGCTGCCACTCCGCAATTTGATGGAAGAGCTGGAAAAGCACAAATCCATCCGCTATGTCCAGGTCAACCGGGGCAGCGACAAAATTATTCTTCGTAACAGCTCTCCGGCGCCGGGGTAAGACTCAGTCTTTTTCGTCTTTATCTTTTTCCGCGGAAGCCGCTGCCCCACCTCCCAGAATCTCATCACACACACCGGTCAATCCATCATCGATGCTGATGCCCAACTCGGCGCCGATTCGCTTTATGGCCGGAAGCTGAACCGCCATATCCAGAATAGCATCGACCGCCTGATTGACCACCGGCTTTTCCTTGCCTTCGCCGCCGCCGCTGGAAGACTGATTGGAGCCACCCAGTCCAGAAAATTGGTGGATTTTGATGCTTTCGATTTTCTCTGCCGGTTTGACCATTTCGGCGACGATCTTTGGCAGCGCATCGAGACGTGTCCGGTTAATTCTCATGGCCACGATGCTGTCACTCAGGCTGTTCTCGGCCTCATTCAGGGCCTGTTTACCGTCAGCCTCGGCGACCATTTCCACTTTCATGGCCTCGGAGCGGATATTCTGGGCCTGGGCATCGCCCTTGGCCTTTTCCATTGCCGCTTCCGCCTTGTCCACTGCTGCGTCTTTTTCCGCTTCCGCCGTCATACGCAGGCGGGTGCCCATGATTTCGGCCTCCTGGCGTGCGCCCATGAGGGCCAGCTCTTTTCTGCGTTCGGCCTCGGCCATGCGCTTGACCGTGGAAATTTTTTCAGTGGCCTGGACGGCTTCGGCCATGACCAGATCGGCAGAGGCCTGCGCCTTGTTCTTTTCCTCTGATTTTTGCGCCAGACGGATCTGGCGGTCTTGATTGACCATTTCATTGTTCAGCTCGCCGGTGATGGCTGCCTCGTGCAGCTCCCGGTCCTTGGTGATTTCGGCTTCCCGCACAGCCTGTTCGCGGGCGATGTCGGCGGATCGGATATCCTGCTCCATGAGAATGCGCGCCCGTGCCGCTTCGCGTTCACCTTCGGCCTTGCGCCTGGCCACCTCGGCCAGTTGGGCGGCCTTGAGGAATTCGATCTGCTGGGTCTGGTTGATCTCGGCTTCCTGTTCTTCCAGATCGATTAGCAGTTTCTGCTTGGCCACCTCGACCAGAGCGCGGCGCACGGCGATGTCGGCATCGGCATCGATCTCGGCCCGGTCCTTTTTGGATTTGGCCACCACCTCTGCCAGTTTGCGCATGCCGACGGCGTTGAAGGCGTTATTTTCATCCAAGGCCTTGAACGGGGTCTGATCGAGTGAGGTCAGGGAAACCGAGTCTAGCTCCAGCCCGTTGCGCGACAAGGTATCGGTCAGGTTCTCGCCCACTTCCTTAACGAAGCTGCCCCGGTTTTCGTGCAGCTCATCCATGGTCAGGCGCGCCGCCACCGAACGCACCGCGTCGATCAGCTTGCCTTCAATCAGTTCGCTCAACTTCTCTGGCTGAAAAGTGCGGCTGCCCAGCGTCTGAGCGGCACGCGAGATGCCTTCATCTTCGGCGATGACCGAAACATAAAATTCAACGCCCACATCGACCCGCAGGCGATCCTTGGTGATCAGGGCCTGCTCGCCGGTGCGTTCGGTATGCAGGCGCAGGGTCTGCATATTCACCCGCGATATCTCGTGGAAATAGGGGATGGCGATGGTGCCGCCGTCCTTGATCA
Source organism: uncultured Rhodospirillaceae bacterium (assembly GCA_964493945.1). Taxonomy (GTDB): domain Bacteria; phylum Pseudomonadota; class Alphaproteobacteria; order Rhodospirillales; family UBA2165; genus CAZBQG01. Next base: position 4,320 of record CAZBQG010000134.1, read on the forward strand.
CCTTGCGCCCGCCGAAGCCGGTTTTGATCAGGCTCATCTCCCGCGTTGCCCGTTTGTAGAACCGGGCCAACACGACAATGACGATGGCCAGAACCAGACCTGCGAATATCAACCAACCAATTGTGCTAGACATTATACTTCCTCACTTCAGCCATTCTTTGACAGCCAAACTCCCAATTAAAAGCTGGGCGGAAATCCCCGGCCGCCCCTCTCCAAAGTTATCCATCTGGTTTCGGTAAAGGTTTCCGTCGCCCAACGTCCGCCATGGCGCCCAACGCCTGAGGACTTGGATCCACCGAAGGGCGCATGGGGCTCATCGTTCACCGAGGAACAATTGATATGGCACATACCAGTCTCCAGACCCCGGGCGATGAGCAATCCGCGGTATTCATCCTTGGTGATGACCCCTGACGACAGGCCGTATTCCGTGTCGTTGGCGATATTGACTGCCTCGGCATCACTTTTGAACGGAATAACCGGAACCACGGGACCGAAATTCTCTTCCTGATATATCCGCATATCCGGCGTCACGTTGGTCAGGATCGTGGGTTCTACAAAGCGGCCATTAATATTTCCGCCAAGCTCAATTTTAGCACCCTTGGCCACGGCGTCCTCTATCTGTTCGCGCGATTTGGCTACCTGTTTGTCATTAATGAGTGGACCGATGACATGTGAATCGTCCTCGCTCGGATCGCCCACCTTCAGTTTGGCGGCGCGCTCGACGAAGCGGCGGAGGAAAACATCGAAAATATCTTCTTGAACCAGGATTTTTTCCACCGACATGCAGATTTGGCCTTGATGCATGAAGCTTCCGAAATTGGCCGCCGTCGTGGCCCGCTCCATATCCGCATCGTCGCAGACGATCAGCGCATCCTTGCCGCCAAGCTCCAGACAGCACCGTTTCAGGTGAGCCCCGGCCCGCGCTCCGATCTGGCGCCCGACGGCGGTGGAGCCGGTAAAGGAGATGCCCTTGACCAGGGGGTTATCGATCAGTTCCTCACCGGCCTCGATCACATTGTCCCTGGAGCAGGTGACCACGTTGAGTACGCCGTCTGGAACGCCGGCTTCCTCGAACACCTCGGCGAACAGAAGGCCGCCGCAAAAGGGCGTTTCCTCGGACGGCTTGAGGACCACCGTATTGCCCGCGGCCAATGCAAAGGCAATGCCGCGCCCGGTCAGCAGGACCGGAAAATTCCATGGGCTGATCACCGAGATGACCCCCATGGGACGGCGCATGGCCATGGACAGCTTGCCAGAATCCGAAGGAATGACCTCGCCGATGGGGGCATAATTCGAGGCCGCCGCGGCATGAAAAATTTCAGGTACATAGGCGGTCTCGAACATGCCCTTGCCGAACCAGCCACCTCCCTCGCCCTTCAACGCCTCGGTAATGTCCATCTTGCGCTTCTCAAAGACCTCGGCGATCTTGAGCATATAATGGGCACGCTCGTTGAAGTTAAGCGCCGACCATGCGGGAAAGGCGGCATGGGCCGCGTCGATGGCGGCGCGGACCTCGAGGCGTCCGCCGTCCGGGACGTCGGCCCAGACCGAACTGTCGGACGGGTTCATGTCTGGAAATGTCCGGCCGGTCGAGGACCAGCGGCCCGCCACATAGATGCCATCGAATATTTTATTCATTTCTTGCTCCAGGCTTTCACTTTAGCCCTTTTTTATCCTCATTTCGTTCAATTTTATTCTCCCTGACGTTTCGGGCGGCCCAGCGCGCGGGCGGCTGCCTCTTCCATGCCGGCCAGCATTTTTTGCAGATCATCCAATTCGATTGTTTTGACCGGCTCGCGCGGGGCCGGAGCGGGCGCAAAGGGCGCGGCGGGTGCATCCCCGTTGGGCCTTGAACCTTTGACATGTTCCGATTGGGCAAAGGTGGCGCCCTCCACCAGTTCGGAAATACTGAAAGGCAGGACCTGTTCGATGTCGGTGCGCGCCTCTCCCCGGTTGCCGGCATTGATTCCAAGCACGGGTGTGGGTACCTCTTGCGCCGAGGACGGCGCCGGTGCATTGACCACCTTCTCGGCGCCGCCGAGATAGGATTTGATCACTTGCTCGTCCTTGGCCAGGGCCTGGGCCGTATCGGCGCCGGCGATATGGCCGTTATCTAAAAGATAGGCGCGATCGGCGATGGCCAGGCTTTGTTTGGCGTTTTGCTCGACGAGGAAGATACCCACGCCTGTATCCTTGATCTCGCTAAGGGTGCGGAACAGTTCGCTGGTGAGAATGGGCGACAGGCCCAGGGATGGCTCGTCGAGCATGAGGATAGCCGGTTGTGACATCAGCGCCCGTCCGATGGCTACCATTTGACGCTCCCCGCCGCTCATGGTGCTCACAATCTGGTTGCGGCGCTCGGCCAGACGGGGAAAGAGGTGGAATACCTTGTCCAGATTTTCGGCCTCGAAGGCCTTGGCCCGCAGCGGATTGGCGCCGAGATAGAGGTTTTCCTCCGCCGTCAGGTCGGCAAAAATTCCCCGCTCCTCAGGCACCAGGGCGATACCCGCCTCGACGATCTCGTGGGGCGGCAGGTGGGAGATATCGTTGTCATCCATGCGGATATCGCAGCCCGGCCTGGCCGGTGTCAGCCCGCCGATGGCACGCAGGAAGGTGCTCTTGCCCGCACCGTTGGCGCCCAGCATGGCGACGATCTCGCCCCGCTCGACACTGATCGAGACTCCCTCGACGGCGCGGTGGCGGCCATAGAAAACAGAAACGTTCTGGGCTTCAAACATGCTCGTCCCCCAGATAGGCGCGAACCACCGCCGGATCGGCTAACACCTCGCCGGTAGTTCCCTCGGCGATCTTGACGCCGCTGTTCATGACCACGCAACGGTCGCAAAGTGAGCGGATCGCATCCATTACATGCTCGACCACGATGATGGTGCGGCCTTCATCCTTGAGTTCCCGGATGAGCTGGATGCCGGTGAGCAGCTCCGTCGGATTGAGCCCGGCCAACCATTCGTCGAGCAAAAGCACCCGGGGATTGGCGGCCAGTGCGCGGGCCAACTCCATCCGCTTCTGATCAATATAGGTCAGCGCCGAAACGGGTGTGCGTTTGGCTTCCTCCAGGCCGACCCGCTCCAGCATCAGCCGGGCATGCTCTTCCAGATCATGTCCCCACCGCCGGTCATGGCCGAAGACGCCGCCGGCGGCAACGTTTTCCAGTACCGTCAGGCTGGGCAGGATGCGGACGATCTGAAACGTGCGGGCGATGCCCAGGCGGGCAATGTGATTGGCCGGCCGGCGGCTAATACTTTCGTTGTAGAGGCGGATCGAACCGCTGTCCGGCATCAAGACACCGGAGATCAGGTTCATCATCGTCGTTTTACCCGAACCGTTAGGGCCGATCAGGCCCAGCACCTCGTTTTCCGCCAATTCGAAGGACAGGTCCTCGACCGCCACCAGACCGCCGAAACGCCGGGTCACGCGGCTGACGGTGAGGGCCCCGTTGGCGCGGCTGGCGCCGGATGGCCGTATTTGGCCGTTGCCACCTTGGCCCGGGATTTGGGGACGGCTATCCATGGGCCCCATCCTCTCCCGGCTGCCCGGCGGGAGGCCGTCGGTATTTGGCAAAATTATTCTCGATCACGCCGGCCACGCCGTGGGGAATATAATAAACGATGAGCAGGAATGCAGCACCCAGCAGCAAGGTCGTCTGGGTGGGGAAGGCGGAGTTGATGAGCTCCCACAGAATGGTAAAGGGGATAACCCCCATCAGAGGCCCCCACAGACGATGCACGCCGCCCAGCAGCGCCATGATCACCACCTGGAAGGAGATGAACGGGCTGAACGCCAGGGTCGGTTCCACATAGTTCCAACGGGGTGCGACCAGGGCACCGACGATGGCGGCAAAGGTAGCGGAAATAACGAATAACGTGACTTTGGCAAGGGCCGTATTGATCCCGACCTGCTTGGCAACCGTCTCGTCATTGCCGATGATGCGCAGAGCGAAGCCGAGCCGTGAGCGGCCTATCCACCAACCGATCAGGTAGACCGAGAGGGCCAGGATCAGCAGCCACCAATAGATCACTTCCTCGGTAAAATCGGTCAGCACGTAAAGCCCCGCCTGGGACCCCATCTTGGCCTGCCCCCAGACCATCAACTGGCGGACCAGTTCCGCCATGCCGAGGGTGAAAATGACGAAATAGACGCCCGATATGCGGAGCGTGGCGAGGCCAACGAAAAAGGCCAGCACGGCGCCGGCCAGGCCCGCCAGCAGAACCAGCACCGGAAATGGCAGGACTTCGATGCCCCCCGCCACCACATACATGCCGACACCGAAAAAGGCGGCCGAGGCCAGGGAAATGTAATTGGTGGGCCCGGAGAACATGGCCCAGGCGGTGGCCAGCACGGTGTACATGGCCAGTGAAACGCCTATGGACAGCCAATAGCCGGACCCGGTGAAGGGCAGGAGGGCCGCCAGGACGAACAGTACGGCGCTGACCGCCAAGCCACGTTTTTCTTTTTTTGTCATGCCGAGCGCCTCCCGAACAGGCCTTCGGGGCGCACCAGAAGGATGATCAAAAAGAGAATATAGGCGGCCGCCAGCGTCAGGCCGGGATCGATGAGCACCGCAACGGCGGTTTCCGCCATGCCGAGTAAAAAGGCGGCGGCGACGGTTCCCCGGATGTCGCTGACGCCGCCCATGATAACAATGACCAGCGCCTTCAATGTGAAGATGACGCCGAGCGAGGCATCGAAAGTGAGGAACATGCTGAGCAGCATGCCGCCGGCCGCCGTCACCGAGCCGCCCAGGGCAAAAGCCAGGGCCGAGGTATTGATGACGTTGATCCCCACCAATCCTGCCGCTTGGCGGTTGACGGCCACCGAACGCAAGCGCAATCCGGCGCGGGTGTGGGTCAGCCAGAAATAGAGGCCGATGCTCAACAACGCGGCGCCGATGAAGGCGGCGATGCGATTGAGGCCGTATTTCTCGCCGAACAAAACATAGGCTTCATCGAGATAGGAATAGTTGAGGTAATCGCCGCCGAACACCGCCAGCAGAATACCGATAAAGATGAAGCTGATGCCGAAGGTGGAGAGAATGCTGTCCACCTCCAGATGGCCTTGACTCTTGGCCCGCTTCACAAGCGGCAGCATCAGGTAGCGGTAAATACCCCAATTGATGATGAAGGCCAGGGGCAGAATGAAAATGAGCGCATAAAATGGGCTCGCCTTGAACCCGGAAAAAAACCAGAAGGTGCCGAAGGCGCCGGCGATGAGCAGCTCGCCGCTGGCCAGATTCATGATCCGGGCAACACCGTATTGAAGCTGCAACCCCATGGCCATCAAGGCATAGGTGCCGCCCAGCAGCAGGCCGATGATGATGATTTCCATTACGCCGCGACCAAAAGCAAAAAAATATTGCCCGGCGCGGATCGAAATCCGGCGCCGGGCGGAACCTGTCTCGGCTTACCAGCCGGTCTTCAGCTTGACGGATTTCTCGCCGGTGGTACGGACACCCTTGACGCCTTCGAAAACACCGTTCTGCCATTGACCGACCGTCCAGAACACGGGGTGGTTCTGATTGCTCAGGTCAACCTTGCCGATGATGGTGTCGAAGGTGCGGGACTTGACATATTCGGTCACTTTCCGCCGGTCGAGGCCCACGGCTTCGATGGATTCACTGAGCAACTGAGTTACCGCGTAGTAAACGGCGCTACCCCAGAAGTCGGCGGCGACGCCGGTCACCTTCTTGTGGGCGGCCATGTATTTCTGTACCGCGGGCGTATTGAGAACACCGCCGGCGCCAAGGATATTCTCCGCCGACTTGCCGTAGACCTTGCCGAAGGCCGGGAAGGCGGTGGCGACGGCCGAGTAATAGACCTTGACGTTGAGCCCTTCGATTTTGGCCTGCTTGGCGAGGCCGAAGGTATCTGGCGGGTAGGACCAGGCAACGAAGGAATCGGGCTTGGCCGCCTTGGCCGCCTTGATCACCGGCGCCAGATCCTGGGTACCCAACGGATAGGACTTGTCGTAAACGATGTCGAAACCGAACTCTTTGAACACCGGACGGCCCGCATTGGCAAGCTCGATACCGAAAGTGTCGCCGACATTGACCATGGCGACGCGGTTGTTGATCTTGCCTTCCTTGCGCAGCTTGGCCATCACCTCGGCCACCGAACGGGCGTAAGAGGTGGTATCTCCGATAAAGAAGAAGATGGTCGGAAATTTCTTGGTCAGCACCTTGATCTTGTCGGTCACCGCGGCAACGGCAAATTGGGGATAGCCGTGTTTGGCGAAAATCGGCGCTGTCGCCAGGTTGAAGCCGGTCCCATAGGGGGCCATGATGAAATGAGCCTTGTCCTGGGTGGCCAGACGGTTAACCGCCTTGATGGTCTCGCCGGGATTGGTCCGGTCATCATATTCGATCAGTTTGATCTTCATTTTCCCCTTGCCCTTGACGTTGAGGCCGCCGCGGGCGTTGACCTCGTGGGCCCAGAGCTTGAAGTTGGGGAAATGAGTGACCGTCGCGCCGCCGGCCAGGGGGCCTGTTTTCGGGCCGACCACGCCGATTTTTATGAACTCCTCGGCCTGTACCGGACCCAGCCCGGCGAATACGGCCAAGGCCGCGCCGATTGCCAAATATAAAAAATTACGTTTATTCATCAGTTCGCTCCCATTCAGATTAAAATGCCTCTAAGTAGCAATATGTGGCTTGGATTATTTTTATGTCAGAAGCCAACACATATCCGCTCTTACATCGGCGAGATTATCCGGTATATTTCTGGAGTGCAAATGTATTGCAGGGATGCTGGGACTACCGGGCGAGGTGTCCGACGGTAAAAGAGGGAGTTTGATTGATGGATCAGTTCAGCAGCGGGCCGGTGAAAACCCGGGAGATGCAGATTTTCTGTATGGACTCCTCATATTGGAATGATTTCAAGTTCCGCAATGATGATATCATCATCGCCACCTGGGCCAAATCGGGCACCACCTGGGTGCAGCAGATCATCGCCCAGTTCATCTTCAACGGCGAAACCGCGGGGCTGCCCATCGGCGACATGTCCCAATGGGTCGATTTCCGCCTGCCGCCCCTGGAGGTGAAAATGCCCATGATCGAGGCCCAGGAACATCGGCGGTTCTTGAAAACCCATCTGCCGGTGGATGCCTTGCGCTTTTCTCCCCAGGTCAAATACATCTATATCGCCCGGGACGGACGGGACTGCGTTTGGAGCATGTATAATCATCATGTCAATCTGAACAATGTGCTTTATGACGGGTTGCATGCCCTACCGGTCAAATTCGGACCGATCATCGAGCCGCCCCGGACCGATGATTTAAGGGAATATTTCCATGACTGGCTGCGTGAAGACGGATTTCCCTTTTGGCCGTTCTGGGAAAATATCCGCACCTGGTGGGAAATCCGGCATCTGCCCAATGTCCATTTCATCCATTATCAGACCTTGAAGAACGACATGGCGGGCGAGATGCAGAAGATAGGCGAATTCCTTGGCTATGACGTCAATGGGCTGACCAAGGGCAAATGGGAACAAATGGTCCATCAGTGTGGTTTTGAATACATGAAAAACAATGCCACCTTGAGCACGCCCATGGGCGGCGCCCTGTGGGATGGCGGCGCGCAGGTTTTCGTCAACAAGGGCACCAACAAGCGCTGGGCCGACACCTTGACGGCCGACGATATTGAGATATACGAAAAGCGCGCCCTCGAGGAGTTGGGCCCCGAATGCGCCTATTGGCTGGCAACCGGCGTCGGCGTCTGAAGCGTGTCACCGCGATGAAAAAGCAATCTGTCCTGCCCCCCTATAACTGATCCAGTTTACTATAATTTTATCTGGTTTTCAGG
>CAZBQG010000135.1:0-12078 GCA_964493945.1 uncultured Rhodospirillaceae bacterium
CGGTGTTTGAATCACAAGCTGGTTAATCAGGCGGTAATTGAGTACAGAACCTAGCAGACCCTGCCTTGCGCCGTCCAGACAATTAGGGCGCTGCGCGAGGCCGGTTTGCCGGAGTGACGGGCTTGGCGTTTTGATCAGGCGCTTTCGGCCCAGGCTTCCACCTCTACCAGGCAAAGGCTGGGGGCCATTGCTTCGGCCTGCTTGATTTGCGAGCGTTCCAGCGTCAAAAGGTTGAGGCAACCGCCGCGCTCGGCTGAATGTTCGGTTTCATCCACCCGGTCATAAACGGCCGAGGATTCGTAGCCATGGATTACCCCAGGGGGAACCCTCTCGGTGAGTTGGGCCGCGCAGATCACCGCGCCCCGGTCGTTGAACACCCGAACCAGGTCGCGGCGGCGAATGCCACGCGCGCCCGCATCTCGTGGATTGAGCCGCAAGACCAGGTAATAATGGCCGCCAATGAGGACGCGGTGGTCCTCGATATCCATAATCGCGCTGTCCTTGCCGTCGCCTTGAGTGTGGAAGCTGAAGCGCGGATGGGGCGAGACCAATTGCAGAGGGAACTTGTCAAAACCTGCCGTTCGCGGCCCTTCCCATGGTGGCGCGTATTTGAGGATGGGTGGCCTTTCCTCGTCGTTTGCATCGAACGCCATCAGGCTGGCGCAATCAAATTCGAACTTTCCCGAAGGCGTCTGCAGGCCGTCCAAAAATTCTTCGTTATATTCAGAGGGTGGTGGATATGGTTCCGGCGCGTCCTTTTTGCGGCCTTTGTAAAACCAGTTGAAGGCCACGGGTGGGCGTTCTCCGGGCGACGGGGCGGCGATCACGGCATAGCCCTTGCGCAGGAATTTCCGCCAGGACGTAATACCCGGCAGGTCCGATGCATCGAACATCCGTTTGGCCCAATCCAGCTCGCTCATGCCTTCCGAGAAGTAGGCGCTGAGGCCCAGCCGTTTCGATATTTCAACAAAAATGTCGTAGTCGGATTTGGACTCGCCCAAGGGTTCGATGCATTTGTGCTGCAACGTGATGACCCGGTGATTGACCTGGGTCTGGCCGTGATGGCCGTAACCGCCGAAGCCGCTCCATTCCGAGATATCGAAGCGCTCGAAACTGGTGCAGGCGGGCAAGATGACATCGGCGAACTGGGCCTCGCCCTCCATCCAGATGGACTGATTGACGACGAATTCCAGGTTAGGCGAGCGGTACATTTCGACGTAACGGTTGGCGTTGGGCATGGTGCTCAGATTTGATCCGCCGTATTTGTACAGCATGCGCACCGGTGAATGGGCCGGCGCCGGATACCTGATTTTGGCGAACTGGCCCTGCAGCGAGAGGCCGTCCCGGGGGTAACCCTCGACGCGCCCGTTGAGGATCGCCTCGGGCAACTGCACCCTTGGGATCTTCTGCATGGAGGTATTGGCGGTGGGCAGCTGGGGCATGCGCTGATAGAGCTGGATGGCCAGCGCCGTATTCATCAGGTCACCCGATATGCCGCCATCGCCGTAACCCGGGAACCAAAAGGACAGGTCCAGGGGCGCTCCCCATTGCAGATTGCCCATATTGACGCCGGGCTTGCCGAATCCCTGCATGGCCAGCAGGCAGACCATGGCCCGCGCCCAGCGGATACCATTGGCGTTGCGGCAGGCGCCGCCCCAGCCAATGCCCAGCCCACCGGCCCCGAGATAGGTCTTTTTGGATCCCCATTCGCGGGCCAATGCGCGCACCACATGGGCGCCGATGCCGGTTTCCGCTTCCTGCCATTCCGCCGTCTTGGCGACGCCGTCCTCGACGCCCAGCAGGTAATCCCGCCAGGCCTCGAAACCGACAGTGCGCTCGGCGACGAATTCCTTGTCGTAGAGCCCTTCCGTGATCCATAGATGGGCGATGGCCATGGCCAGCGCCGCATCCGTTCCCGGATTGGGGGCGAGCCATTTACCGCCCAGAAAGGCCGCCGTGTGGTTGAAATGGGGATCGATATGGACGGTCTTGATACCCAGCTCTTTCAGCCAGGCGCGACGCACCGTGCCGTCCTGGCCGCCATAGATACCGGAGGTGGATTCGGGATCGCTGGACCAGAAGACCACCATCTCGGCTTCCTTCAGCAAATCCTCGACGGTGCCATAGCCTTCGCCCAGGCCAAGGCGCATGGAATTTCCCCAATGGTGCATGGCCCCCCAGAACCACCCCTCCCAACTATCCGGATTGTGAACGATCTTAGTGTGGCCGACAAGATTGGCGAAACGGACCAGAGTGCTGAACAAATAGCCGATATTGCCCCAGCTATGATGCGAGCCGTGGTTGAAGGTGATGGCACCGGGCCCATGCTCGGTGTTCATCCGCTTGATCTCGTCGCCCACCAGATCGGCGGCCTCGTCCCAGCTGATTCGTTCATAGCCGGATTTGCCCCGGTTTTCAGGGTGGCGTTCGCCCTTGGGATCGAAATCAATTCGCTTCATGGGATAGAGCAGGCGGTCGGGCGAATAGACCGTGCTTTTCCAGTTCATCCCGTGGGGACACATGGTCGTCTTGCGGGGCGGAGTAAGGCGCCGGCCGCGCGCCTCGATGGTCCAGGGCGGAGGATCGGTCTGATCGAATTCGATGGGCGTCATGCGCAGGATCTTGCCGTCCTTTACCTGGACGAAGCACGGACCGCCATTGGTCATGTTAGTGTAGCGGATAACTCCGCCGCCCAAATCTGTGCCGAACTTCCAGCCGGACCGCTGGGCGATCATCAGGGTCTGGGCGAACCAGTAGGTCAACTCGTCCGTACCTTCCAGGGTCAAATCAAAGTTCTTCTGGGCGCTGGTCTGTTCCATCCAGTCCACCGGCGGCATGAGCAGGCGCGCACCGATTTTGGCGTTTTGAAAGGAGAGAACCACCTGGGCATCGGGATGGAGACCGCTTCCGGAGACCAGCTTGGCACCGCCGAAGGTAAACCACCTTCCGATCTTTCCGTCCTTGGTGCGGATCAGGGCGGTGAAGGATTTTTCCGCCAGGCGCATTCTGAAGGCTGGATATAGGCGGGCGGCGATGCGCAAAAGCAATAGCAGCCCGCGAAGGATGAGCGAAAATTTCATTTTTCCCCTGGCCTGGCCCCAGCTAGTGGTCCACTGCTTAAGTTAAGACATGCGCCGTGGACTTACCCCCATGGCGAAAACAGAGCTTGTGCAATTTTTCCGGCCTGTTGAGACTGACGTGCAAAAGCGCCCAACGTCAAGCCTCTGCAAAAGTAAGGCCCGGACGGCCTTGTGGCCTGGCGCGGCGACCGCTTGCACGGCGATCCCGGCCTTGCGCCGTCCAGACAATTAGCCAACAAAAGAAAGCAGCCTTATTCTGCGGCGATTGCCGGCGCCGCGTCATCGATCTTTGATATGCGGCAAATTATGCAGCGCGCGATGGAGCCGCCGATCACCGGATCCACGTCGTCGCGTAGCGGATTAAGCACATTGGCCCCCACCTCGAGGGCTCCTTCCACCAAATCCTCACAACCCGGCATGTACCAAAGTCCTTCGGCATTGACCATGCGCGGGTCCATGCCTTCCAGGATGATCACCTGGCGTTTGATGGTTTTGTCCGTGGTCGGCGCCTCGATGCGCACCCAATCGCCATCCGCCAGCCCATATTCGGCGGCCGTCACCGGGCTCATTTCCAGGCCCGGAAAGGGGCGCCGCTTGCGCAGCCTGGGGACCTCGATGCCCAATGTGGAATAAAACTCGACCGAGCGCGTGCCGCTGATGAGGATGAGAGGATACTCTTTCGCCAGTTCCGGATCCCCATAGGGGCTGAGGGGCGGTTCCACAAAATCGGGCAGGGGATCGTAATCATGCTCGTCCAGCTTCGTCGAGACGAACTCGATCTTACCTGATTGGGTATTGAAGCCCGGCCGGCCATCCTTGCGCATCTTGCCCGCCAGGTATTTTTGGTGCTCCACGGGGCCTTGGATGGAGCCCATCGCAACGAACTCGTCGAAGGTCACGCCCATTGGCTCAAGCCGGTAATCGAGCATCTCCTTGTAGGTTGAAACAGGCAACTTTTCGCCATGTTCCATGCGTTTGAGCACTTCGATAACCGCCTCGCCCTCTTCGCGCGCCTCGCCCCGGGGCTCGATACAACGCACCCTGGCCGAAATCAGGTCGAGCGCCGAATATTCGGTGATGGCGTCCGATTCCAGATGGGTGGTGATGGGCAATATATAGTCCGCCAGATGGGCCGTGGGGGATTCGAATATTTCCGAGACAACCAACAGATCCAGACTCTTCAGGGCATCGCGCACCGCATAGCTGTCCTCCAGCCCGATCATGGGATTGCAGTCGGTCCATAGGGCGCGCACAGGATACGGCTCGCCCGTCAGCATGGCGTCGATCACCTGGCGTGGATGGGAATAGGGCGTGGTCACGGCATCCGGTCCGGCGAACAGGGGGAATTTCTCGGCCCCCAGTTTGTCCCTGAGATGAGTCTTGGAGGCGCCTCCAGCCGGCGTGTAATAACCGGGCATGCGGACCTGGAGCGGCGATAGAAAACCGTTATTGCCGGCTGTATCGAACCTACCTGTCAGAGCCGGCAGAAAGCCCATGAGGCGCAACGTGGAAATGGAGTTGCCGCCCATGGTCGCGCCAATAAAGGTGTACATGGCCGAATTATCCGCCGTTGCGAAAAGGTGCGTTGCCTCGCGGATATCCTCGGCCTTGATCCAGGTGATTTCGGCCACCCGTTCCACCGGATACTGGGCCGCCCTCGCCTTCAGTTCATCGAAGCCCAGGGTCCAATCGGCAATGAAGGTCTCGTCATACCAGCCTTCTGAAATCATGATGTTGATCATGCCCATGGCCAGTGCCGCGTCGGTGCCCGGACGGATGGGCAGCCACAGATCGGCCTCCTTGGCCGACTGGGTCGGGCGCGGATCGACGACGATGGAAATAACGCCCTTCTTGCGCTGGGCTTCGCGCACGCGGACGCCCTTGGAGCCGTTGGTCTCCAGCATGTTGATGCCCCAAAGGAGAACCACATCGCTGGCGTCCACATCGTAATAGGCGGGATAGGTGGTCAGGCAGCCAAAGGTAAGAACATCGGATATAAGCTGGGGCGTGAAGCAGTTATGGGAATCATGTTTGAAGGAGGTGGGAGAGCCGATTGCTTTGAGGAATAAGTCGAAGACGAAATAATCCTTCGGCGGCAAGGCCTGAGTGGCGACGGCGCTGGCGCCATGTTCATCAATGATCGCGTCGAGGCGTCCGGCGATATCGTCCAGGGCCTCGTCCCAACTGACCCGCTGCCATTGGCCGGAGCCCCGTTCACCAACGCGCTTTTGCGGATAGATGACGCGGCTGGGCGAATCCATGATGTCCATGGAGGCCTTGCCCTTGACGCAAAGATACCCCTTGGACAACGGATGATCCCGGTCCCCGATCATGCGGGTGATCTCGCCCGCCTTGATATTGGGAATGGCGCCCGAGGCAATTTCGTCCTGGGTTTCCACATTGATGCCGCAACGCACCAGGCAAAGCCTGCAGGTTGTCTTATAGGTCGCCATTGCCCCCTCCTCCACGATCAAACCAATTGAGGAACGAGATTAAGCCCAAAACCCCGTGGACGGAAGGAATAAATGAAATAACGGGGACCCTATGCTAGACTTTGGCCCACATAATCTGGGGAGCCGCCATGCTGATAGATATGTTTGCCCATTTCGTGCCGGACCAGGCCTTGGATAACCTGGTCAAACTCAACAGCCGCTGCAGCGAGCTCCAAGACGGCGTACTTATGGCCGACTCCTTGCACGATGTGGATGCCAGGTTCCGCCAAATGGATGAGATCGGCGGGTTTCCCCATGTGATCATGTCTTCCAATCCACCGCTGGAGGAAATGGACTCGCCAGAACAAGGCGCCGAGGCGGCGCGCATCGTCAATGATGCCCTGGCCGAAACCCAGCACGCTCATCCGGACCGCTTTCCCGCCTTCGCCGGCTCGCTGGCGCTGCATAACGTTGAGGCTTCGGTCGACGAGGTGCACAGGCTCATGCGCGATCTGGGCGCCAAGGGGGTGCAACTCAACACCAATGCCACCGGCCTGGCCCTGGACGATCCACGCTTCGCACCTGTGTTTGATGCCCTCCACGAAGAAGACGCGACCATCTGGATGCATCCCCAGCGCACTCATTTAACCAAAGATTACGAGGGGGAGGAATTTGCCCGCTACGCCACCTGGGCGTCCATGGGTTGGCCCTGTGCCACAACGGTGGCCATGATCCGCATGGCGGCGACGGGCATGTTCGACCGTTATCCGGGCATGCGGGTTATCACCCATCATCTGGGCGGCATGATCCCCTTTTTCGCCGAGCGCGCCGCCATCGGCTTCACCCATGCCTACAAGGGTACGCCCGATGAGAACCATATGGAGGAGCGCAAAAAGCTCAAAGGGCCTTCGGCGATTATCTGCACATGTTTTACGGCGATACGGCCATCGGCGGGCTGCAATCGGCGGTGCGCTGCGGCATCGAATTTTTCGGCTCCGAGAATGTGGTCTTCGCCACGGATTCACCCTTCGGCAAACCCATGGAATGCGCCAAGGTGCTGGACGGGATGGAATTGGACGCCGACGCGCGCCAATATCGGCTACCGCAACGCGGAAAAAATCCTGAAGATGAAATTCGCTTGAGTTCCCTGCCCGCCACCGAAAGAAAAATCTCCATCGAACTGTTGGCCATTTTCCTGGTCATCTTTTCGTCCGGGATTTTTTCCACGCTTCATGGCTTCGTACGCACCCTGGCGCTCACCCTGCCGCCCCTCCAGATCGCGTTCATTTCAGTCAGTTTCGCGCCGCTCATGTTCGCACCCTGGCTGGCCAGGCGGGGCCTGAGGGTGCTGGCGACGCGGCGCTTCGGCACCCATTTCCTGCGGGCCGGGTTCAACGCCGGCGCCATCCTTTCGTGGTTCACGGCAATCACCATGGTGCCTCTGGCTGACGCCACGGCGGTCAATATGGTGACGCCCATTTTCGTCATTATCGGCGCCGCACTTTTTTTGGGCGAGCGCATCCGCTTTTGGCGCTGGGGGGCGGTCGTTGTGGGCCTGGCCGGGGCCCTGGTTATTATCCGCCCCGGATTCCAAAGCTTGGAGTTCGGCTTTATCCTGGTCCTGGTCTCGGCCCTGAGCACGGCCATCTCACAATTGATCGGCAAATCCCTGGCCAGCACGGACGAGGCCGCACTGGCCGTTTTCTACCTGACCAGTCTGATGGTGCCCTTCATGCTGGTACCCGCCTTGATGGTTTGGCAATGGCCCACCGCCAATGAATGGCTTTTATTGGCAGGCGTCGGCATGGCCATCAGCTCGGCACACTTTATATTGTTCACATGTTTCAAGATGGCCGATGTGAGCGCGCTGCAGCCTTTCACCTTTACACGCTTGCTGTGGGCCGCATTGGTCGGTTTCATCGGCTTCGGCGAGATCCCCGGCATCTGGGTATGGGTGGGCGGCGGCATGATATTCTGCGCCGTCACCTTCGCCGCCCGGCGCGAGGCATTGGGGGCCAAGGCAGCAAAAATATAGGGAGAGCATCATGGAACTGAAACGCAACGCTTTTAAACGTGCATTGGCCGACGGCCAGACTCAGATCGGCCTTTGGAGCAGCCTGGCCAGCAATATCGTTGCCGACATCGTGGGCGATAGCGGCTTCGATTGGATTTTATTGGATACGGAACATTCGCCTAACGAACTCCCCGGCGTTCTCTCCCAGCTTCAGGCCCTCAGCGCCAGTGGGGCGAGCCCCATCGTCCGGCCCGCCTGGAATGATGCCGTATTGTTCAAGCGGTTTTTGGATATCGGCGCCCAAAGCCTGTTGGTGCCCTATGTGCAAACTGCCGAAGAGGCCCGGGCAGCCGTCGCCCAGACCCGCCATCCGCCGGCCGGCATCCGGGGTGTTACCGGCAGCGGGCGGGCGGCGCGCTATGGCCGGGTCGGCGATTATCTGAAAACGGCCGCCGATGAAATATGCCTGCTGGTCCAGGTGGAGACCGGCGATGCCATCAGCCGCCTTGAGGAAATCGCCGGGGTTGACGGCGTGGACGGGGTCTTCATCGGCCCATCCGATCTGGCGGCATCTCTGGGTCATGCCGGTGATCCGGGGCATGCCGAAGTGCAGGCCCATATTCAGGATGCGGCCAAACGCCTGGGCGCCATGGGCAAGCCCGCCGGCATCCTGACCGGCAATGAGGAAGAAGCCAGGCGCTTTCTGGATTGGGGCTATCAGTTCGTCGCGGTGGGCACTGATCTTGCCATCCTGACACGCGGCGCCGACGCCCTGGCCGCCAAATTCAAGGGCTGATTTCCTTGATCGCCTGAATAAAAATGGGGTTTGTGGTTTCCCGGTCCGGGTTTCTCGATTATCATCCGTACCGGTTATGAGAGTTGTCCAAATCATTTAATTTAATACGAGGGGGAGACGTTTCATGAAGATGCACAAGATAGGCCTGACGCTTGGGCTGGCCGCTTTGATTGCCGCATTGGCGCCACCGGCCGAGGTTCGCGCGCAAACCAACCTCAAGGCGATATCGGCATTCCCGAAGCAGATGCTTTTCACCAAGCAGTTCTTGAAATTCGTCGCCAAGGTGAACAAGATCAGTGGCGCGCCGGTAAAGATCAGCTATGTGGGCGGCCCCGAGGTAACTCCCACCCGTCAGCAGGGCGGCGCCATTCGCAACGGCGCCTTCGATATGCTCATGGGTCCGCCGGCTTATTACCAGGGCGCGGTACCGGAAGGCTTCGTGCTGTTCGGTGCAAATGTGTCTCCGGCGGAGGCGCGGGCCAATGGCGGAACGGCACTGCTGGACCGGATCTTCGGGGAAAAGCTCAATGCCAAGTTCCTTGCCTGGGGCTCGGGCGGCGTCGGCTTTCACATCTACCTGGCCAGTGCGCCCAAACGCAAGGCCGACGGGGCCATCGATCTTTCGGGCTTCAAGCTGCGCTCGGCGCCACCCTATCGGGCATGGTTCAGCTCCTTGGGCGCGACCAACGTGATGATGACCGCGGGCGAGATCTATACCGGCCTGGAACGCAAGGTGGTCAACGGTTTTGGCTGGCCGGCCATCGGCTTCACGGATCTCGGGCTGCAGCGCTTCGTCAAATTCCGCATCGACCCCAAGGTCTGGCAGTTGGACATCGTGATCATCATGAACCGGGACAAGTGGAACGGTCTTTCCACCGCCGGCAAGAAATTCATGACCGCCCAGTCGATTGCCTTCGAAAAGGAAAGTTCGGCCGCCTTCGCCAAGCGCGCGATCAGTGACGCGGCGGCGCTGAAAAAGGCCGGAGGCAAGCTTTTGATGCTTAAGGGCGCGGTCAGGGACAAGTTCGTTGCCGATGCCCACGCCATACCCTGGGCCCGCATCAAGAAGACGGCGGCTGCCAATTACGACGCGCTGAGAGCCAAGTTCTACAAGTAATAGGCACCCTGTCCAGGGGATAAAAGTGAAGAGCCTGATCAAGGGCTATGACGCCGTTGTCATGGCGCTGGCATTTCTTGCCGGTGCCATGCTGACGGGGATTTTCATAGCCATCGTCTATGACGTCAGCGTGCGCATCCTGGGCTTCCAGCCGCCCTATTGGACCAGTGCCGTAACCGAGTTCGCGCTGCTTTTCATGGCCATGTTCTCGGCGCCGTGGCTGGTGCGCCTCAAGGGTCATGTGTTCGTGGAATCAGTTGTCCGGCTGCTGCCGCCCTTGGGGCGCTGGCTGGCCGCCAAATTCGTCTACGCACTCTGCATTCTGATCTGCCTCACGGTCGCATGGTTTTCCTTGATCATGGGCTGGGATGCCTATCTCAGGAACGATTTCGAACTGCGCTCCATCGATATGCCCAAATGGATACTGTTTGCCGCCCTGGTGGCCGGGCTTACCCTGACCGCGTTGGAGTTCCTGCGCTTCCTGATCGGAGCCGACGACATGTATGAGGGGCACAAGCCCGGCCAAGAAGGCATGTAGGCCATGGAATGGTATGAAGTCGGCGGCATGTTCATCGGTATGGTCATCGTCCTGATGGCGCTGGGCGTGCCGGTGGCTTTCGCCTTCCTGGCGGTCAGTGCCGTCGGCGTGATGATTATCTTTCCGCCCCTGGTGGGTCTCAAGCAATTGGCCGCCAACGCCACTGCCGCGGTGACCAAGTTCGCCCTCATCCCCATACCGCTGTTTCTGCTGATGGGGGAGCTTTTTTTCCATACCGGGGTGGCGGCCAGGGTGTTCGACGCCTTCGATGCGCTGTTCGGGCGCCTGCCCGGCAGGCTCTCCTACCTGACCGTGGCGGGGGGCACCGTGTTCGCGACCCTTTCCGGGTCTTCGATGGCCAACACCGCCATGCTGGGCTCCCTCATGGTGCCGGAAATGACGCGGCGTGGCTACAAACGCCATATGGCCTTCGGCCCCATCCTGGGCACTGGCGGGCTGGCCATGATCATCCCACCATCGGCCTTGGCCGTCCTCCTCGGGAGCCTGGCCCAGATCGATATCGGCAAGCTGCTCATCGCCGGCGTCCTGCCGGGCTTGGTGCTCGCCGCCATGTACACGCTGCTGATCTACACCCAGGTCAGACTGGATCCGGACGCCGCGCCCGGATACGCCGTCGAGCCGGTTGGGCTGGCCAGAAAAATCCGCTTGGTCTTCACCCACCTTCTACCCATGGGGCTGGTAGTGTTCATGGTCGTCGGCATGATCCTTTTGGGGTTGGCCACGCCCTCGGAGGCGGCGGCCTTCGGCGCCCTCGGCGTGGTCATTCTGGCGGTGATTTTCCGCGGCCTGACCTGGACTGCCTTCCGGAAATCGGTCACCGGTGCGCTGCGGGTCACCAGCATGGTCTTTTTGATCATTACCGGATCGTCCACCTTCAGCCAGATCCTGGCGGCTTCCGGCGCCACGTCTGGGATGGTGGCCTGGGCCACCGACATTCAGGTGGCGCCCCTGGTCTTCCTCTTCGTCATGTTTGTCATCGTTCTTTTCCTGGGCATGCTGATGGAACAGATTTCGATCATGATGCTGACCATCCCGGTCTTCTTTCCGCTGGCCCAGCATTTGGGCTTCGATCTCATCTGGTTCGGGGTGATCATGCTGCTGGCACTCGAAATCAGTCTGGCTACGCCGCCCTTCGGTCTGGGACTCTTTGTCATGATGGGGGTGGCACCCCGTGGCACGACCCTGCCTGAGGTGTCCCTGGCGGCGGCGCCCTATGTCGGCGCGGCCATCCTTTTGGTGATCATCATGGCCTTCTACCCACCCATCGCCACCTTCTTGCCGGGGCTGATGCAGTAGGACGGCAAGTTCGAACGGGTCGGGAAATCAAATGACCAATTGCGTCCGGCGGCCAAGTTCAAGGGCTGATTTCCTCGATCGTCTGGATCACGGCCCGGAAGGGAAGCAGGATGGCCCCGTGGCGGGCCGCAAGGCGGCGGGCGGGCTCGAGCGCCGCCAATGCCACCCAATCGCCATCCGGTGGCGGGCCATCATTTTCCAGCATCTCCTCCATTTGGTCCCGCACCAGGATCAGTTCCTCCAGGGATTTGCCGATTACATTGGCGGCCATTACCGAGGCCGCCGCCTGACCCAGGGCGCAAGCCTTGATGCGCTGCCCGAAATCCGTCACCCGGCCATCCTCGTAATTGAGATCAACCGTGATGGAGGATCCGCAAAGGGGGCTGGACATGGAGACCGAGGCCTGCGGTTCGGCCAAGCCCTCGGCCCGGGTGATGTTGCCCGCCAATTTCAGAACTTCCATGGAATAGATATCGTCGATCATGGCGATGCATATTAGAGTGCCCAGCCGGGCCCGGCTAGTGGATGAAATCTAACATTTGGCTGTGTGGACAACGAGAAATATCTGAACATCAGTTCTAATAATCAATATTTGCCACTATAATTGGTGAGGGCATATGGGGTTTGTCATGGATTACCAATTTTTTTTCATGGGCTATTTTACTTGGTGGACTATCTGCTGCCTCGTTACCACTTGGGTCGATTTTAGGGCTGTATTGGCAGACAAGTGAGTTATGGCCGAATCTGGTGTTTGAACATTTGAAAAGAAGCGGCGTATCAGGTT
>CAZBQG010000136.1:0-2547 GCA_964493945.1 uncultured Rhodospirillaceae bacterium
GAGCCAAATACATTAACCAATTCTTCACGAACCGCCCCTACAACCGCCAAAAAAGTCATAAAACGTCTATAAATTACCGGTAGGAGGAAGCTATGAATCTGGCCATCACTCTTATTACATTCGTTTTGGGATTCGCTGCCGGATATGGGCTGCGGGCCTATAAATCCCATCAAAGGAGAAAACGTTATGTTTGATGTGCCAGCCCGCATGACCGACAAATCCGACGTTTGCGGATTTGCCTCAAACCTGCTCAGTGAACTGGGTCCGGAAGGTGCTACGGCCGTCGCCATCGCTGCCAAGGCCCATTATTTGGGCCTGAACCAGCTATACGAGCTCAGCGTCTGGCGCGAAGTATCGACCCTGCTGGCCGATATGCGGACCAGGCCGGATGGCCTGACCGAACAGGGTATTGGGTAAAAACAAGGCGATCCTTAATTCCCGATCTGGCCTGCCAGATTGCGCTGGCGGATAAAAACACGCTATAATATGCACCAGCAACCTGTCCCACCGGCAGGAGCGCGAATTATGCACATCATTGATTCCCACGTTCATTGGTGGCCCCGGAAATTCTTCGATGCCCTGGCCAAACGCAGCTCTCATCCGTTGATCGAGCGCAATGACAAGGGTGGCTACAGCTATTTGCGCCATGACGGTACGCTGCGCATGAATTCCGGCGCCGAATGGCGCGAGTTGGTCCAGCATATGGAACATATGGCGGGTCTGCCATGAGGCGGAAATGGTCTGCACGCTGGGCACCTTCACGTTTCATTTTTCGGACGTGCCCGCCTCCGAAGGCCGGGATTCGGCCATGCATTACAATGAAACCGTGGCCGAGGCCATGCGCGCCCATCCGGGCCAGGTCTGGGCCAGTGGCGCCGTTCCACTGACCGATGTGGACATGGCCATAGAGGTTCTGGATCATGCGATCAATGATCTGGGTCTGATCGATGTGGACCTTCCGGGCAGCGTCGGCGGCGAAGGCCAGATCGATGCGGAGTATCTGGAACCCTTCTATGACCGGGCCGAGGAATTGGGCATTCCCCTCATTTTACATCCGTCGGACAGTGTCTTTAAGAAAATGCTGGATGGCTATAACGGGGCCATGTATCTGAGCCTGGGCCGGGTGATTGATTTGAGCGTGGTGGCCTACCGGCTGGTGCTTTCGGGCATCATGGAACGCCATCTCAAGCTCAAGGTCTTCATGTCCCATACAGGGGGCGCCCTGCCCTATCAGGCCGGCCGCATGGACAAAAATTCAAAGGCCGCCAAGCTTCCCCTGCCGCCCAGCGAATATCTCAAACGCATGTATACCGAAACCGTCTCCCCTCATGCTGAAGGCATAAAATTCGCCATCGATTTCTATGGCATTGATCACGTCATGTATGGCACGGATTATCCCTGCTGGGAGCCGGCCGAGGCCTTGAAATTCATTCAGGAGCTGGAACTGTCTGCCGAGGATGAAGACAAGCTGTTCCGCTCCAACGCCAGGCGCATTCTGGGCCTGGGCGATGGAGCCGGCACCCAGGCGCAAAAGGAAACGCGGACAGCCGCTCCTGCCGAATAAGCCATCCCCGCAAGCCGGGCGGCCTTAATCGAGAAATTTCAAGGTTTCCCGCTGGCCACCCTCTTTTTCGAATTTACTGGCTTCCGCTTCTCCCAGATCGGCGTCGGTCTTGCGCCGTTCCTTTCCTTCATAGTCTTCATCCGAGTGGCGATGACGGTTCGGGCCAAAATAGTTTGCCGCGCGGACGAAATCACGCCGCTTGGTAACCACGGCGACAATATAGCGGTATATGATTTTGCCGATACGGCTTGGCCATGGATTCATCGATCCCGGCATCGCGGGCCGCGTTGATGGTCTTAGGCGTGGTATTGGCCGACATAAGAATAATCGGCACAAACGGATGGGGCTGTCCTTTTCAGAGCGCACCATGCGCACGAATTCCAGAGCTTTCTTTTCCGGCTCGCCCGTATCCAAATCGTAGAAAATCAGATCCACCACGGAAGACGCCATAATTTGCATGGCGGTCTGGGTATCGGATTCCACGATAACCCGGCCAATGCCCAAAGCCTTCAGCGCAGAGCGCAAGAGAAGCGCCATATTCTGATTGCTGCACTCAATGAGGACCGAGAGTCCCCTGAGATTGAGATTATCCATACGGTTCTAGGATATCAAAGCTCCACGCCCAGCACTTTGGATGCGAACCGGGGATAGGTTTCCGCCGCTTGGCGCCCCACCAGGCCCCGCATGAGAGCCAGATCCTCGGGCGTGGGAGGTACAGTCTCCGGTATTTCACCTTCCGGTAGATCGAAGGCGAAGCCGGTATTTTCCTGCACCTCTTCCAGGCTGATGCCGGGATGGAGGCTTTTCAGGCAAAAGCACTGCCGGTCCCGGTCAAACGAAAACAATGCCTTGCCCGTAACCAGAGCATGGGGACCGCCGGGGCGGTGGACTTCGGGCGCGCTGACGCCGGGTGCCGAGATGAAATCCACCTTTTCGACAAAGACGCGCGGCGTATGTTCTTCGCGGAACAGGATCACTCTTGG
>CAZBQG010000136.1:2557-12052 GCA_964493945.1 uncultured Rhodospirillaceae bacterium
TCTTGGTACCTGGAAATAGAGAGAGGCCGATCCGAAGCTTCCCGGAAAGCGCACCTTGGATTGGGGATAGCCGCCAATGCCCACCAGATTGATATTGCCCTGCCCGTCGATCTGCCCGCCCCCCAGAAAGAACGCATTGATGCGTCCCTGGGCGGCGCAATCAAACAATTCCCGCCCGCCATCGGACCAATAGGTGAATTCCCGGCTGCCCAGCACGGAAACCCGCATGACGCCCGGCGCATGTGCACTAGCCAACAGCGCCGCCGTCCCCGGAATAGGCGAGCCGGTCCCTACCGCCACATGGCCGCAGCCGTCCAGCAACCGGGCCACATTGGCGATGAGCAACTCCTCGGGGCGAAAATCCTGACTCACGCTGCCTCGCCGCGCCCAAATACGTGGCGCTCCAGATATTGGGAAAAACCCTCGGGGCTTTCGGCCAGCTTGGCGTATTCCGCCAGATGCTCCGGATCGACCCCATAGCGAGCCGGCAGATCCATGGGCCAGCTCCCTCTTTCGGCCTGGGCAATGCCGCCTACATAAAGAGCCGACATGGCGCCCGCAGTGAGGCGTTCATCGGCGAACATGTCGCCTCCGATGACTTCTTCCACTGTGACCAGGGCTTCCTTGGCGGCATGGGCCATGCTGATCAGGTCCCTCTCGCGCCCGATCCACACATTGCCCAGACTGTCGGCCATGGGCGCGTGAAAGACGGCGAAATCCGGCTTGATCGCCTTGACCACCAGAATGGGGTCTTCTTCGCCCTCGTCTGCCAGGGGGTTTTGCACCACTTTCCAATCGTCGCGCGCCTCAATCAGGTCGGAGCCTATAATGCCCCGGATGGGCATGAAGGGCAGCCCCCGCTCGGCCGCCGCCAGACCGGCATAGATGGCGGGACAGGTAGCATCAATGAGGCGCACCGAGCCGGATTTGACCGCATCCATGAAACGCCTGGCGACGCCGAATTCGCTCAAGCTGCAGCCCGATGTTTCAATAGTGCCGACGCACCCCGCACCGATCAGGAAATCCACCATCAGCCCACTGGCCGGTACGGTCACCAGATGCAAATCCTTGACGCCACTCCGGACCAGGGCCCGGCTCAGTTCCATGGGCACCCCGAAGCGATCCCCGGGCACGGCGATCTTCGCGCCGTCGAAAACGCGCCCGGCCAATTCCTCGACGCTTTGCAGTTGAAAAATCATGCTTATTCCCCACCCGCTGGACCAACATTGCAAACTGGCTCTATTTTATACCAACTCAGCAAGATCAGGAAAGGTTGTCATGAAATGATCAGGGAAATTTACCACTTCCTGCGATATGGCCCGGGCGTCCAAAAGCGCCAATCTGAATTGGGACTGGTTGAATTTCAAAAGGAATTGGCCTGGGGGATCGACGCCGACGGCTTTGCTCAGTTACGCGCAAGCCTGGTCGGTGATCTTGCAGGCGACATATTGGAGATCGGTACGGGCGCGGGGCGACGTTCCAATATTACGGAACAGGAGCGAATGTCACGGCGCTGGAACCCGATGATGATTTCAGATCCGCTGCCCTTAAGGCCGCCGAGGGGGTTAAGGCCAAAATCAAGGTTGTTCCAGGTGAAGGTGAACGCCTTCCATTCGGTAACGCCATTTTTGCCGCTGTCACCGCCTTTACCGTTCTGTGCAGCGTCACCTCGCCCGCGCAGACCTTAGGGGAATTCAGGCGGGTCCTGCGCCCCAGCGGACAGGTTCGCCTATTGGAGCATGTGCGCAGCGAAGATTAGCTGGTGGGGCCCATGCTGGATATCCTTAATCCGATGTGGCTTCGCATAAACAAGATCGGCTGCAATTGGAACCGGCGAACCGTGGAGGCGGTGCAGGAGGCCGGTTTCAATATCCAACGGGTCGATTCACATAAAATCTATTCCCAACATGCGCCGGCCACATTTCCCTTAAGGATAATCAAGGCCGGAATTTAGAAATTTGGCCTAATGCCCTCCCTTAACGAAGCTGCCCTTCTCGAAGGTGACGCCCAGCCCTTGAGCGGTGTTGCCCGCATCCGAATGGGTAAAGCGTTTGGGGCTTAAGGCATTGAGATCGGCATAGCGGGCCGGGTCCAAATCCCTATCCCGGATGCCCGCATGATCGGGCGCGTATCGATAGGCGCGGAAGACCATATTGTTGGTGCCGAAGATGGCGTGCTCATAATAAAAAGGCACGTGATATTCCCAGACCAGATCGCCCTCATGGGTGATTTCGAACAGGCGCCCCTTGGTGCATTCGCAAACCAAGGTATTGCCGTTGGGCAGACGCTGGGCACCGGAACAGATGAAGCTGTTCAGATCGACGATGGGGTTTTCCTTGTATTCCCATTCGATCTTGTTGGTTTTGGGATTGACCTCAATCACCCTTGAAAAATCGATGGTCGTGTAGGCCCGGTGGGCGCCATTGTCGAACAACAAGATATTGCCGTTCTCCAACAACGTGGGATTGTGCTGCCCGGCGATGTGGCCCGGCCCCCAGCGCCAGATGATTTCGCCGCTTTTCCGGTCGATGATGCCGATGGTGTTGATGCAGCGGAAACTGACCAGCAGATTGCCGTCGGGCATGACATGGATGGCATTGACATTGGTCCAGCGGTCGCGGGGATGAAGGGGGCCCAAGATGTCTTCCGCCACATCCAGATGTTCGAAGCTGAGCCATTCCCAGATCACTTCCTTGGTGTTCCGGTCGATTTCCTGGATGGCTTCGCCCCACATGACCCCTTCGCGTTCCGTGCCCGGCTGGCCGCCCTGGACGGTGGCAGCGATATCTTCGGGTACGGGGCGCCATTGGGCGATGAAGATGTTTTCGTTTTCAAGCTGAGTAAAACAGTGGCTGTGATAGGGATCAAGATATTCCCACAGAATATTTCCGTCCCAATCCACTTCGATGATCTGCCCACCATTGCCGCCAAAATTCGGCAGGGGTGAGGGAATAGGCTTGCCCGCATACATCAAATTGCCGTTGGCCAGAAGGCTTCCGTGATTGCCGGGAATGTTCTCCATTTCCCAGCGATGCACGATCTGCCCCGCCATATCGATCAACCAGACCGATTTCCCATACATGGGAGCAAACAAAGTATAGCCGGCAAAGGCCCGGCCGGGTTCATGGTGTGTCAGGCCATGTACGGCCCGTCTTGCAACGCTCATGGAAGCCTCCTCCATTATTTCAATGTTGGGACTCTATTCATTTTTTATTGTACGTACAATCTTTTTTTCTTATGATGGATCATGGACCCCAGAGATCGCCTTGCCTTTCGCATAACGACGCTTTCCAACATGCTGCAGCGCTGGGCGTCGCGCGGTTTCGCCGGACGCCTTGACATACATCTGATGGATTGGCGCATCCTGTCCGGATTGCGACACACGGGCCCGGCGACGGCCAGCGAATTGTGCGATTTCGCGGTCATGGACCGGGGCAATGCGAGCCGGGTGATCACCCGCCTGTTGGAGCGGCGCCTGGTCCGCCGGCGCGCCGACGGCGCGGATGGGCGCAAGAACATCTTGGCGCTGGAGCCCAAGGGGCGGCGCCTTTGCGACCGGGCCGGGAGCTTCATAGACCAGCGCGAATCCCGCCTGATGAACGCCCTCAGCGCTACAGAGCGCAAGCAATTGGTTAAAATATTGGGTGAGCTGGAAACAGAGGCCCGCGCCATGCTGGAGGAGAATTAGGGAGGCAGATCCATGAATCTCAGTACCATCCCCAAATGCGGCATGGCGGTTTCCCTACTTGGGCTGGGTACCAATAATTTCGGCGAGCGGGCGGATTTTGTCGAAAGTAAGGCCGTGGTTCACAAAGCCCTGGATCTGGGTACCACCTTTTCGATACGGCCAGCACCTATCCCCTGTCCGATCATGGACGTTCGGAAGATTTCCTGGCTCAATCTTTGGGTGAGCGGCGCAAAGACGTGGTCATCGCTACCAAGGTGGGATTGCTGAACCGAACAGTGGTCAGAGACAGTGAGGGAAACCCACATCATTTAGAATCCCAAATCCAGGACATTACGGAACAGAAGAACGCTGCGGAAAGATCGTATCGCTCAACGAATCCCTTGAACAAAAAGTAGCGCAGGCAACAACCGAGCTCAGGGAAAGCGAGGAACGCTACCGGCATGTTCTGGAGAATATGGCTGACGGGGCGGTCGTCATCGATTGTGACGGCATCATTGAATATGTAAATCTCGAAACCGAAAACCTGTTCCAGTATTCAACGGAAGAAATGGTTAGGTCGAACGTCGGCATGCTGATGGGCGCGCAGGACAGAGCCGACTATGGCGGCCATATCACCAGGTGTCTGGCAACAGGCAACACAAAAATTCTGGGCATCAGCCGTGAAGAGCTGGGCCGGCGCAAGGACGGTGTTACCTTTCCGCTGGACCTGACCGTCAGCAAGTCGGAAGTGAACAGCGGACGGTTTTCCTGGGTACGTTAAGAGGCATGACCTTGCGCAAAAAACCGAAATGGAGTTGGTGAACGCCAAACTGGAAGCCGAAGCCGCGAGCCGTGCCAAATCCGAATTCCTGGCCAATATGAGCCATGAGCTGAGAACCCCTCTGAACGCCATACTGGGCTTTTCCGACGCCCCCATATCCAGCGTTTTTGGCAAGCTGGCCAACGAGAAACAGCAGGAATATGCGGAACATATTCATGAGTCGGGCGCCACCTCCTGGATTTGATCACCGATATTCTGGATGTTTCGGTCATCGAGGCAGGTAATCTTGAACTGCATGAAGAACCTACCGTCATATCGGAAATTGTCGACGCCTCAATCCGCCTGGTCCAACAGCGCGCCGACCAGGAGGATGTGCGTCTGGTCAACAGGATTAGCGGAACGGATCAAACCATCTATGCCGATGGGCGCCGGATAAAACAAATCCTGGTCAACCTGCTGTCCAACGCCGTCAAATTTACTCCAAGGAATGACCAGGTGAATCTGGATGCGGGCCATCACCAGGATGGCTGTTTTATCCTTTCGGTATCAGATACGGGGCTGGGCATGGATGAAATTGGCATGAACAAGGCGATGGAAATGTTTGGCCAGGTTGAAAACCAACTGTCATCCAATCAGAGGGGCGCAGGCCTTGGTTTACCCTTGTCAAAAAGTCTGATCGAAGCCCATGGCGGAAAAATTGAAGTCGAAAGCGAACCGGGAACGGGCACAACGGTCAGTATATGCTTCCCCGAAAACCGGTTGATTCAGTGATTGGCAAGCGGGGCGGCAACGAAACCTAAAGAGGCCTCTTCAAATCCCAAGATAACGCTGACGGGCTTCTTCGTCCCGGGTCAGCTCCTCCGATGAGCCGGTCCACACCACTCGGCCCTTTTCGATCATGTAATGGCGGTCGGCGATGCGGCTCAGGGCATCCACATTTTTGTCGATCAGCAAAATCGATTGCCCGGCAGATTTCAGATGTTCCAGCACGCGCCATATTTCGGCCCGGATGAGGGGCGCCAGGCCTTCCGTTGCCTCGTCCAGGATTAGCAATTGCGGATTGGTCATCAGGGCGCGCCCGATGGCAAGCATCTGTTGTTCACCGCCCGATAGCTGATTGCCCATATGGCCGCGGCGCTCGGCCAGCGCCGGAAACAGATCGAAAATGCGGGCCAGGTCCCAGGCATCCGTCTTTTCGTCACGGTTGGCCGCCGTCGCCACCAGATTTTCAAAGACGGAAAGATTGGGAAAAATCTGGCGTCCTTCGGGCACCAGACCAATGCCGGCCTGGGCCACCTTGAAGGGCGCCAAGCCGTGGACCACCAGATCGTTAAAATAAATCTTGCCGCCATGGGGCCGGACCAGCCCCATAATGGAGCGGATTGTGGTCGATTTTCCCATGCCGTTGCGACCCAAAAGCGTGATCACCTCGCCCGCCTCCATACTGAGCGACAGGCCAAACAGCACCTGGGAGGCGCCATAGGAGCTGTCGATGTTCTCTACCCTCAGCATGGGGTTCAATCCTCCCCCAGATAGGCTTGGCGCACTTCTTCGTTGGCGCGGATTTCCTCAGGCCGCCCCGACGCGATGGCCCGCCCATAGACCAAAACGGTGATGCTGTCGGCCAGGGTGAAGACCGCATCCATGTCGTGTTCGATCAAAAGCATGGTGTATTTGCCTTTTAGACCGGACAGATATTGGGTCATGCGGGCGCCATCTTCCGGCCCCATGCCGGCCATGGGCTCGTCCAGCAAAAGCAGCTTGGGCCGGGTGGCGAGCGCCATGGCGATTTCCAACTGGCGTTGCTCGCCATGGGCCAGATTGCCGGCCAGGACCTGCGCCCGGTCAGCCAGGCCAATCTCTTCGAGGGCAGCTTCTGCGGGCCCCAATAATTCCCGGTCCTGCCCGGCTGGCTGCCAGAAGCTGAAACTGTGCCCGGCCCGGGCCTGCACCGCCAGGGCCACATTATCGATACAGCTGAAATCCTTGAAAATCGAGGTGATCTGAAATGAGCGCACCAGACCGGCCTGAACCCGTGCCGGAGCCGTAAATTTCGTAATGTCCTGGCCATCGAAACGAACCATGCCGCGATCAGGTGCCAACATGCCCGATAGCTGGGCGATCAAGGTGGTCTTACCCGCCCCGTTAGGCCCGATGACGGCATGGATTTCACCTTCCGTGAGGTCCAGGTTGAGATCATCGGTGGCCCGGATTCCTCCAAAATGCTTCTGCAGGCCCTGGACCGAAAGGATGGGCTCAGCCATGACCGCTCCCCCTGCCGCCAAAAAAACCGTCAATGCCGCCCCTGGCGAACAGCACAATCGCAACCAGGAAAGGCCCGAAAATCAGATGCCAGTTCTCGGTCAGGTTGGACAGGATTTCCGACAGCAACCAGAAAGTCAAAGCACCCCCAACCGGCCCGAAAAGGCTGCCCATGCCGCCCAGCACGACAATAAATATAAGATCGCCCGATTTGGGCCAGAACATCATATCGGGACTGACGAAGCCTTCCACATTGGCGCTGAGAACGCCCGCGTAACCGCACATGACGCCAGCAATAATGAAGGCGGTGAGCTTATACCGGTAAGTGGGAAAACCGATGGCCTCCATGCGGGTTTCGTTGGACATGGTCCCCCGGAGCGCCCGGCCAAACCGGGACCCGACGATACGCCAAGTGATGTACAGGCAGAGCAACAGGGAGACGAAAATAATATAATAGAGAACCGTATCGTTACCGAGATCGAGAAGAGAGCCGAAGTCGCTTCGTGTCTCGACCGTCAGACCATCGTCGGAGCCGTAGGTTTCGGCGCTCACACTCATGAAATAGACCATCTGGGCCAAGGCCAAGGTGATCATGATGAAATAGACCCCCCTTGTGCGCATGCAGATGATACCGAAGATGAAAGCGAAGAGGCCGGAAATCAATAGTGCCAAGGGCCATTGAATCCAGCCGCTGGTCACTTCGTGAAAGGCCAGGATGCCCACCGTGTAGCCGCCCACCCCCAGATAGACCGCATGGCCAAAGCTGATCATCCCGCCATAGCCCATGATCAGGTTGAGGCTGACGGCGGCGATGGCCCAGATCATGGTGCGCCGGAAAACGTCGACAAAAAAGGGTTCGCCGATGGCCGGCCCCAATATGGGCATTACCGCACAAATCACCAAAAGCAATATGTTGAAGATACCGCGCGGCGTCTTGAGGCTCGAGAAATCCATCCCCCGTCCCCTCAGGCCCCTTGCGGTGGAAACAGGCCTTGCGGCCGGAAAAACAGAATGGCCGCCATCAGGACGTAAATTAGCATGGAGGATATGGCCGGCCCGGCGCTTTCGGCGGCATGAGACGAGACGAAGGCAAGAAGGAACACATCAATGAAAGAGCGCCCCATGGTATCGATCAGCCCGGTAAGGATGGCAGCCACGAAGGCACCTCGGATCGAGCCGATGCCGCCGATGACAATGACCACGAAAGCCAGGATAAGCACCTGTTCACCCATTCCCACCTCGGCCTGGGTGATGGGCGTGATGATCATCCCGGCAAACCCGGCGAGCACGGCGCCCAGCCCAAATAAAAGTGTGAACAGAATCGGGATGTTGACGCCCAGCGCGCCGGCCATATCTCGGTTCGATGCTCCCGCCCGGATGAGCATGCCGATGCGCGTCTTGGAGACCAGAATATAAAGCCCCAAGGCGGCCAAAAGTCCGGCCCCGATAATCATTAAACGGTAGACTGGATAGACGATACCCAAGGGCAGTGTCACGCTGGCATCGAGGAACCCCGGCAAGGGGATGGTCCGCCCTTCCGGCCCCCAGAGCACCAGGGTGATCTGATTGAAAAACAAGATGGCCCCGAATGTGGCCAGCACATGATCCAGATGATCCCGTTGATAAAGAGTGCGCAAGGCCACCAGATCGAGCACCACGCCGATGACCAGCATAACTGGCAAGGCCAGGGCCACCCCCCAAATGAAGGAGCCGGTGAGATCGGAAAACGTTGCGGCAAAATAACCGCCCAGCATATAGAGCGAGCCATGGGCCAGATTAACCAGGTCCATGATGCCGAAGACCAGGGTCAGCCCGGCGGCCAGCAGAAACAAGATGATCCCCAACTGGAATCCATTGAGGAATTGCTCGGCCAGTAAAAGCCAATTCATGGCTAAACCAATCGGTTAAGCATTATGGGCGACATGTAAACAAGACAGCGGGGATGCTCTCGCATCCCCGCATTTTCTCGCTCGTTCAGGACAGACCTACATCTTGCACAGTTTGGCGTAGGGGTCCTGATGGTCCTTATAGACCGTTTCCCTGATCGAGGTGGTCCAGTTGCCATCTTTATCGGTGACCACTTGGCGCGAATACATGTTCTGGATCGGGAAATGGTTGGATCCCATGCGGAACTTTCCGCGCACCGACGGGAAGTCGGCCTTCATCAGCGCTTTGCGCAACCCGTCCATATCTTTCAGGTTGCCGCCGACCGCCTCGACAGCCGACTTGATGTAGAAAACCGTGTCATAGCTCTGGGCCGCGTAATGGGACGGATAGGAGCCATGCTTTTTCTTGAAGGCGGAAACGAAACGCTTGTTCTGGGCATTCTTCAGATCGGGCGCCCAGAACTG
Source organism: uncultured Rhodospirillaceae bacterium (assembly GCA_964493945.1). Taxonomy (GTDB): domain Bacteria; phylum Pseudomonadota; class Alphaproteobacteria; order Rhodospirillales; family UBA2165; genus CAZBQG01. Next base: position 11,619 of record CAZBQG010000136.1, read on the forward strand.
GGTGTTGTAGGTGCCCATGGCGCCCTTCATGCCGGCTTTTTGCAAGCGCGGCAGGCTGAGGCTGTCCAGGGTGAAGACCGTATAGAGCGGGATTTTCCCATTCAAGCCGGCCTGCTGATACTGCTTGATGAAGGCCGGGCCGTGACCACCTGGGTAAAAGATGAAGACGCCGTCGGGCTTGGCCGCCTTGACCTTGGAAAGCTCGGCCGACCAGTCTTTCTGGCGCGGCCATGCAGTCATGTCCTTGCCCACCACCTTGCCCTTGAAGGTACGTTCCACGCCCGCCGACATGTCTTTGCCGGCAGCGTAGTTGGGCGCAATGATATAGAGGGATTTAACGCCCTTGCGGTTCAGAAGTTCGCCCATCGCCATGGGAATCTGGTCGTTCTGCCAGGCGATGGAGAAGAAGTTCTTGTGGCAGAGCTTACCGGCCA
>CAZBQG010000137.1:0-11998 GCA_964493945.1 uncultured Rhodospirillaceae bacterium
GACGGTAGCCAGAGCATATGGGCATCCTATATCCGCACTGGCATGATTGAGGCCGTGGCCGATGAAATGGAGCAGGCCGGGCTGGATGTGATCGAGGTTCCGGTCATCGGCATCTATTTCAAGAAATTCATCCGCGAGATGAAGGAAGACCCCTGGGACATGGTCCGCATGGTGGCCAAAAAAATGCCGGGTGCGGTCAAGGCCTGCATGACGCCCGCCGGCTTTCATCCCTTCGAGGCGCCGCCGCCCCGGGCGGTGATGGAACTTTTCTTCACCCATCTGGCAGAACTTGGCGGGCTCAGCCGGGCGCAACTGACCTGCAATACCATGGATCAGCTCAAAGGCACCTATCAGTGGCTGGTGCCTTTTTATAAAAGCCTGGGCTTCGAGATCAGCATGGCGCTGTCCTACACCATCTCGCCCCGCCACACCGATGAATATTACGCCGCAAAGACCAAGGAATTACTGCAATTCAAGCCGGACAATATTTATCTTAAAGACCAGGGTGGGCTGCTGACGCCTGAAACCCTGCGCTCACTTTTGCCGGGCATGATCGAGGCCGCTGGCGATGTGCCCATCGAACTTCATTCCCATTGCACCACGGGTCTGGCCGATCTGGTCTATCTGGAAGCACTGGAATTGGGTGCGAAGACCCTGCACACCGCCATTCCACCCCTGGCCGAAGCATCGGGTCAGCCTTCCATCTTCAATGTGGCGGCCAATGCCAGAGGGCTTGGCCATTCCACGCATATCGATGAAACGCTTCTACGGTCAGTTTCGGCCAAGCTGACCGCGTTTGCCCAGCAGGAAGGGCTGCCCATCGGCGGGCCCATGCGCTACAGCCAAGCCCAATATGTGCATCAGGTACCGGGCGGGGTGATTTCCAATCTGCGCCACCAATTGGCCGAACTGAGGCTGAGCGACCGGCTGGACGAAGTGCTGGAAGAAGCCGTCCGGGTGCGGGCCGATATGGGCTATCCCATCATGATCACCCCCCATTCCCAGTTCGTCGTCACCCAATCGGCCATCAATGTGGCCCAGGGCGAGCGTTACAAAGTAGTGATCGATGAATTGATCTTGTTCGCCATGGGCATCTATGGCGAGGATTCGGGGGCACCCTGGATGGATCAGAATCTGAAAGACCGGCTTTTGTCCAGCCCCCGGGCGGAAGAACTAAAGTCGCTTGGCAATGCGGACCGCATGGATATGTCGGTGGAGGATGTGGCCCGGAAAATGGGCTGGTCGGGCTTGTCCGACGAAGAATTCCTCCTGCGCTATATCATGAAGGGCGAGAGCGAAATTCAGGCCATGCGCGATGCCGGCCCGCCCAAGCAATATTTTCACGCTGGGATGCCCCTGGCCAGCCTGCTGGGCGAGCTGGGTGGCGTGCGCTATATCCATATGCAGCGGGGAGCGGACAGCCTGATGCTTGAAAACCGGTCCCGGACCTGATGAAATGATAAGAACCTGCCAAGGGAGGAACGTCACTTGAATGATACCCTAAGCCCATTGAGCGACGAGGAAGTGCGCCAAGTCGCCGCCCTCGTCGAAACCCTGGAAAATTCAAATTTCGATTTCCTGCAGATGCAGATCGGAGATCTGAAACTGACTCTGGGCAAAGGAGAGCCACCGGCAATTGGCGCGGCGGCACCCGCACCAGCGGCGGCACCCGCCCCCGCTCCTGCACCAGCACCGGCGGCAGCAGCACCAGCGCCCGCGGCACATGTGGAAGATGGCACGGTCGCCATCATCGCGCCCATGATGGGGCGGTTTTATGCCCAATCCGAACCGGGCGCCGATCCCTTCGTGACGGTGGGGGCGGAAGTCATCGAAGACAGCACCGTAGCCCTTATCGAGGTGATGAAGATGTACACCACCGTGCCCGCCGGGCTGAATGGCGTGGTCACTGAAATCTGCGTCGAAAATGAGGAAATCATCGAATACGGACAGGTCCTCTTCCGGGTCCGGCCGACGGGCTAGGTTTACGGACGTGGCAATATCAAAAGTCCTGATCGCCAACCGGGGCGAGATCGCGGTGCGTATCATGCGCGCCTGTGACGCCATGGGCATCGAAACCGTGCTGGCCATGTCGGATGCGGACCGCGACAGCCTGCCGGCGCGCATGGCCGGGCAAACCCTATGCATCGGGCCCGCCAGCGCCGCTCATAGCTATTTGAATTTCGCAGCCGTCACCCAGGCCGCCCTGGGCACGGGCTGTGATGCGCTTCATCCGGGTTACGGGTTCCTGGCCGAATCCCCCGATCTGGCGGAAGCTTGCGAGAAAAACGGTATCACCTTCGTCGGCCCCAAGGCGGAACATATGCGCCAGATGGGCAACAAGATCCAAGCCCGCATCCTGGCCGAGGAATGCGGCGTGCCAACGCTTCCCGGATCGGCCAGGATAGCCAGCCCGGAAGAAGCCGTGGAAGTGGCGGAGCGCATCGGCATGCCGGTCATGCTCAAGGCGGCATCGGGCGGCGGCGGGCGGGGCATGAAAATCGTTGATGATCTGGCGGAACTACCCAACGTTTTCGCCGCCGCTTCGGCCGAGGCCGGCGCCGCCTTTGGCGATAACACGCTTTATATGGAACGCTTCATCGCCAATGCGCGTCATATCGAGGTGCAGGTTCTGGGCGATGGGGCGGGCAACGTGATCCATCTGGGGGAGCGGGATTGTTCCTTGCAGCGGCGCCACCAGAAAATCGTGGAAGAAGCGCCGGCACCCAATGTGGCGGAAGAATTTCGCACCGAAATCCACGCCGCCGCCATCAAGCTCGCCAGGAATATCGGCTACGTCAATGCGGGGACCGTGGAATTCATCATGGATCAGGATGCCGGAACCTTTTATTTCCTGGAAATGAACACCCGCATCCAGGTGGAGCATCCGGTGAGCGAAATGATCACCGGCTTTGATCTGGTCGCCGAACAGTTCCGCATCGCCGGCGGCGAGGAGTTGCGCCACAGCCAATCGGATGTGACTTTCACGGGGCATGCCATCGAATGCCGTCTCAACGCCGAATTGCCGGAGGAAAATTTCCGCCCCACCCCCGGCCTGATTACGGAATGGCAAGCACCGGAGGGGCCCCATATCCGCCTCGATACCCATTGTTATGAAGGCTACAGCGTTCCCATGTTCTACGATTCCATGATCGGCAAGCTGATCGTCCATGGAGCCGACCGCGCCCAGGCATTGGCCCAAATAAGTCAGGCCCTGGAGGAATTCAACATATCCGGTATCGGCAACACGCTGGAATTTCTAAAAGTAGTCATGAGCGATAAGGACTTTTCTGCAGGACGGGTAAATACCAACCTGGTGGAGAAACTTATCCACAAGCTGTAGCGATCTATGGTTTTTTCTCCTTATTTTCAGGCTTCTGGGGCACATTATGTGATCACCGTCACAGTCGGGACAGGGGTCCCGTGTTATCACTCTGTCCAAAGCCATGAGACTTGTTAACAGGAGAGACCGTCAGTGAGAGGCCAGGACATCCAACAACCCGATAACAGCCAAATTCTCGTTCCAGAGAACCCGATTCCCTCCCTTCCCGATCCCCACAAAGCAGAAAACACTCTGCTCGAGATCATCGAGGCAAGTCCCGTGGCGGTGGGCATCACCGACCGGGAGGGGCGCTTCTTGTTTTGGAACGCAGGCTTCATCAAGCTGGGCCGCCAGGTGAAGGATGAGCGGGGCCAAGCAGATTTCAAGCTGTCTCTTCAAAGATCCGGAGCTGGAGGAACGTCTACAAAAGCGCCTGGAGCATTCCCGGCAAGTGCGCAATGTAGAAGTGGAATTGATCGACGCATCGGGCGATATCAGTTGGGCCATGCTGACCATGCGCAATATGGAATTCGAAGGCCAGCCTTCCATTCTCATTTGGGTCTATGACATCACCTAACTCAAGCGCCAGGAAGAGGCCCTGCGCGCCGCCAGGTATGAGGCCGAAGAGGCCAACCGGGCCAAGAGCTTCTTTCTGGCCCAGATGAGCCACGAAATCCGCACCCCATGAACGGGGTCATGACCATGTCCGAATTGTTGGGCCAGACGGCGTTGGACGAGGAACAGGCCGGCATGAACCGGATTGTCAGGGATTCGTCCAAATCCCTGCTCACGGTGATCAACGACATTCGGAATTTCTCCAAGATAGAAGCGGGCAAGATCGAAATAGAAAACAATGGCTTTTCCCTCACAGCCCTGATCAACGAAGTGGGCGAACTGCTGACAACGGCAGCCCTGGAAAAGAGCCTGGAGCTTATCCAATTCATCGATCCCGGCCTGCCCGATCATATCGAGGGCGATGCCAACCGTTTGCGTCAGGTGCTGACCAATCTGATGGGCAATGCCATCAAATTCACCGAAATCGGATATGTAGCCCTGCAAATCACCCAAGGTAAAGAGCCGGACGGAGATGACGCGGCCTCAAACCTGATCTTTTCCATCAATGACATGGGCATAGGTCTGACCGAGGAACAGATAGCCAGTCTTTTCCAACCTTTCCAGCAGGCCGACGCCAGTATTTCCAGGCGCTATGGCGGGGCCTGGCTGGGTTTGGCCATTTCGCGCCAATTGGTGACCCTGATGGGCGGCAAGATTGAAGTCGCCAGCACTAAAGGCAAGGGATCGTGCTTCTCCTTCGATCTGCCATTTGTCAGGCTGGAAGAACGCCGCCGCTTGATGGACCATGACCTTTCCGGCATTCATATCGTGGCAGTGGCCGGGCACGAACCGGCGCGGGTGGCTCTGGAGAGCTATTTCCAATCCCTGGACGCCCAGTGCACCATTGCCCGGAGCGATGGTGACGTAGTCCGTCAATTGCGGGGCCGCCCGGCGGGGCTGGCTAAAATTGACGCAGTGATCTTTCACGACCTGCCCTTCGAGGCACCCGAGCTTTTGGAATTATTGGACGAAGACGAAGAATTGGGCGAGGTACCGCTGATCTGCGCCGATCATTCCCATGCCGGGCAGCGGCTGGACCACGGAGCCATGAGGCACCCGGTGATCACCTTGCCGCTGCCCTTCAAGCGCGCCCAAATCTGCCGCACGGTGGCCGAACTGGTTGGCCGGTTGAGCCCGGAAGACCGGGAAGGTGGCGTCAGGCGCGCCGAGGGCCGCCGGGACGATACAAAATTCAGCCCCCCGCCGGTGGACGAAGCCCTTGCTCAAGGTGCCTTGATCCTGGTGGCCGAGGACAACCCCACCAATCAGACGGTCATCCGCACCTTGCTTAACCGGTTGGGCTATGCCGCCGAGATCGCCGAAGACGGCCGCCAGGCTTTGGAATGGTTCCAGGCGAAACCCTCCGGGCTTTTGCTCAGCGATTGCCATATGCCGGAATTGGACGGCTATCAGTTAAGCAGCGAAATCAGCCGCCTCCAGGAAGGGTCGGATAAACGCCTGCCCATCGTCGCCCTGACCGCCGATGCCCTGGCCGAAACCAGTGATCGCTGCCTCGAAGCGGGCATGGACGGTTATCTGGCCAAGCCGGTGAATATCGCCGATCTGGACAACACCATCCAACACCGGCTGCCTCAGGCTGCCGGCTTCAGGCGCCCGGCCGAAGCGCAGAAGCCGGCTCTTGTCAGCCAGTCTGTCCCAGCCGCCTAGCCCATTAGCGAGACGGAGGAGCCAACCGTTCTGGATCTGGCTTATTTCACAGAGCTTCTGGGGCCCTCCAGCGGCATGCTGGTGCCCATGCTGGAACAATTCGTCACCTCCACCCAGCCCATTATGGATCAATTGATGAAGGCCCTGGCGGATGAGAATTTCGCAGATGCGAAAAAGGCAACCCATGCCAGCGCCGGATCGGCCAAAACCGCCGGCGCCACGCAATTTGCCGAAATCTGCGGCGCCGTGGAAAAGGGCATACACGAAAATGACTTGGACGAAGTGCGGGTCCGAACCCCGCAAATCGAGCCGGCCTTTGACCGGGTGAGCGGCGAGATCGAAGGACTAAAAGTTTCATGAATACAGGGCAATAAAGTTAAACGGAAGAGGAGAGAAAAATGAATAGCAGCGTCACGTCATCGGATACTGAAATGGATTTTTCGAGCTACCGGGCATTGATCATCGACGATGTGCCTTTCATCCGCCCGATCGTCGTCTCATTGCTCAACCACATGGGATTCGCCCAGGTCGAGGAGGCCGAGGACGGAGAAAGCGCCATGCGGGTCAATCAGACCTGCCTGCCCAATCTGATCGTCTGCGACGTGAAAATGGAGCCGGTGGGCGGTTTGGATTTCCTTCGGTCCATCCGCGACAAGGATCATGTGAATAATTCGGATGCTGCCTTTGTCTTTCTCTCCCAGCATACGGATGCGGAGACCATCGAAAAAGCACTCAAGCTGGGCGTCGATGCCTTTGTGGTCAAGCCGCTATTTTTTGCGTTATTGAAAGAAAGGGTCGAATTCGCCATGAACCGTTACTGCTCGGCTTAAGGAATCTAAACCAGAATACTGCCCGCCACCTCTTCGCGCACATCCGCCGCATCCAATCCGTTTAACGCAATCAATTCCCTGCTTTCGGCCATGATCGCATCCAGGTCGTTCATGGCCAGGAAACGCTTGAACAGGTCAGGCCGCGAAATGCCCATGGCCTGGCCGATCAACTCCATCATATTGACCACCTCGAAGGGCCAGTCCGACTCATGTGCGCAAAGGTCCCGGTGGCAGGAATGATAAACCCCGGCCAGGGTATCAACGCCGGCCTCCTTCGCTGCCTCGAAAAGTTCCGCATGGGCCCGATCCTTAATTTCCGGCTTACCCACATAATTGGTGCAGCTTAGCGCCATCTGGACCACCGGCAGATCAACAAATTCCAGTCCGGGGATGGCCTGCAATATTTTTATTGCCGCCTCGGTCACGTGACTGGTGCCGGAATGTTCGTGCAGACCCACCCGCCTTTTAACCGGATGAACCATCAAAGGACGGAGATCATCGAGCCGCCCGGCCAGGAAGGTGATGAACATGGCCATGGCAAAGGGGTCTTCGCCGGTGGCCTGGCGGTAGGTGGGCAGGATCGTATCCTCGAACAACCGGTCGCACCCCGGGCACCAGTTCAGCAATTCCTTGGTGCCGCCAGCGCCCAGCTTACGGATCGTGTTGAAGGCCAGCTTTCCGGTGCCTTCCATATCGCCGGGCGCTACCTGTTGCACGCCACAGCAGGTCGAGGTTCCCCCCATCACCCGGTAGTCCACGCCGAGCGCGTCCAGCACGTCCAAGCAGAGAAGGGCTATATGCGGGGTCTTGAGGACGTTGCAGCCCATGTAAAAAAGAAAATCGCTCTCATCGGGCTGATTTTCCGGCGCTTCGGCGCCCAGACCCAGCCGGGTCAATTCATCAGGCGAAAGCTGTAAACGGGACAGAACCCGCACGCCCTTGGTCAATTTCCCAAAGCCGGCGCCACTTGCTTTTCTGGCTGCATCCTCCCCCGCCTGGTGGCGCTTCATCAACATGCGCGCGGCCGCCAGCATGAAGCGCGGGTTCAGCCCTTCGGGGCAGGCCGGGATGCATGCGCCGCTGGCCGTACAGGCGTTGATCCAGGCGTCCGATCCTTCGGTACCACCACTTCGCAACAAATCCACCACACCCCCGATGAGCGCCTTCCCATCACCTCCGTTGGTCATGGGACAGGCCTTGACGCAATCTCCGCAAAGGGTACAGGAGTTGTGCATTTCCTCGGCCTGTTGTTCCAACGCGGCCACGAATTTTTCGCCATCACCTTCCATAACTCTCTCTCCCCGTATTATTTCCGGGCGATGGTAAGGCTTTTTTTTGCCCGCCGCCAGAAATTAGCTTATTAAACCAGATAAAATTAAAACGAGGGGAGGCCCATGGAGCGCACAAGCAAGGTCAAATCTCCGGCGGAGGCCTTCGCCATCATCGAGGACGGCATGTCCATCAGCATGCCCGGCACCCATTTCAACAGCGTCCCCATGGGCGGCGTGCGCCAGATCATCCGCCAGGGGTCCAGGCACCTGACCCTCATGCCCACGCCCAGCGCCGGTTTTGCCGCCGATATTTTGATCGCGGCGGGTTGTCTGGATGCGGTCTATTGTTCTTTCCTGGGGTTGGAATTCATGGGCTTCGCGCCAAATGTGCGGCGCGCCGCCGAGAGCAAGACCATCACCTTCCATGAATCAGACGAAGCCGGGCTGGTTATGGGCTATAAAGCGGGGGCGGCGGGCATTCCCTATATGCCGGTACCCAAAATCTACCACCTCAACGACCTGCCCAAGGTCAGCCCCAACATGTTCAGGGAAACCACCGATCCCTTCACCGGGGAAATCTGCTATGCCGTGCCGGCACTCCGCCCGGATGTGGCAATTATCCATGTGCAGCTTTGCGACCCTTTTGGCAATGCCCGCCAGGTGGGCGGCAATCATATGGAAAGCGTCATCGCCAAGGCGGCGGAGCGTGTAATCATTACCACCGAAGCCATCCAGCCGGTGGAACGGACCAAGGCCGATCCCGTTCTCACAACCATTCCCGGTTTCATCGTCGACAGCGTGGTGGAACTGCCCTACGGCGCCCATCCCGCCTCCTGCCCGGCACGTTACAATTATGACCGGCCCCATCTGGAAGAATATGCCCGCCTGGCAAAAGAAGAGCGGACCGGGGGCTATATCGAAAAATATGTTTTCGGCCCCGCCGACCATAGCGCCTATCTGGATGAAATAGGTGCCGCGCGCCTTATGAATTTGCTGACGGAATATTAGATCATGGCTGAAAATAAAGATTACGCACCGGCCGAACTCATCGCCTGCTTTTTTTCGCGCCAATTCGCCGACGGGGAATTCATCGGCGTGGGTGCGGCTTCCCAAATCCCCATGGCCGCCATCAAACTGGCCCGCATAAGCCGGGCGCCCAACATCACCTTCAGTTGTGGTGGATCAGGGGCGATCAATTCCGAACAACCCCTGCTCACCGAATCGGCTTCCGATTACCGCAATCTGTTCGGTGCCGAATACCGCCTCAGCATGGAAGACACGGTTGAAATGGAATTCAGGGGCCGCTGGAAGACCGTGTTTTTTGGCGGCATTCAGGTGGACCGTTTCGGCAATTGCAACATGGTCTGCGTCGGCGATTACGAAAATCCAAAAGTACGTGGCCCGGGCGCCATCGGCCTGCCCCTGGCCGCGGCCATGGACCGGGTATTCATTTCGCTCAATCATCACAGCCGGCGCAATCTGGTGGAAAAGGTGGATTTCGTCTGCGCGCCGGGCAATTCGCCGGAGCGCGAAGATTGGGCATTGCCCAGCTCCAAGGGCATGTTCCTGATCGTCACACCTTTGGCCGTATTCGATTTCGAAACCCCCGGCCGTTCGGCCCGTCTGGTCAGCGTCCATCCCGGAAAGAGCATCGATGAGGTGCTGGAAAATACCGGCTTCACTCCGGCCATGGCGGACACGGTGGGTGAGACCGAGCCGCCGAGACCCGACGAGATCAAGCTGCTCCGGGAAGTGATCGACCGGGAAGGCGTGCTGAGGCGGCTGATATGAGCCAGACGGGGCAACTGACATCCGGTGACGTCACGCTTTTTTTCCGCCGGTTCGGATCACCCGGCCAGATGCCGGTCCTCATCCTGCACGGCGCCAATTATTTCGACAGTTTAGATTGGGTGGAGATCGCCGCCACCCTGGCCTCGGACCGGGAGGTTGTGGCATTGGATTTGCGGGGCTTCGGCGAATCGGATTGGAGCCCCAGCCTGGATTATTCCATGGATGCCCATATGGAGGACATCCACGCGCTCATGGCGCATCTGGGATGGGAGCGGGTGCAGCTTTTGGTCCATTCAAGGTCCGGGCGCATGGGCATTATATTTGCCGCTAATTTTCCAGAGCTCACCGCCGGGCTGATCATCGGCGACAGCGCCTTGGGCAACCCGCCCAGCCCACCGCCAGACGCTCCGGTCAAGCCGCCACTGGTTTTCGAAACGGTGCAAGCGGCCATGGAGAATTTCACGGGCAATTCAAATCCGCCCCGCATATCGTGGGACGAGGAACGGGCGCGGGCTGCGTTGCGCGAGACCGAAAACGGATTTATGCTCAAACGCGATCCCAATTTCGCCAACATCCATGCCAATGGTGAGGAGAATCCCACCCTTCGCTTCAAGGGGCTGGATGTGTGGGCCGAACTGGCCCGGGTGAGCTGCCCGGTAATGATCCTGCGGGGCACCCTGTCGGACCGCTATCCACCTGAAAAGCTGGACCGGCTGGCCAAGGATTTTGGCCATGTGAAAATGACTGAAATCCAATCCCACCACGATCTGGCCGGCCAGGCGCCGGATGCCGTGATCGGGGCGGTAAGGGAATTTTTGGTCTAGCTGCGCAATTTCTCGGTGGCCGCTAAATCCAGCACGCTTGTCTCCTCATCCACCATCACACCATAAAGTTCGCGCGCGGATTTGGCGCTGACATAACCCTGGCGCACATCCTGGGCCACCTCCTGGGCGGGGCGTTCGCCGGGCGGGCCAAAGCCGCCACCGCCACCCGAGCGCAAGCGGATGGCTTCGCCTTTTTTAAGCTGGGCGAAAACTACCTTGGCGTTGGGGAAATCGGTTTTCCATTTGCCTTCCATGCGAAGTGCTACCGCATTGCCCGTCGCGTCGCCGCCCCCTTCCAGCCCCCAGGGCTTGCAATGGGCGCGCTCAATGCGCGGGCTGAAGATCACATCGGATCGGGCCTGGATTACCCGCTCAATGCCCAGCCCCCCGCGCCTGCGGCCCGCGCCGCCCGAATCCGGGATCAGGTCGTTGCGCTCGATCAATACCGGGAATTTGGTTTCGATCTGTTCGTTGGGGCTGTTATGGGTATCGCCGTCATTGATGCAGACCGTGGCGCTCACCCCGTCCTCCGAACGCTTGGCCCCCCAGCCGCCACCCAGTGGCCCGAAATTGCCGATGAAGAACTCTTTTGTGTCAGGGTCAACCCCGTGGAAGGGTGAACTCAGCAAATCGGCATGATGGCCGGCGATGACCCGGTCCGGAATAGCCGGCGCCAGGGCCTTGAAGACGGTATCGATGACGGTCATGGGAAAGGTCATCCAAGCGCGCATGGGGGCGGGTTTGACCGCGCTTACCACCTTGCCCATGGGCACGATGGTCTTGAGATTGCGAAAGGCCCCTTCATTGATGGGATAATCGGTCGGCGTGGTGATGCATTTGAAGGCCACCTGGGCACAAGCGTGCCCGGTGGCGACGCCCGAATTGAAGCAGCCCCGCACCTGTTCGGAGACGTTGGAAAGATCGATGGTCACGCTGTCGCCCTTCACCTCGATGTGCACATCGACCGGTACTGGTACTCCGATATTGACCCCATCGTCATCCATATAGGATTGGGCTTCGTATACGCCGTCGGGGATGGTCAGCGTATTGGCCCGGGCGGCGGCCTCGGTCTGATCCATGATGACCGCGATGCTGTCCAGAACCTCGTCCTTGCCGTAACGCCCGACCAGTTCAAGGAACCGCTTTTCTCCGGTCTTGACCGCCGTGATCTGGGCCCGGAGATCGCCCATGGCGCGGCTTGGCAGACGCACATTCATGCGGATGATATCGGTCAAATCTTCGTTGACCACGCCGGCGCGCTGATATTTGAGGATGGGGATTTGCAGACCTTCGGAAAAGATATCCGTGGTCATGCCGCCGATGGTCCCACCGATATCGATCCAATGGGCCATGCAGCAGGCAAAGGCGATGATCTCACCTTCGTGAAAAATAGGCAGGGTGAAGGTCACATGGTTGAGATGACTGCCGGTGGTATAGGCATCATTGGTCACCAGAATATCGCCCGGTTCCATGCCATCAAGACCGAAATGTTCGATCTTGGCCTTGATGGTTTCGGCCATGCCCCGGATGAACATGGGCAGCCCTAGACCGATGGAGACGGTCTCGCCCTTGGCCGTATAGAGCCCGACGGTGAAATCCAGGGCCTCATAGATGATGATGTTATAATACCAGCGAGCATTGAAAGAGACTCATTTAGGGGATTCCCAAGCGGTTAAAAGT
>CAZBQG010000138.1:0-11706 GCA_964493945.1 uncultured Rhodospirillaceae bacterium
AATGGGTTCATCGATGATTCTTTTTGAAGATTGGTATAAAAGGTTAATTTGGCGTTCATTACCCAGGTGATATTTGGGAACATGTTTGTGGAATTTTCGGATATATATTCCTCTCTTGTATAGTTCTACCACTATACAAATTTTGGTATCCTCGAGATCAGCACACAGCTTATGGTTCTCGTACATAAATAATTCTACTCTCGCCGAAAATCTCAGCCCCGAAAATTAGAACCTAAATTGGTCTTCTGGTTGGACCGTCGCCTAGCGAGGCTCTGGTCCTGGTTTTGCATTACGTTAGGAGACCTCACCCCTCGGCAGACCAATCCAGCCCGATATTCACCGCAGGTGCCGAATGGGTCAGCCGTCCGACGGATAAATAAGTAACCCCCGATTCCGCCTTGGCCCGGATGGTTTCCAGGGTGATATCGCCGGACGCCTCTGCCGGGCACCTCCCACCGATCATCTCCACCGCCTCACGCATGAGCTCCGCCGACATGTTATCCAGCAGAATGCTGTCGGTGCCGGCCTCCAGGGCTTCGCTCACCTGCTCCAGCGTGTCGCATTCCGTTTCGATGTCGGTGAGCCCCGCATCGCGGGCGCGCATGACCGCCGCCGCGACGCTGCCGGCCGTGGCCACATGGTTGTCCTTGATCAGGACCCCGTCGTCCAGGCGCATGCGATGGTTGGTAGCGCCGCCCATGCGGGTTGCGTATTTGGCCAGGGTGCGGAGGCCGGGGATGGTTTTCCGCGTGTCCAGCAATATGGCGCCGGTGCCGGTGATGGCGTCCAGATAACGTCTCGTCAGGGTGGCGATGCCCGACAGATGCTGCAAGGTGTTGATGGCCGTTCTCTCGGCTGCCAGCAATTCAACCGCCGGGCCCGCCAGATCGGCCATGACCGAGCCCTTGGCCACCTTGTCGCCATCCGTCACCCTTGGCGTCCATTGGATGGCGGGCGAGAGTTTGGCGAAGACGGCACCGGCGAGGGGCATGCCCGCCACCACTATATCTTCCCGGGCCGACATGACGCCGGTGAAATTCACACCATCCGGGATGACGGCGGCCGACGTCACATCGCCCCGGCCCAGATCCTCGGCCAGGGCGGCTTCCAAAAAGCGGTCGGTCTCTTGCGGGTCGAGCCCAGGGGGATAATCGGCCGGATAGTCAGGCGGCATGTTGGGCGGCCGGCTTGGCGGGGGGGGACATGTCCAGCATCTTTTGCAGGGGCTTGGCCGCTTCCAGGCGCAATTGTTCCGGCAATTCCAGGCACGGCGCTTCGTTGAGCATGGCCAGATAGAGTTTTTCCAACGTGTTCTTGGCCATGAAGGGGCAATTGGCGCAATCGCAATCGCCGTCGGCACCGGGGGCGGGAATGAATTGCTTGCCGGGCGCAGCCTTTTCCATCTGATGGATGATGTGAAGCTCCGTCGCGATGATGAATTGGGCGCAGTCCTCCGTGCTCACATATTCCAGCAAGGAGCGGGTCGAGCCCACATGGTGGGCGTGGCGCAACACCACGTCCGGGCATTCGGGATGGGCGACGATGCGCGCATCCGGATGGCGCACGGAGAGCTTGATCAATTCGCGTTCGTTGAATTGTTCATGGACGATGCAGGTCCCGGGCCAGAGCAGCATCTCCCGCCCGGTCTTTTTGGCCAGATAGGCGCCGAGATGGCGGTCGGGAGAAAACAAGATGGGCTGATCTTCCGGTATTTGCTGGACGATGGCCTCGGCATTGGATGACGTAACGATGATATCCGAAAGCGCCTTCACCTCGGCCGAGCAATTTATGTATGTGAGCGCAAGATGATCGGGATGTTCGGCCCGGAAGGCACGGAATTCATCGGGTTGGCAGGAATCTTCCAAGGAGCATCCCGCTTCGGCATCGGGCAGGACCACGGTTTTGGTGGGGCTTAGAATCTTGGCGCATTCGGCCATGAAGCGGACGCCGCAAAAGGCGATCGTATCCGCATCCGTTTCCGCCGCCTTGCGCGACAGATCGAGGGAATCGCCAACGAAATCAGCCAAATCCTGAATTTCGCCCTCCTGGTAATAATGGGCCAGGATGACGGCGTTCTTTTCCCGGCGCAGATCATCGATGGCTTGCTCAATATCCATCAAAGGATCGAGGGAGGTGAGCGTCAATGTATCCTCGCCGGGGGCCACGACGGTGTCCACCATGGGCAATTCCAATCCAATCATTGGTCCGCCCCCGAAAATGGGCGGTATGGGGGAAAAGTTGGCCCAAAATCCGGTCAAGTCAAGTCCCCCAGGCCGGGCTTTACACTTTGTTTACGTTTTGCTGTCAAACATCCATGCGAAATATCAAGCGCTTAGTGTTTAAGAGGGAAAAGCGATGAAAATGTTTGACAATTTTAAAGAGGGAATTCAGCAGATCATTCAATTGGCATTGCTGCTCATTCCCCTGGCCATCGTCATACAGATTCTCTTCGGCAATCTGCATCAATTCGCTGGATCGGACGCTATTGGTAATCTGGTGCAGGTACTGAAAACCATGGGAGCCGCCGGTCTTCCCGGATTGATTTCCCTGGGCATCATCATTTGGCTTTTCTCAGTGGCCATGACGCCTTTCAGCCGCAGAATGTAGAATTCAAACAAAAAAATATTGCAATGTGCCTCCTTTCGCCGCCCTTCGGGGCGGCGTTTTTTTTGTTTCCAACCTTACCAATTTGTAATGGAGCGGAAAGAGAGGCGTAAGGCAGGCTGAGTTAATCTCCCATCATTAAATTTCAAAGGAGATTGACCAATGACCCAAACGCGTGACAACCGGCGTTCCTGCCGCACCGGCAGCGAGGTTCTGACCCTGGCCGCCATCGGCGGGCTTGGTCTGGCGGCCATCATCGGCACGGCGGCTTCGCCTTTTGCCGGCACGAATATCGGCCCGGAACCGAAAGCTGCCACCTTAATAGCCAAGCCAACTCCGGCCCGGCCCGGCATGGCTGATCTGGTGGACCGGGTGGGACCCAGCGTGGTGACCATCCGCACCCGGCAGGCAGCCCAATCCGCACCAGAGGCGCCGCCCAGCATGGAGGAGTTCTTCCGCCGCTTCTTTGGCGAAGACGGTGCCCGGCAGTTCCGGGATACGCCGCCCCAGCCGGCCCCCCAGTCCCCGGATGCCCAAAGCCTTGGGTCGGGCTTCATCATTGACCGCAAGGGCCATATCGTCACCAATAATCATGTCATCGGCAAGGCCGGGGAAATCACCGTTGTGCTCAAGGATGGCAAGGAGCTGAAGGCCAAGCTGGTGGGGCGTGATGCCAAGACCGATCTGGCACTGATCAAAGTGAATGCCGGGCATGACCTTCCTTTTGTGTCTTTCGGCCCGTCGGCAAAATTGCGGGTGGGGCAGTGGGTGATGGCCATGGGCAATCCCTTCGGCCTGGGCCAGACCGTCACCGCCGGCATCATTTCGGCCCGCCACCGGACCATCGGCGCCGGACCCTTCGATGATTTCCTGCAGATCGATGCGGCCATCAATCAGGGCAATTCGGGTGGGCCTGCGTTTAATCTGCAAGGCCAGGTGATCGGCGTCAACACGGCTATCTTTTCGCCTTCCGGCGGCAATGTGGGGATCGGCTTCGCCATTCCGTCCGATCTGGTCAAGGGGGTCATTGATGATCTGATGGATGACGGCAAGGTTGCCAGGGGCTTGCTTGGTGTTCAGATCCAGGCCGTAACGCCCGAGCTTGCCGGCATCCTTGGTCTGGACAAGCCCAAGGGCGCGCTGATCAGCAACGTCACGCCGAAAGGCCCGGCGGCCAAGGCCGGCTTCAAACGGGGTGACGTGATCACCGGCGTCAACGGCAAAGACGTAACCCGCATGAGCGATCTGCCCAAAATGATTGCCGCCATTCAGCCAGGCGATAAGGCCAAAATCAGCCTCTGGCGGGATAGGGCGGAAAAGACGCTGAGCGCCCGCCTGGGCACCCTGCCGGAAAATCCCGCGCTGGCGGCGGCGGAAAAATCCCAAACCCAGGACCTCAGCCTGGCCGGTCTGGACAATGCGGCCCGCGCCCGGCTGGGCATGGGCCCCGGCGTCCAGGGCGTGCTCATCGAAGGCGTCGCCCCAACCGGTCTGGCCCGGCGCCAGGGCCTCAGCCGGGGTGACGTGATCGTCGCCATCGGTGGAATGCCGGTTGCCCAGCCCTCAGACGTGGTGCGTATCCTGGAAGAAGCCATAGAGGCCAAACGCAAGGCCGTGCTGTTGCTGGTCAGCCGCAGGGACGGGGACCGTTTCGTCGCCTGCCTTTGACCAAGGCCTGATCGAAAAGCACATGGTTCGTTTTTTCGCCCGCCGGACAGTGATCGGCGGGATAAAATCCGCTAGAATTATGTTCAACCGGCAAAATTCTAAGGAACGACCCCATGCGCGTCCTGGTCATAGAAGATGATCGCGAAGCCGCTGGCTACATGCTCAAGGGATTGAGCCAAAGTGGCCATGTGGCCGACCATGCCGATGAAGGTGAGGGTGGGCTGCATATGGCGCGCACCGGAAATTATGACGTGTTGGTGGTGGACCGCATGCTGCCCGGCCTGGACGGGCTTTCCCTGGTCCAGAGCTTGCGGGCCGATGGCGACGGGACGCCGGTGCTTTTCTTGAGCGCCCTGGGTGAGGTGGATGACCGGGTTAAGGGGCTCAAGGCCGGCGGCGATGATTATCTGGTCAAACCTTACGCCTTCTCCGAATTCCTGGCCCGCATCGAAGCCCTGGCCCGGCGCCGCAACCCGGCCGAGGCGGAAACCAGTCTCAGCGTCGCTGATCTGGAAATGGATTTGCTGAGCCGCCGGGTGCGGCGGGGAGGCGTCGAGATCGCGCTCCAGCCCCGGGAGCTCAAATTGCTCGAATATCTCATGCGCCATGGCGGGCAGATCGTGACCCGCACCATGTTGCTGGAAAATGTATGGGGTTATCATTTCGACCCCCAGACCAATGTGATCGATGTCCATATCAGCCGCCTCAGGGCCAAGATCGACAAGGGGTTCGGTAAAACCTTGCTCCATACCCAGCGGGGCGCCGGATATTATTTGCGCGATGAGGATTAAAAACGCCCTCAGGCTTTGGCGCATGCCCACCTTCCGGCTGGCGCTGATCTATATGATCTTGTTCAGCCTGTCGGTGCTGGCGCTGCTGGTCTTCATCTATTTTTCGACCGCCGGCATCACCACCGCCCAGACCGATGACACGATCAATGCGGAAATCAGCGGCTTCAGTGAGCAATATCAAAGGCAGGGACTGGTGGGCTTGCGTGAAATTGTCGCCGAGCGGAGCCGCAACCAACGCCAAAGCCTTTATCTTCTGATGGGCCCCGGCGCCACGCCCCTCGCCGGAAATCTGAACGGTTGGCCGGAAGTGGAGACAGAGGCCGGCGGTTGGCTGGAATTTTCCTATGACCGCCCGGCCGGGGCGGCCACCGAAACCCATCTGGCGAGGGCCAGGCATTTGATATTGGGCGGCGGCTTTCAGCTTTTGGTCGGGCGCAATGTGGAGGAGAGGCGAACCATCGAGCGTCTGATCCGGGGCACATTATTATGGACCTTGCTGATCACCTTGGGCCTGGGCCTGTTGGGGGGCGTGCTCATGAGCCGCAACATGCTGGGCCGGCTGGAATCCATAAATAATGCCAGCCGGGAAATCATGGCGGGCGGCTGGGACCGGCGTATCCCGACGGGCGGCGGCGGAGAGTTCGACCGGTTGGCGGGAAATCTGAACCTGATGCTGGACGAGATCGAAAAGCTGCTAGGCGGCATGCGCGACGTCACCGAAAACATCGCCCATGATCTGCGGGGGCCCCTGAACCGCATCCGCAGCCGCCTGGAAGTTACCCTGATGACCGGCGGCTCCGCCGCGGATTACCGCGAAGTCCTGGAGAAGACCATTGCCGAGGCGGAAGGGCTGATCGGCACGTTCAACGGGCTGCTGGCCATCGCCCTGGCCGAACAATGGCGGCTGGAGCGCGATATGAGCCCGGTCGACCTGAAGGCGGTTATGGAAGAGGTGACTGAGCTTTATGAGCCCCTGGCCCAGGATAAATCCATCAGCCTTACGCTGGATGGTGGGGAGGGTGCGGTAATCGAGGGAGATGCCAATCTACTGTCCCAGGCGTTGGCCAATCTTGTCGATAACGCTGTCAAATATGTGCCCCGGGGCGGCGCCATTCATATCTCGCTCGCCAGATCAGAGGAATGTTGGGAACTGGCCGTCGCCGATAACGGGCCGGGTATCCCCGGAAAGGACCGCGACCGCGTGTTGGAACGCTTTCAGCGCCTGGAGCCCAGCCGGGCCGCCCCCGGCAACGGGCTGGGCCTGTCCCTGGTGCGGGCCGTCGCCGGGCTGCATCGGGCGGAGCTTATCTTGTCCGATAATAATCCCGGCCTCAGGATCGTGCTCCGTTTGCCTCTTTCACCGGGTGCCACGGCACCTGTATGATGGGATACCGGGGGAGGTAGCGGAGAAGACGAAGAATGGCGTTTTTCGACAATTTCGGCAAAGTGTATTTCGATTTCGGGGCGATCAACAAGCTGGATGATTGTCTCACCGGTCTGGGCATCCAGCGGCCTCTTTTGATGAGCGATAAGGGACTTGCCGCCTGTGGCGTGCTGGAGCGGGTCATGGGGGCCATTCCCGCCCATGTGGAATGCACCCTGTTCGACGGGGTTCCGGAAAATCCCACGGTGGAAGGGGTGGAAACCGCCCTGACCCATTACGAGGCCTCCGAATGCTACGGGATCATCGCCTTAGGCGGCGGATCGGTCATCGATTCGGCAAAATCCGTTGCCTTGTTGAGCGCCCATCCCGGCCCCCTTGGCCAATATGCCGGGCATCCGGAAATGGTTTCGGCCAGCTCGGCACCGATTATCGCCATCCCCACCACGGCGGGCACCGGGTCGGAAGTCAGTCGGGGTGGTGGCATTCATCCCGACGCGACGTCGCGCGGCTTTAGCATTGGCGGTGATTCCTTGCAGCCCAAACGGGTCATTTGCGATCCCGAACTGACCCTCAGCCTGCCCCCGGTGCTTACCGCCGGCACGGGTATGGATGCATTGAGCCACGCCATCGAGGGCTTTATTTCTCCCCTGACCAATCCGCCGGTGGATGCCATCGCGCTGGATGCGGTGAGGCGCGTCAAACGCAATATCGAGCGCGTGGTGGAGGATGGATCCAACCGTCATGCCCGCTGGCAGATGATGATGGCCGCCCTGGAAGGGGGCATGGCCATCTCCAAGGGGCTGGGCCCGGCCCATGCCATTTCGTTGATTTGCGGCGATCAGGGCCTGCATCACGGCACGCTGGTCACCGTCGCCATGCCCGCCGTCATCCGCTTCGCCGAAAGCACGCTGAGCGGGCAGGGGCATGGATCGGACAAAATGGGGCGCCTGGCTCATGCCATAGGGCTGCGAAAGGGCGCGGATGTGGCGGGCGAGATCGAGCGGCTGAACAATGCTGTCGGCATGCCCTCAACCATTGCCGAGATGGGCTACAAGATGGGTGATCTGGACGAGATGGCAGAAGCCGCCCAAATTCACCGCTTCAATGACACTGCCCCCCGCCGCCCCAGCCAGGGTGATTACAAGACCCTGCTGGGCGAACTGCTGGGCTGAACAGATGGCTGTGGAAATTCCTTTCCGGCGCGATTTTGAAATTACCCATGGTGAAATGGTGACGCTTACGCCCATGATCCGCCGCATGGTGGCGCCCAATCCTTCGCCTTTTTCCTTCAAGGGAACCAGTACTTACGTGATCGGGCATGGACAGGTGGCGCTGATCGATCCCGGCCCGGCCATCCCCGAACATGTGGATGCCTTGCTGGGCGCTCTTGAGGGCGAAGAAATCACCCATATTGTGATTACCCACACCCATCTGGATCATTCCCCCGCCGCGCGCATGGTGCAGGACAGGGTGCCCGTCGAAACATACGCATTCGGACCCCATGGCAGTGGCCGCCACGAAGCGGGCGCCATGGTGGAGGAGGGGGGAGACCTGGAATTCACCCCCGATATCGCCCTTCTTCATACGGATTTGATTATCGGCGATGGCTGGACCCTGGAAGCGGTCCATACGCCGGGGCACACCTCCAACCATCTTTGTTATGCCCTGGCCCAGGAAGACGCATTGTTCACCGGCGATCATGTCATGGGCTGGTCCACCTCCATCGTCTCGCCGCCCGACGGGGATATGGCGGATTACGTCCGCAGCCTGGATTTATTGATCGACCGGGGTGACGGCATCTATTGGCCCGGCCATGGTCCGGCCATCGAGGATACAGGGGGTTACGTTAAGGCGTTCAAGACCCACCGGGCCGAGCGGGAAGATCAACTCCTCGACGCCTTGTCTGCCGGTCCCCGCACCATCGAGGATATGGTGCCTGATATTTATGTCGGTCTGGCCACGAACCTTTTGGCCGCCGCCGGGCGTTCCACCTTCGCCGCCATGATCAAGCTGCAAGCCGAAGGGCGGGTCCGGGCCGAAGGCGAGGTAAGCCTGGGTGCGGTCTATTCGCTGGCTTCCTGACGGCTGTTCATCAGATAGGCAACCCCTTCGGCGATCAGGGTGATCGCCACCAGCACCCATAAGGCCCGCAAATTCCAATAGGCCCAGGCCGGCGGCAGGAATTGAGGCTCACCGCCCAGCCATTCATCTATAATGAAATGATCGATGGAGCCGATGATCAAGGACGACCAGGTGATCTTCCACAGGGACCATTTGATCCATTCCATTTTTTTCGTGAAGCTCCCTCCTGGCTATGGGCCGGTGACGAGGGCTAGCGCTTCTTGCCAGTTGAACAAAACCCAGCCCAGGCCGAAACCGGCCTCGAACAAAACTATCAGCGCGATCACTCTTATGGTGAGGCGTGTTCCCCGGTTGAAGTCCCGGAGCCGGATGCCGGCCGGCGCATTGGCGTAAAAGACCTTGAAGGCGCAGACGAAGGCGCCAATGATCATGGCTCGGACGGCGAAGGCGAAAACCAAAAACCCGTCCATGGTGACGCTGCCCATGACCTGCAGATAAAAACCGAAGCCGATGCCCAGAAAGCCTGCCGCTGCGACGAGCTGACCATAACGCCAGATCCGGTCCCGCCGGGTGCGGATGGGCTCGGGCGTCTCGGTGATGGGATGGCGGGGCGCAGCCGTGTCATGATGCGTTCCTGAATACCTGCTTGGGTCCCTCCTCCCATATGGGTTTAAAGGGCTCAATCCCCGGCTGGAATAGCCTCACCCCTTTGTGAAACTTTGTGAATTGCGTCTGGCCCCTGGCGGGGGCACATAGAGGATATGGAATGGATACGCAAAACCTTTACCCTTCGCACGGTGATCTGGATCGCGGTCATCGTCATCGCCATCATGTGGTTCATGCCGGGGCTGTTGCCGGGCTCTTCGGTCTTTTGGCGGGTCAGTTGGTCGGATACGGATTTTTCCAAAAAAAGCGTGGCCCTGGGCGAGATCAGATCCGGCGGGCCCCGCAAGGACGGCATTCCGTCTATCGACAAGTCCGAATTCCTGCCGGTGCGGGAAGTGGAATTGGCGGGTACGGTGCCGGTCATTTCCTTTGCCGTCAAAGGGGATGCCCGAGCCTATCCGCTGGGCATTCTCATGCGCCATGAAATCGTCAATGATCGGGTGGGCGGTATTCCGGTGGCCGTCACCTATTGTCCGCTTTGCAATTCCTCCATCGTTTTCGACGCCAGGCTGGACGGGCAGGAGCTGGAATTCGGCACCACGGGCAATCTCAGAAAATCCGGCCTGGTCATGTATGACCGCCAGACCGAAAGCTGGTGGCAGCAATTCATGGGCGAGGCCATCGTCGGCGAACTGACCGGCAAGAAGCTCAAGATGCTGCCTTCGCGCGTTGAAAGTTTCGCCCGCTTCAAGGAACGTTTCCCGGCGGGCAAGGTGCTCAAACCCACTTCCGTCTTCGGCGGATACGGCTCCAACCCCTATACGGGCTATGACCGGGCCGCCCGGCCGTTTTTGTACAGTGGGCCATTGCCCAAGGACATGCCGGCCATGACCCGTCTGGTGGTGGTCGGCGAAGAAGCCTGGACATTGGACCTTTTGCGCAAACATAAAAAGATCACCAAGGGTGATCTGGTCGTCACCTGGCAGCCCGGGCAGAACTCGGCCCTGGATAGCAGCGATATTTCCAGGGGCCGGGATGTGGGTAATGTGGTGGTGCAGCGCAAAACATCCTCGGGCCTTAAGGACGAGGTGCATGACATCACCTTCGCCTTCGTCTTTCATGCCTTCAAGCCCAAGGGCGTGATCCACAAGACCTGGACCGGCCGGCTTAAATCCTGATTGTTCACCGGCACGCCGGATGGCATTCTGGCGGCCATGAGGATCAATATATTACTTGGCAATCTGGAGCCCCATCTCTGGGAGATGAATGGGGACAATGTGAATTTTGTCCGCTATGGGCTCGAGGATTGCGGCGTCGAGGTGCGCATCGGTACGGATCAACTTGACCCGAACGCGACCAACCTTTTTTTCGACCGGTTCTATACGGCCCCCAATTTCCCCATGCAGATGGAGGCGGCGAAAATCCCCTTCGGCCTGGTCTGCACCGAGGCCATCGGGCCCGATGGCACCTGGAATTACGGCGCGGAGGGGGGCGGCCAGGCCTATAACGCCTTCGCCCTGGCGGCGGAGCGGGCGGAATTCATCTGGTGCGTGCTGGAAGAATCCGTAGAAGCCTGCCGCGCCCTGAACGAACGCGTCGCCCACATCCCCTACGGCTACACGAAGCGGATGGAAACGGTGAGCCCAATACCGGTGGCCGAGCGCGACATAGATTTCCTCCTCTGCGGTTTCACCTCCCCCCGCCGCCGCGAAATCATGGATGGCCTGGCCGAACGGGGCTACCGCACGGTCCACCCCGGCGGCCCCATCCCGGCTTTTTTGCGCGACGCCCTCATGGCGTGCACGCGCATCAACCTGTCGGTGCAAAAGACAGATCAGCACGGCATAATTTCGCCCACCCGCATCTGCCATTCGGTTATCAACAAAATCCCCGTGCTGTTGGAGGCGGATGAGGCGAATAGGGGTGGCGAGGACGAATACAGCCAATTTTGCCTGCTGAGCGGCGCCGGCGATTTGGCGAAGGCCTGCGCGGAGTTGATCGAGGAAACCGATCTGGCGGCCCATGTGGAGGAAGCCTATGAGCGCATGCGCCGGGAGCGGCCTCTGAAGGAGGCCATGGCCGGGGTGCTGGAGGCTACATTGGGGGGCGGGTAGGTTGGGTAACCGTTTGAATAGCCAGGAGCGGGAAAGATGGCGAGAGTAAGATATATTGTTGAGAACGTCGAAGAGGCGGCCGCTTTCTATGTTTCAAATTTAGGCTTTGAAGTCGAAAGCAATTTCGCTCAGGCCATCGCAATCCTGACCCTTGGCGATTTGACCCTATTGGTTTCCGGGCCAAAAGCGTTCGCCTCCATGCCGATGCTGGATGGCACCACGCCCAGTCCGGGAGGGGGTTGGAACAGGATCGTCCTGGACATGGAGGATTTGGACTCAGTCGTCACCAGGCTCAAATCCAATGGTGTAAAATTCAGAAACGATATTCTGGATGGGGTCGGAGGCAAGCAGATTATCTGTGAAGACCCTTTTGGCAACGTCATCGAACTCACCCAGCCGCCCGCCTAGGCTCAGGACCCATTAATTATTCATTCAGGATTTCACTTGATGATGCTTT
>CAZBQG010000139.1:0-11552 GCA_964493945.1 uncultured Rhodospirillaceae bacterium
ACCCTGATGGGCGGCATCTTTGCCTGGCTGTTTATCATCCAGGCCGTGCTCATCGGGGCTTTGTTCCTGTCGGCCAATTATTATCTCTGGTGCGGCATGGGCCGGTCCGAAGGGGCGGTGCGTTACGAGAAATACATAAAATATCTGGCCATCGTCATTGTCGGCGCCTTCCTGGTCTGGTTCACGCCCCACAATATCATTCTGACCAATGCGGAGAAGCTGGCCCTGGGTGGGTCATACCATAAATATATTGGCCCCCTGGGGATCATGCCCGCCAAGAACTCGGCGGTGAACATCATGATCCTGGCCACCTTCCTGAGTTTCCTGTTTTACCGGCGCTCCAACAAGATCGCGCAAGTTTCCTGGGTCAAGGCGGGCAATGCGGCGCAGGTGGCTTTGTTTTGCGCCGCCCTGGTCAATATCCTGATCCTGGGCACCTTTTATGGCTACTTTACCAACACGGTCTATAAGGTCGCTTCGTCCGTTCCCCAGGTGCTGACCACCCTGGTGGTGATCGCCGCCAGCCTGACGCTGGATAGCTTCATGTATAAAGGTGCCAAGGAGGTGGCACCCCTGAAGTGGGGCCGGGTTCCGGACCGTTCCCAATATGCGCTGTTTTTATTGGCCGTCTCTTTCACCTGGCTCATGGGGCTGATGGGCTACATCCGCTCAGGCATCCGCCAGCATTGGCATGTGGTGGACATCATGCGGGACAATTCGGCCAACGCCTTCACACCGACCATGGGCTATGCGGCCAATGTGGTGTCCATCGGCGCCATAACCTTTCTGGCCATGGTCATCTTCGTTTTCTGGATCAGCCAGGTCAGTTCCAAAAAGACCGATGTCGCCGGCTATTGGAAGCAGTTGTGATCATGGGCAATTTCCTAAAAATCGTCGTTTTCAGTCTGCTGGTCATCGGCTTCTTCGCGGGCTTTTCCAATTTCGGCGTGCCGTCCATCAAGCCGCCGCCGCCGCCGGTCCAGGAAAAACTGGATCTGGGCGGCATGTCCATGGACAAGTTCGTGGCCCTGGGCGCCAAGATTTTCGCAGGCAAGGGCAATTGCCCGCTCTGCCACAATAAAGTGGGCGGGCGCGCACCCGTGCTGGACAAGGTGGCCAGTATCGCCACCGAGCGTCTCAAGGATGCCCGCTATAAAGGTGAGGCCGAGACCGCCGAAGCCTATCTGGAAGAAAGCCTGATCAAACCTTCGGCCTTCGTGGTCAGCGGCTTTGGCAAGAAAGGGACCGGCGATAAGGTATCGCCCATGCCCGACGTCTCCGCCGGTTCCATCCGCCTGTCCGATCCGGAAATCAAATCCGTCGTCGCCTATTTGCAGGATTTGGGCGGGGCCGAGATAACGGTGGAAATTCCCACCGGCACCAATGATGCCAAAAAAGAAGACGAGGATGAGGACGAAGATGAAGATGAGCCCCGCGTTGCCTTCAAAACGCCCGATGAGATCATCGAAGGTTTCACCTGCGGCACATGTCACAAGATCGGTGAAGCGGAAGGCGAGATCGGTCCTGATCTGAGCAAGATCGGCGCCACGCGGGACCGGGCCCATATGCGCCGGTCCATCCTGAATCCCAACGCCGAGATCACCAAGGGCTTCGAGAAAGATCAGATGCCCCCTGATTACGGCACCAAGATGTATGTCAAGGAACTTGAGATGCTGCTCGATTTCATGGTTAAGCAGAAATAGGGGGGCGAGATGAAAATACCCAGACTTCTGCAAGCCGTCCTCATCCTGCTGGGCATTTATTTGGCCTTCCGGCTGGTCTTCGACGTCATTCTGGGCCAGGTGATCCCGGCCAGCGTGTTGACCATGTACATGTTCTTCGCCACCGTTGGCGTGCTCATGGTCTTTACCTTCACCGAAGACCGCACCCGGGCGCTTTTGGCACCCATCAAGGCGCTGGTGGAGGATCCGTCGCGCAAATTGTGGCGCAACATCGTCTTCGTTCTGGTTCCCCTGCTGGCCGGTTGGGGTGCCCATGAAAAAGCATTACCCAGCTCCGAGGCGCCCATCGGCGCCCGTGTCCAGCATTCGGCGCCGCCTTCCACTATGAAGGCCTATGGCAAGACCTTTGATCTGATCAAGCTGGTCAATCCCTTGCGCAAGGTGGAAAAGGAAGACCCGGCAAAGTTCAAGAAATTGGTGGCCGAGGGGGCCAAGGTCTATATCCAAAATTGCCAGTATTGTCATGGCGATAAGCTGGACGGCAAGGGACCTTATGCCCGGGGCTTTAATCCACTGCCGATCAATTTCCAGGATGTGGGGACCATCGCGCAATTACAGGAATCGTTTTTGTTCTGGCGCATCGCCACCGGCGGGCCGGGCCTGCCCAAGGATGCCACGCCGTGGCTCAGCTCCATGCCCGTCTGGCAGAACTTTCTGACCGAGGACGAGATATGGAAAGCGATCCTGTTTCTTTATGATTATACCGGGCAACGGCCCCGGTCCTTCGAGCACGGTTAGGGGGAGCGGGCCAATGAGAATTTTGATCACGTTGTTCCTGAGCCTGTTCCTGGCCGGCCAATCCTGGGCGGCGTCCGGCAACAAGGACAAGGGCAAGACAGTTTATGAAAAACGCTGCCTCATGTGTCATGGGGTGGAAGGCGATGGTGATGGGTCGGCGGCTGAACGCCTCAATCCGCCGCCCCGGGACTTCACGGCGGCCACTTATAAATACAAGACCACTTATTTTGATGATGCGGTGCCCAATGATGATGATCTTTACCGCATGATCAAGGACGGCATGCCCGGAACGGCCATGCCCGGCTGGGCCGACATCCTGTCCGAACAGGATATGTGGGATCTGGTTGCTTACATAAAAATCTTCGGCGAAATCGAAGAGGAAAAACCTGAAAAGCAGGTGGATTACGGAACCCAGGTGGCCACCAGCCCGGAAAGCATCGCCAAGGGCAAAAAACTGTTTCTGGATGGGGACCGCTGTTCCGAATGTCATGGCACCGAAGGCAAGGGCGACGCCATCAAAAAGCTGAAAGATGACAATGGCGCGCGCACCTGGCCCCGCAATCTGACCAAGCCCTGGACCTTCCGGGCGTCCAACAGCCCGAAAGACATCTATACCCGCATCAGCGGCGGCATCCCCAGCACCCAGATGCCATCTTTCGCCGATCCGGTGAGCAAGAAAAAGCTCTCCATCGAAGACCGCTGGCATGTGGCCAATTATGTGGCCTCGCTGGGCGCCAACGGAAAGGTGGTGGATCCGGCCAATACGGTGATCAAGGCAACCCGCATCGATGGCGGCCTGCCCACCACGCCGGAAGATGAAAAGTGGGCTCAGGCGCCCCATACGGCGTTCTTCCTGGTGCCCCAGATCATCGACAAGCAGCGCTTTTTCAAACCGACCAACGACACGATCTCCGTCAAGGCGCTCTATAACGGCAAATCAATCGTGCTTCAGTTGGAATGGGACGACCGCACCAAATCCATCCCCGGCGATGATAAGGCCAAAAGCCTTTCAGAAGCCGGCCTGACCCCCGATGGCGCCGCCGTCCAAATACCGCTGAGCATCCCCAATGATCCCAATGATCCGGAAATACCTTATTTCCTCATGGGTGATGCGGCCCATCCCGTCAGCTTGTGGCGCTGGGGCAGTGGTGCCAAATCCAAACCACAAACCGTCGGTCTGGCCAATGCCGAGGGCAGGGGTAGCGTAACCGAACGCAAGCCGGATGAGGCCGGTCTTACGGCCAAGGGAAGTTATGCTAACGGCACTTGGCGCGTGGTTATGACCCGGTCTCTCAAAACCAAGGAAGCGGGTAAGGATCTGCAAATCAGTGAAGGCCGCTTCATCCCCATCGCCTTTCAGGCCTGGGACGGATCAAACGGCGAGGCGGGATCGAAACATACCCTGACCGCCTGGTATTGGCTGCAACTGGAAGCGCCAGCCGGGTCGGGACCCATCTTATGGGCCGTCATCATCGCGTTGCTTATTTTGGTGGCGGAAATCTGGTGGCAGCGAAGCGCCAACCGCCGCCGCATGGAGGAAGGATCGTGAACGAGACTTTTTCGCCGGCCGGTGTGATCTTCAGGCTGTTCGGCGTCGTGCTGGTTTTCGTTGGTGCGCTCGACAGCATGCTTTCCTGGCGCGGTGGCGCTGCCCAGGACAATTTTTATCTGATCCTGATCAGCGCCGGGATTTTCCTGTTTGCCATTGGCGCCGTGCGTAGACGTACAGCATTAAGGAGGGCCAAGTGAGCACCCAAACCTCAACAGCGAAGGCCGTGGCCGCTCAGGCCGTTGGCCTGGACAGAATCATGGTGGCCCTGGATGCTTCGGGCCATGCCGACCGTGCCCTGGACGAAGCCATCCGCCTCAGCGACACCCCCGCCGGCAAGATCACCGGCATTCATGCCTATGCCGCGCGCATGCATGACATGCGGTTCCGCCAGATGGAAGGGGGCCTGCCCGAGCGTTATCTCGAAGAAGAAGAAATGCTCCATCAGCGCGATGTCCATGACGACCTGATCACCCAGGGCCTGTCGATCATTTCAGACAGCTATCACGACGCCGCGGAGGTCGCTTGCGAAAAAGCAAACCGCCCATATGCAAGGTTAAGCCCGGAAGGAAAGAATTACCGGCGCATTTTGGGTGAGCTGGAAAAGGGCGGTTTTGATCTTTTGGTTTTGGGTGCCCTTGGTTTGGGCGCGGTGCCCGGCAGCCTGATCGGCACCGTTTGCGAGCGCGTTGCCAGGCGCAGCCCGGTCGATACGTTGGTCATCCGCGCTGCGGACGCCGCCATCGGAGATGGGCCCATCGTTGTGGGCATCGATGGGTCCGAACGTTCCTTCGGTGCCCTGAAGACCGCCTTCGCCATAGCCCGGCGCATCTCCTGCGAAATCCATGCAATCGCCGCCTATGATCCCTATTACCATTATGTAGCCTTCAACAAGATCGCCGGCGTGCTCAGCGAGGAAGCCGGCAAGGTGTTCCGCTTCAAGGAACAAGAAGCCCTGCATGAAGAGCTGATCGATGAAGGTATCGCCAAGATTTATGCCTCCCACCTGGAAGTGGCCCGTTCCATCGCCGATGACGAAGGCGTGGAAATCGTCACCAAGCTTCTGGACGGCAAACCCTTCAAGGCCATGCGCGATTATCTGGTGGAAGTGGGCGCCAGCCTGTTGATCGTCGGCAAGACCGGCGTTCATGCCGACACCAGTCTGGATATCGGCGGCAATACCGAAAATCTGTTGCGCTCATCTCCTTGTCATATCTGGCTGGGGCAGGTGGAATTCACCCCACCCCTGGATGTGATCGCCGAGGAAACCATTTCCTGGAGCACG
Source organism: uncultured Rhodospirillaceae bacterium (assembly GCA_964493945.1). Classification (GTDB taxonomy): domain Bacteria; phylum Pseudomonadota; class Alphaproteobacteria; order Rhodospirillales; family UBA2165; genus CAZBQG01. Next base: position 5,315 of record CAZBQG010000139.1, read on the forward strand.
GAGGCCGAGGATTTCCTGAGCCGGGCCCCCGAATTCGTCCAGGGCATGGCGCGTAAGGCCGTGCACCGCTTCGCCAATGAACGGGGACACACGTTTATCACCCGTGACATCGTCGAGGAAGGGGCCAATTCCATGATGCCCGGGCGCCAAAAGCCGGCTGAATCGGATATGGAATGGAGCCCCGAGGCGTCGGAAATCTTAAAAGGCGCCGAGGCTGATGAGAGCATCCGGTTGAGTGCTGAAAAGAAGGCCCGGCGCGAAGGTGCCGACATTGTCCAGCCAGGTCATGTCACCCCCTTCCTGGAAACCGGCGAGGGTCTGAGCTGGGCCGCCGCTGGTCTGGCCCGCCTGTCCCGGGTTCCCGAAGGCATGCGCCAGGCCGCCCAGGCGCGGATTGAGAATATGGCCCGGGCGCAAGGCGCTGAGGAAGTCAGCCTGGAAATGGTTGAAGAGGGCCTGGCCGAAGGGCGCAAGGCCATGGGCGCGGCCATGGGCAAGCCAAAAGAAATTGCCCCGGAAAAAGGCGAATTCGTCTGCCCCTTTGGTGAGAAGGCCAAGGCCGGGTTTAAATGGTCGCAGGAGGCCGAAACCCGTATGGAAAAAATTCCCGAAGGCTTCATGCGCGACATGACCCGCCAACGTATCGAAGCTTTCGCCGAACGCACCAAAGTGAAAGACATCACCCTTCAATTGGTTGAAGAAAAATACGCCGAATGGATGGCAGGTTTCTCCAAGCAGGCTGAAACCATGCCTTGGGACGAAGCGGCAGCCGAACGGGTTAAACGCATTCCAGATTTCGTTCGCGGCATGGTCATGCTGGAAGTAGAACGTCAGGCCAGAGATTTGGGGCTGGACCGGGTCACCGGAGATGCCATCGATGCCGCCAGCGCCAAATGGGAAGCATCGGGCATGTTCCACGGCAAGGAAGATTGACACGGCCATGATCGATGGAGCCGCCAAAACCCAGAGTGCCGCGCCACCGTTTCTGGTGGCGTTGAACCTGACGCGCCGCTGCAATCTGGGCTGCGCCCATTGTTACCTGGATGCCAACAACCGAAATGACGGAAGGCCCGACGAATTAAGCACGGACGAGGTCAAGGAGCTGCTGGACGAAATCGCCGGGCTCAATGACGAAGCCATGGTGGTGTTCACGGGTGGTGAGCCCCTGTTGCGCAGCGACCTGGAAGTGCTGGCCCACCGGGCGACCAATCTGGGGTTGATGGTGGTAATCGGCACCAACGGGACCTTGTTGGATAAAGCCAGGGTTTCGCGCCTGATGAAGGCGGGCGTGGCGGGCGCCGGCATCAGCCTGGATTCCCTCGATCCCGATTATCACGATAAGTTCCGGGGCATGCCCGGTTCCTGGGAAAAAGCCATGGCCGGGATCGATGCCTGCCGCAATGCGGGGCTGGCCTTCCAGATCCATTTTTCCGTGACCGACGATAACGCCCATGAACTGGAAGCCATGATCGCTTTCGCCCGTTCGTCGGGCGCCGCCGTGTTCAATCTGTTCTTTCTGGTCTGCACCGGGCGGGGTGAGCAATTGACCGATATCAGCCGCGATACCCATGACGATGTGCTGGCCCGCGTCACCAAGGCGGCCCACGAAGAAGACGGGCTGATCGTCAGGGCCAAATGTGCGCCCCATTTCAAGCGTCTGGCCCTGGAGATGGACCCAAGCTGGCCCATCACCTTGGCGCAAGGCTACGAAGCCGGCGGCTGTCTGGCGGGGACCCGCTATTGCCGGGTAACGCCGGAAGGCGAGGTGACGGCCTGTCCCTATATGGAAAAATCCGTGGGCTCGGTGCGCGAGCAGCCTTTGGCCCAAACCTGGAACGATGCGCCCTTGTTCAATTCCTTGCGCAATCCCCGCCTGGGTGGGCGTTGCGGGGTTTGTGAATACCGCAAAATTTGCGGCGGTTGCCGGGCCCGTCCGGCGGCGCGCTCGGACGATCCCATGGGCGAGGATTTCCTTTGTACCTACGAGCCCCAGGATGCCGCCGTGATTGAGCCGTTATTCGCCCGCGATGAAGGACTGATCTGGACGCGGGCGGCGGAAGACCGGCTGAAGCGGGTGCCATCTTTTTTGCGCCGCATGGTGCGGGGCCGGGTGGAAACCTATGTCAGCGGGTTGGGCCGCAAAACCGTGACGCCAGACGATCTGCAAACCCTGGCCAAGCGCCGCTTCGGCGAAGCGGGCCCGCCCAAAACCATGCCCGGCGGTCCGGATGCTTGGGGTAAGCCAGATGTTTGACGCAGCCATCATCGGCGGCGGTATTTCGGGGCTGGCCACGGCACATTATTTGGCCAGGCGGGGCCGCAATGTGGTGGTTCTGGAACGCCAGGTGCGCCCCGGCGGCAATGCCCAATCCGAACTTTTCGGTGATGGCTTTTTGATGGAGCACGGCCCCAGCACGGTCAATGCCCTGGCCCCCGAAGCGGTTTCCCTGTCGAGCGACCTGGGTCTGGATGGGGAGCGTTGTGATCTGGGGGACGGCGTCAAGCAGCGCTATCTGGTGGGCGGTGGCAGCCTGCAACGCATATCCGCCCATCCCATGGGGTTTCTGCTGGCCGATTATCTGTCTTTGGCAGGGCGGTTGCGGCTTATGGCCGAGCCATTTATCCGTGTGCGCAAGGACGGCTTCGAAGAAACCATCCAGCAATTTTCCACCCGCCGCTTCGGCGCCGAATTCACGGAAAGGGTGATGGATCCCCTGGTCGGTGGTATTTATGCGGGTCAGGCGGCGGATTTGTCTATCTCGGCCGCCTTTCCCCAGCTTCTGGCCCTGGAGCGCGAGCATGGATCGGTCATGCGCGGCGTCATCCATCGAAAACGCCAGGGCGGAAAAATGCCGAGCTCCAGGCTGTTTTCCTGGCGCACCGGTATGGCCAGCCTGCCCGCCAGCCTCTCTTCCGGTCTGGGCGGTGCGGTCAAAACCGGCATGGTGGTCCGCGCCATTCACGAAGCAGCGGATGGCTACAATTTGGATTTGGAACGGGGCGGCACGGTCACTGCCAGGGCAGTGGTGATCGCCACCCAGCCCCATATTGCGTCCCGCCTGCTGGAGGGGTTGGACGAAGATGGCGCCCGGGCGGCGGGAGAAATCCATGCGCCGCCCCTGGCAGTCACCTTTTTGGGATATGACCGGTCCCAATTGGATCATCCCCTGGACGGGCTTGGTTTTTTAACCCCCAAGGGCGAAGGCATTCAGATGTCCGGGGCCCAGTTCTGTTCGACCATGTTCCCCGGCCGGGCACCCGATGGCCAGGTTTCCATGGCCGGATATTTCGGCGGCGCCCGCTCGCCCGATGCCGCTGTCCTGCCCGCCCAGGATTTGGCCGATCTGGCCCATGCCGAATTTTCCAGCCTTCTGGGTATCCGGGGCGAGCCCATGATCGCCCGCGTGCGCCATTGGCCCCTGGGCCTGCCCCAATACCGGCTGGGCCATGGCAAATTGATCGAAAGCCTGGGCCAATTGCCCCAGCGCTGGCCGGGAATGTTTACAACCGGAAATTATTTTGCCGGCCCTTCGGTCGCCGTATGCGTAAATCAAGCCAGCATCCGCGCCGCCGAGGTTGAGGATTTCCTGGCCCAGGGAGAAGCAAAGGGCGGCATGGAGAAATCCGCCTCTGTCTAGGCGGCTTGATTTTTTTCCCACGCGTGCCCTCAGATTTGCTAGATTAGAAGCAAGATTATATCGCGTTTGGGAGTGATGGATTATGCCGGATGATACGAAAAGCGCTTTGACTGCTGAAACGCAGGGTGGCACAGCCGTTCATGTCTGGCTGTTTGGCGGGCTTTCCACCCTGATCAAGGACCGCCCGGCGATTATCGATATGCCCAAGGATTTTACCGCTGCCCAATTAATTGCTGAAATGGGGCGGCGCTTCGGGCCTGATTTCACCAACGCCATCATGGAAACGGACGAGGAAAAGATCAAAGCCTGCAAGATTTTCATGGATGGGCTACCGGTGGAAGACATCCATTGGCCGCTGGAAACCGATGGCGATAAGGCGGAAATGGAAATGATCCTGCTGGCGGCGGATGAAGGCGGTTAAGTAAAGTTTTTTTAGTTAGGGGGTAGTGCCATGAACGTAATTGATCCTGCAAACCGGACAGCGACCGAGGCGGATACCAAACCACGCGAAGATGTGTGGATACCGTCGTCGTGCAGCCTGTGTTACGGGTCTTGTTCCATATTGGCCCATCGCGTGGATGGGGTGATCACCAAGATCGAAGGCAATCCGGCCAGCGAGGTCGGCAAGGGAAGGCTTTGCGGCAAGGGCGTGGCGGGCCTCATGACCCATTATGACCCCCACCGGGTGAACACGCCGCTGAAAAGGACCAATCCTGAAAAAGGTATCGGGGTTGATCCCAAATTCATCGAAATTTCCTGGGAAGAAGCCCTGGACGAGATCGCTGGGCGGCTGAAAGTCATTCATGGCGAGGATCCGCGCCGATTGCAGCTTATGAGGACGACCACGGTCTTTTCCATGCATACCCCCTATACGGCTTTCGCTTCGGGGTTCGGCACGGTCAATACATCCTCGGCGGGTGGAGGCCTACATTGTGGTAACGGGGCCCATTTGGTTTCCGGCATCATGCATGCTTCCTGGTCCGTGGTGCCCGATTTCCAGCTTTGTGAATATGCTTTGTTTTTCGGAGCCTCCAAGGGTCATGCGGCGGGCCATGTTTCCAACACCAACATGCGCCTGGCCGCTGATGCCAGGGCGCGGGGCATGAAGATGGTGGTGGTCGATCCCTTCGCCAACCAAGTGGGCGCCAAGGCCACCGAATGGGTGCCCATCCGTGTGGGCACGGATGCCGCACTGGCCCTGGCCATCGCCAATCAGTTGGTCAACGAATTGGGTATGATCGATACGCCTTATATAAAAGCCAAGACCAATTCAACCTATCTGATCGGGCCCGACGGCTGCTATGTGCGCCACGCCACTTCCGACAAGCCTTTGGTCTGGGACGAAGCGGCGGGCGAAGCCGTGCCCTTCGATGAGACGGATGCGGACAACATGGCCCTGGAAGGGGAATTCCAGGCCCAGGGTGTCGCCTGCCGACCCGCCTTCGTGCTGCTGCGCGAACATTTGAAGAAATACAGCCCCGAAATGACCGCCGAAATCACCACCATCGGGGCGGACGACATCCGCCGCCTGGCCAGGGAATTCGGCACCCATGCCCGGATCGGTTCCACCATCGTCATCGATGGGGTGGAAGTGCCCTACCGGCCCGTAGCTTCCATCGCCTTCCGGGGCGCCCAGGGGCACAAGAATTCGGCCTATAACATGCTGGCCATTGATTTGCTCAACCAGCTTGTGGGTTGCGCCGACATGGCTGGTGGCTGCCTGGGATTCAACCCCGCCTGTCACGGATATCCGGAAACCGGGCGGCTGCGTTATGCGCCCCACCCCGATCCCGACGGGCTGATGAAGGTGGGCTCCTGGGTGGTGCCCCATGCACCGTTCCCGTTGTCCGATCCCAAGATGCCGCAAAAGCTGGGCTTGCAGGATTTGTTCCCCCATTCACTCAGCTCACCCTTCCAGACCTCCACCGATCAGGTGGATATGTGGAAGAAGCTGGAATTCGATTATGAACCGGACATGATGATCAATCTGGGCGCCAACCAGATCATGAGCGTGGGCAACAAGGATGCCGGCGAAGCCGCCCTCAAACGCTTTAAATTCATCGTCTGTTTCGACCTGTTCCTGACCGAGACTTCGGAATTCGCCGATATCGTGCTGCCCGATTGCGGCTATCTGGAGACCCATGATTCGCGCTCCAACTTCCCGTTCATCTTCAGCCATCCGGCGGGGCAGGGGGATTGGAGCTGGCCCATCCGCCAGCCCACCATCACCCCCATAGGCGAGCGCCGCGAATTGTCGGAAGTGCTGATCGAGCTGGCCGATAGGGCCGGTTTCCTGCCCGATCTCAACGCCGCCTTCAACGCCATGCTGGATCTGGAGCCGCCCTACCGGCTTTCGCCTTCCAAACGTTACACCTATGCCGAGGTCTGCGATCACGATCTGAAAGACAAGTTCGGCCCGGACAAGGGGCTGGAATATTTCAAGGAAGCCGGTGTGATCAGTTGGCCGAAAAAACCCGAAGAGGTCTATTGGCGCCATTTCGTTGATGTGCGCGTGCCCCTTTATTGGGAGTGGATGCCCAGCATCTGGGAAAAAATGATGGCCATCACCGAGCCCCGCGGCATTCATATCGATAAGGATT
>CAZBQG010000140.1:0-10136 GCA_964493945.1 uncultured Rhodospirillaceae bacterium
GGGTCATGGTGCGCGACGAGAATGGTGTCGAGGTGCCTTTGAAACAGGATTTCCGGCTGGCCTTCGTCGGTGTTCCCTGTTATCCCATCTTCCGGCGGTTCAACGACATGTTCCTCAATTGGGGGGGAAATTTCGTGACCTCTTCTTATTTGTGGTTTGCATCAGGCGGCGCGTCGTCGGGTTTCAAATATGACCTGGCCAATCCCCTGGAAAGCTTCGCCGAGGGCAGCCTTTTGACCATCCGGGAAGCTATGGACAGCATGTTCAATCAGGCCGATCAGGTTAAGGAACAGGCCGAATATTTCGATCTAGACGGCGTCGTCTATCACCCCATCAAGAGCTGCCGGACCGTTTCCACCGGGCTTGCCGATCAGCGCCGCTTCGTCAATGATGAACTGGGGATTTCCACCTTGTTCATCGAGAGTGACCTGATGGATCCCCATGTGGTTTCCGAAGCCCAGATGAAAAACCGGGTCGACGCCTTTTTCGAGGGCCTCATTTCACGCCGCCAGCAAAAAGCCTCCTAGGGCAGAAATAAAGAAGGACAAGACATGAAACGCTATTTCACCGAATGGGAAGGCAAACCGCTGGAGGAGATATTCCATGTTTGCCGCGAATTGGTCGAGGACCCGGCCTATCCCACCGTCGCCGCCTGGCGCGCCAACGGGGGAAAAGTGCTGGGTCATTTCCAGGTCTATTTCCCGGAAGAAATCGCCCATGCAGCCAGTATTTTACCGGTCAAGATGCGTGGCGCCCAGACCGAGGGATTGGAATCGGAAAGCCGTTTCGGCTCTTATTTATGTTCCATCATCAAGACAAGCCTGGACATTACGCTGACCAAGGAGATCGAGCTGGATTTGTTTGTCACCCATCCGATCTGTGATGCGGCCAGAAATCTGGCGGCCATCTGGGGGCGCAATTTCGACTATAAATGCCAGATCCTTTATTTGCCCCAGAATCCCAATTCGGCCCATGCCGGGGAGTATCTGACCCATGAATACAAACGCCTGGCCCGCGACATCGAAGAAGTGGCCGGCAAAAAAATCAGCGAGGATGACCTTCGGGCATCCATAAGCGTCTACAACAAAAGCCGCGCCTTGTTCCGCGAACTCTACGGCATACGCCGCGAACAGCCCTGGCTGATCGCTTCCGACGAAGCGCTGATCGTGGTCGCCGCCGGGGGCTTCCTACCGCGGGAAGAATATAACGATCTTTTGGAAACGGTGATCAGTTTGGTCCGGGCCCGCGATGCGCGTAAGCAAGACAAGATGCGCGTCGTCTTCGAGGGCGGCTTTTGCGAGGTACCGCCCATCGATCTTCTGCAGACCGTTTCGCGGTCCTGCTATGTGGTGGATGATGATCTGTTTATTGGGCTCCGCTATCTGCTGGAAGATGTGCCATCCGATGGCGATCCCATGGGCAATCTGGCCGACAGCTATCTGGAACATTCGTCTTACAGCCCGGTCCAACATGATCTGCGCAAGCCCAAGGAAAAAATGCTCCTCCAGCGCGTCCAGGAATCGGGCGCCGAGGCGGTGATCCTGGCCGCCGCCAAGATGTGCGAGCCCGGCCTGGAAGAACAGGTTTGCTATTCCAAGGCCCTGGACGAAAAAAGTATTCCTTATTTCATCAGCGAGTTCGAGGAAAACCAGACCACCTTCGATCATTTGTCGATCCAGCTTGAGACCTTCGTCGAAAACATCATGTTCGATTGAGGGTCCCGGCCTATTGCAACAAATTGAATAACGGACGAGGAGAGCAATCATGAAATATTCAGCAGGCGTGGATGTGGGATCGACCCAGACCAAGGCGGTGGTCATCGATGAGAGCAAGGAAATCGTCGGGCGCTCCTTGATCGATACGGGCGCCAACGTCACCCAGGCGGCCGAGGATTCATATCATCTGGCCCTGGAAAACATGGGTCTGGCGGATGAGGATGTGGGTTATGTGATCGGTACCGGCTATGGACGTTACAAGGTGACCTTCGGCGACCGCCAGGTGACCGAGATCAGTTGCCACGGCCGGGGTGCAGCCCTTATGTTCCCGGGCACCAAGACCGTGCTGGATATGGGGGGGCAGGATAGTAAGGCGATCAGCGTCCAGCCCTCGGGCGAGATCAAGGATTTCTGCATGAACGATAAATGCGCCGCCGGCACAGGACGTTTTCTGGGCGCCGCGGCCAAGGCCTTGGAGATGGATCTGGGCGATCTGGGCCCGGTCGCCCTCAAATCAGAAAAGCCTGTGCGCATTTCCACCACCTGCACCGTCTTCGCCGAGGCCGAGGTTCTGGCCTGGCTGGGCAAGGGCAAGACCGTGGAAGACATTCTCTGGGGCGTGCATCAATCCATCGCGGCGCGTACTTTTGGGCTTCTCCGCCGTGTGGGCATCGAGGACGAGATCACCTTCACCGGTGGCGTGGCCCGCAATATCGGCATGATCAAGGCGATGGAAGACAAGCTGGAGACCAAGATGAATGTCTCCGAGGATTCCCATTATATGGGGGCTCTGGGCGCGGCACTCTTTGCCATGGACAATGTGATGGCCGGCGATGCGCGGGCCGAAAAAGTGAAAGAGGTAGCATAACATGGCCTATACCATTGGATTGGACGTCGGATCGACCTACACCAAGGGACTGATCCTGGACGGCAAGAAAAATATTATCGCCCACACCATGCAGGCGACGGGCGCGCGCCTCAATGACGCGGCTGCCGCCGTGGTCAAGAAAGCCACCGACGCGGCGGGGCTCAAAAGCGATGACATCGCCTACTGCATCACCACCGGTTATGGCCGCCACCAATATACCGAGCGCGACCTGCAGGTTACCGATCTGACGGCAACGGCTCGGGGCACTGCCTTTTTGTTCCCCGGCACACGCACGGTCCTGGATATCGGCGGGCAAACCATGAAGGCCAGTCGCATCGACGGCCACCCCAAGGTGCAGACCTTCCGGCTCAACGACAAATGCGCCTCGGGCACGGGCATGTTCCTGGAAAAGACCGTGCGTTATATGGGCTTTGAAACCGAAGATATCGGCGAGCTTCTGCACAAGGCGGAAGAGGCGGTACCCATTTCCGGCGTCTGCACCGTGTTCGCCGAATCCGAAGTGATCAACCATCTGTCAAACGCCGTGGCGCCCGAGAACATCATGATGGGTGCGGGCGTATCCCTCACTCAGAAATCGGTGCAGCTTCTCAAGCGCATTCAGGTGGAGCCGGAAGTGACCCTGGTCGGCGGAATTTTGCGATGGGACACCATGGCCAAGGCAATCAGCGAAAAGCTGGGCGTCGAAGTCAATGTGGCCAAGGACGACATGCCCCAATATACGGCGGCGCTGGGCTGTGCCATACTGGGCCATATCCGGCTTGGCAAAATCGGCGAGGGTCAGGAAAAGGCCCAAAAGGCGGCTTGAGCAACTGAGGGTTAAGGGGGCAGGCGATATGGCATTGGAAGATCCGGCAAACCAGAATACGGCCGCCCGCGCTCAGCTTTTGCAAAGCGGCGGTGCGGAGGGCTGCAGTGATGACGAAACGCCCCAATCCGCAGGTTCCTATGCCGGATGCGCCCTGCCCAAAAACCATCTGCTCACCGATGAAGGCTGGGAGTGGCGCGGCAACGCCGATGAACGCCGCGCCCGGGAGATGACCGACACCTATGAAGAGCTGGGCTTCGAGGTAAAAATCGAGCCCCTCGACCTGAACCAGCTCTCGGAAGGGTGTTTCGGCTGCAAGGACGTGCTGAATGATTTCGGCGCGGTCTATGTGCGCAAAAAAAACTGAACCGGGCATTAGCACAAACTTTTTCCCTTGGCTGCCTACCCAAAATTGTGCCTCAATAGTGGGAACAGCAACACGGAGGAAAAACCATGGCCAAATCCCGTAGCCAGAAACCCCTGGTGATCGATGCCCATGCCCATTACCACGGTGCCAGCGTCAATAAATTCATCCGCGAAAAGACCGGACGCACCGGGGGCGGGTTTGTGGGGTCCATCGGTATTTCCAAGAAGATGGTGGCTGCTCAGAACCGCCATGTGAAATTCGTCACCGAACGCCAGCGCGACGTCAAATTGCGCCTCCGGGAATTGGATAAGCTGGGCATCGATATGCAGGTGCTTACGTCTTCGCCCAATGCCGGGTGCTATTGGGCCGATGGCGAGACGGGGCTGAAAATGGCGGCGCGCAACAATGATACGGTGGCCGAGATGGTCGCCAAATACCCCCACCGCTTCGTCGGCGTCGGCACCATCCCCCTGCAGAACGTCAACCTGTCCATCAAGGAACTGAGGCGCTGTGTGGGTGAACTGGACCTGAGGGGCGTGATCATCGGATCCATCGTCGAGGGGATGGAGCTGGGCGATAAAAAATTATGGAAATTCTGGAGGGAGTTGGAAAAGCTGGGCGTGCCGGTGATCATCCATCCCGACGGCTTCACCCATCCAGAAAGGCTGTTGAAATTCTATATGTGGAATTCCATCGCCCAGCCTTTGGAAGAGGCCCTGGCCATGTCGTCTTTCATTTATGAAGGGGTGATGGACACCTTTCCCAAGATCAAGATTCTTATCTGCCATGGCGGGGGCTATTTGCCCTTTTATGCCGGGCGCGCCGACATAACCTATATTGGGCGGCCCGAAACAGGCGGCAAGGCGGCCAAAAAGCCGTCCGATTACTTTCGGCGCTTTTATTACGATACGGTCTTTTATAACCAGGACATGCTGCAATTCCTGGTCAAGAAGGTGGGGGACAGCAAAATCATGATGGGCACCGACTATCCCCACTATTCCAAGGAATGGAATGGCGCCGATTTCGTCAAGAAAACCCCCGGCCTGTCGAAAGAGACCAAAGACAAGATTCTTTACAAAAATGCTGCCAAACTGTTCCGGATCAAGCTCTAGAGCCCTTGATCACGGCGGCGGAGAGCGGCGGAAAAGATGGCCGTCCGTTGACATCAGACCCGATCCGACTTCGAGGAGCAGCCGGCGGAGGTCACCCGGGCCATTGCTCACCCGGGAATAGGGTATGTTCATGCCTGCAAATTGCCCCATCACCTTGCGCCCCTTGAGCCGTCCCTGCTCAATCAAATCGCGCACCCGGAAATTGTTCATCAGCCACACCCGCACCAGGTCCTTTGTCTCGAAATCCACCTTGACGACGGAATATCCAGGCGTCAGGCCGGGCGCGGTATAGTCATCGCCCTTACCCTTGATGCGCCGGAAATTGACATATAGCTCGCCATCGATCCGGCTGGCGAAGGCCGTTCCGCGCCACCAGAAAACCTTGCGCTTTTCGCTTCCCGTCCCCGCCGTGATGAGATTGACGAGCAACCCGCCTTTCCCGTCGGAACGGAGATAGATGATCATGGCGCCATCTTTTTTGCCATTGTGAAAGGCAACCCAGACACCGGCGAGACGTTTATGGTCCGATTGGGAGCCGAGCGGCTGGCCCAGGGGATGAGAAAATTCGGGCGGCATGCCGCAAGCCGCCAAACCCAGGGCGGCCAGGAGAACAAAATAAATCCGAAACATGCTATGACCCGTCCAACTCAAGAGAGGGTGGCCAGGGTGCTTTCCACGATATCATTGCGCATTTCGCAATCGTCAAAGACCCAGCACATTACCCGGAGACCGCTGAGGCTGTTGGTCAAATGCCTAGCCAGGGCGCGGGGCTTGTGACCCGGGCCCAACTCGCCATCCCGGCTGGCCTGCTCCAGGGCCTGGAAAAAGCCCTCCTCCACCTGTTTCAGGCCGGCCGCCACCCGGCGTTTGACTTCCGGGTCCTTGGAACAAAGCTCGATGGCCGTGTTGTAGATCAGACAACCCCGCCGCTCTCCGTCCAGCCCACCGCATTCCACGGCTTCTTCAAAAACCTCACGGATCGCCGACAGCTTGGGGCCAGGCTGGAAAAGTGGCGCCAGCATGCGGTTGATCTCATATTCGTAGAAATAATCCAGAGACTCCAGATGAAGGCGGCGCTTATCGCCAAAGGTGGCGTAGAGGCTGCCTCGGTTGATGCCCATGGCATCCACCAGATCCTCCATGGAGGTGCTTTCATAGCCCTTGGCCCAAAACACATCCATGGCCTTGACCAATACGGTCTCGCGATCGAATTTTCTGGGCCGGGCCATGAGGAACTCTCGCCAGGTGTTTGGTTTACGATCCTAACATGGCTATTTTGGAATGGATATTCAAATATTACTTGGGGGGCGGCGTGAGCAGGCGGTCAAGCTGCCGGGCCAGATCACCAGTCGAATTGACCGGTAATTTGCAAAGCCTTTTCCGGCAGACATAGGCGCTGGGCTTGCCCTCCACCATGGGTCGGGCCGCCAGCAATGGCCAGCGCGCGGCCGCCGGGGAGCCATCCGGCCCGGTCAGGGCCAGCACGGTCCCCCTGAGTGGGCGGGCATAAACCTGGCGCAACAAGGCCCGGGTCCGGGGGTCCGCCAATTTGCCCACGATGATGATTTCCCAGGCGCCACCCGCCCGGTAATCCAGAGCCCCCAGTAGGCCCGGCGCCAGGGCGGCGTTTTCGGCAAAATATTGGCCCAGCCCCTGGATGACCGCCTCGGCTTCTTTCTCCATACCCTCCCCGGCGCCGAAAAGAACCAGCCGATGCAGCGATGAGAGCGCCGCCCCGTTGCCCGAAGGCAGGCCATCTTCGTCCAGCACCGTCTGACCGGGAAGGGCCGAAGTTGCATCCGGTGGAGCCAGTTGAAAGCTTTTGCCAAGCGAGGGCTGAAAGCGGGAGATAAGCGTCTTCATCAATTCCCGGGCCGCATCGAGGCGGCCTATGCGGAAATCAGTTTCATAGAGATCCAAAAGCGCCTGAATGAGAAAGGCATAATCATCCAGAAAACCCTCCCCCGCCGGCTTTCCATTCCAGCGGTTATGGGCAAGCCTTCCGCCGCCCTTGGCCAGGGGCGCCAGAAGATTGGCCACTTCTTCCTGGGCGATGTGCAAATATCTGCCATCATCCAGAATCCGGGCTGCCTGGGCGAAGGCGCCGGCGGCCAAGGCGTTCCACGAAGTCAGCACCTTTCCGTCCCGGCCCTGAGCTGATCTTTTCACCCTGGCCGCCAACAGTTTTGCCCGGCTGTCCTGGAATTTTTTTTGTATGCCCAACAGCGTTTCAGGAGCCCCGCGCAAGCGCAAAATACCGCGTCCATGGACCAGGCCATGTTTCATATCCAGATAAGCATCCATGAACGGCCCGGCGGTTTCGCTCCCCAAAACGCGGGTAACTTCCCGGGTAGTCCAGGTGTAATAGCCCCCGTCCCGGCCTTCATGTTCCGAATCCAGCGAGGATGCGAAGCCGCCGCCCGGAAGCCGCAAACGGCGCACCAGATCATCCAGCACGGCCCGCGCCACGGCGGCGTAGCGGGCTTTGCCCGATGCCTGATAGGCGCGCAAATAAAGTTTGGCCAGAAGGGCGTTTTCGTTCAGGAGAATTTCAAAATGGGGCACCTGCCAGAAACGGTCGACGGCATAACGGTGAAACGCCCCGCCAAGTTGATCGCGCATCCCCCCCGCCGCCATCTGATCCAGGCTTTTATAGATTTTGGCCAGCAAGGCGGGGTCTCCCAGCCTGATTCCCCGGTCCAGGAGAAAGCCCAATACATTCACCCTGGGAAATTTGGGCTGATGACCAAACCCGCCATATTTGCGGTCATATTGGGCGAGCCAGGCACGGGCAGCGGTTTCTCCGGCCTTGGCTCCGTCCAGTGCCTGGCCACCAGCCGGCGGCTTCCACATGCTTTGGAGCTGTGATCTGGTTATGGCGATGTCCTTATCGAAGCCTGTGCGGTTTTCAGACCATTCGCGGGCAATGGAAGTGGCCAGATCGAGGAATCCCGGATCACCCTGCCTGGGACGTGGCGCCAGATAGCCGGCGGCGGTGATTGGCACCAGATCGGGAGTCAAAAAGAAATTACCCGGCGCGCCGCTGGTACCGATCATGGCCGACATGATTTTCATGAAATAGCGGTCCAGGTCGGGACGCTCTTCCTTGTCCACCAGAATATTGACGTAATTCCCGTTGAGAGCCCGGACAACTTTCCCGTCGGAAAAAGTGGTGCGCCTCATCACATGGCACCAATGGCAGGACGAAAATCCGATGGACAGGAAAATCAATTTCCCTTCGCGTCTGGCCCGGCGAAGCGTGCGCTCGGTCCACGGATGCCAATCCACCGGGTCACCCGCGTGAGACAGCAAATAAGTGCTTATGGCATCCGACAGGCCGCCTGCCTTGGCCTGGGCGGCCCCCATCAGGCTTAGGCAAAGGATCAGGACAAACCTTAACGTCACTTGGGTTATTCCGGTGACCGTGCGTCGCTCCCCTGTCGGATGGGAGGAGCGATAAGTACCGATTTGGGTTCCGTGATGCAGGCTTCCCGGCAAAGGGCGCATCCGGTGCATTTGCTCTGTTCGATCACCGGCTTGGTCCCACCCTGCCATTCAAGGGCGCCCGGCACCGGGCAGGAATGGGCACAGGCGCCGCATTCGGGACCGGCATAGGGCAGGCAATGATCGGGATCGATTTGAACGAGGGCCAGCTTGGGCGCCTCATCGGACATGATCAAAGTGCCCGGCTCGCAAGCCTTAACGCAAGGCCAGCCGTCACAGAGATGGCAGCCCTTGTTGAGCAAATCCATGGCCGGCGTTCCCTCTTCGCCCCAGGCATTGCCTTTGGACAGTTTAAACAAGACGCCATAGGAGCAGGCCTCAATGCAGTCATCACACCGGGTGCAGGTCTGGGCGAAACTTGTCTCATCGATGGCGAAGGGTGGGCGGATCAGGTTTTTCGTGGTTGCCGCCACCGCACCCAAAGCGGCCTCGGTCACCAGATTGGCCGCTTTTTTTGCCCCCAGCCTGAATAAATCCCGGCGTTTCATAGCGGATCCGTATCCTGATCATGGGCGGCACGGATTTTCGCGGTCATGGCGCGCTTGCGGTGAAGGGCGCCGAAAATGACAATCACGGCCACCAGAAGGGCGAAGAGTATCTCATATAACCCAAGCGCCGGCGGCGCACCGACGCGGAGCGCGAAATCCACATGCAGCGGCTTGCCGCCCGCCTTGAATTCCGCCGTCACCAGATAATCGCCGGCATCGCTGAATTTAAAGCTTTGACGGAACACATTACTGTCCGGCGGCTGAACCCCCAGGGGGGCCGGTTTGCTGTTGCCCAGGAAGGGGATGGAATTTTCCTTTTCCACCTTGAAGGCGACCTTTCCCTGAAAGGGATCACTGCCGTCAACGGGTTTGATATAAAGATGGATGCGGCCCGGCTCTCCCGGTTTGGGGAAGGCCGGGAAAACCATGAAGGTGACCATGAAGTCCTCAACCAGGGCCTCTCCTTGAATAGAGGAGGGCGTATTGGAATCTTCATTCAGGCTGTAGGCGGGCCGCCCCAATATGTGATGCGCCGCAACCGGCGGGGCCAGACCCAGCCAGAGGACGGCAATTAATAAAATCGCTTTTATCGCCTTCATTAGGCAGCCTCATCCTCACCGAATTGCCGCCCCTGATGGCCGGGACCCTGGGCTGCCATATCCTTGAGCCGGAGCGTGAAGGTCATGGCATCGGCCGGGCAGACGGCCATGCAGGAAGTGCAATTATTGCATTCCTGGCCGAAATCGTCATTAAGCGGATCGAGACCGAATTCGCAAACCACATTGCATTTGGCGCAATCGTTACAATTCTCCACAATACGCCGGATACGTAACAGCCGGTAGCGCCCCAGAAGGGAATAAAGTGCGCCGCCAGGGCAAAGATAGCGGCAAAAACCGCGCCTCGCCACCAGCAGGTCAAACAACAATGTGGCCACAAGAAACACGGCGCCCGCACCAAATCCGCCCAGGGAGAGGGCATAATAGATTTCCCGCCCGATGATCGCCGGCGGATAGATGGAAGCGACCAATATGGATCCGGTCGCCGCCGAAAGGATCAATCCCAGCGCCAGCGCGCCATATTTGATGCGCCGGTCGAACTGATAGGCCTGAGTATTGAACCCCATCCAGCAGAGCCAGGCGGCAAAGTTTGAATTCAGCTCATACAAAAATGTGCCCGGGCATATCCAGCCGCAGAAAAACCGCCCAAATATGAGTGTGGCAACAAAAGCAAGAATAACCAGCAATGCACCGGCATTA
>CAZBQG010000140.1:10146-11528 GCA_964493945.1 uncultured Rhodospirillaceae bacterium
AGGGCGGTCAGCAAGAGCGGCCAATGAATGCTAAGCCCGGCGGCCATTTGCGCCAACGGCGCCAGCAGATCGGACAGTTTCAGTCCCCAAAAGGTTCCAGACCAGGTGGTACCCTTAATGGCGTCCAGATCCTGGGCGGGATCACTGACGAAGGGTTTGGTGATGGCTTCCATCACATCATAGAGACGTTTTTCCGATGGGGCCAGAAGGTCGTAAGCATGGGCCGCCGTGAAGGATTGGTAAATATGCGCCAAAGGGAGAAAAACCAGAACCGCGAAAACGCCGGTCAGGACAACCCAACGCAGCTTGTTCAGATGACGCCAGAGGAAAAAGGGCTTCAACCCCGGCATGGCCCGGCTCAGCCGTGGTTGGGACGGATGCGGATGGCCTGGGGCATTTGGATACAGCTCCTCTCGCAGATACCGCAACCGACGCATTTGTCATGCACGGTTGGCTGTTCCAGCATACCTACCGAGATCGCCACATCGGGCAGCGGGCAGGCGCGGTAACAGACGCCGCAAGTTTTCCCCTGATAAGAAAGACACAGCGTCTTATCGACCACCGCGTGGCCCATTTTTACGTTTTGCAGGATGGGGTTCATTTCCCGTTTGACTTTTTTTATAGCGCCCGTCGGACAGACATCTCCACATTTCATGCAAAGGATGCAGGCCTTCTCACGGGGCGTGATATAGGGCGTGTCGACAGAGTCTAAGCCGTTTTCCAGGGCAAAATATTTGATGCAGCGGTTGGGGCAGGCCTCGCCGCATTGCCCGCACCTTATGCAGCGGGCCAGGAACTCATCTTCGGCCAAAGTCGCCGGTGGACGCAGATAACGCTGGGTGGGCTTGTTGCGGGCGGCGCGGACGGTGCCGGGGACTAAAGATGCCCCCGCACCGGCCGCCACCGAGCCCAAAAAGGTTCTGCGTTTCACCGGAATGCGCTCTCCTTTTAGATTTTCTCGATCCGGGCTGCACTTTTCTTGAAGTCAACCTGACCCGACACCGGATCCCATACCCGGCTGGTCACCCCGTTAGCCAGCCATTTGTTCTTTTTGGGATCGGCACTGTCGGCAACCGACAGGTTCCATGGCCCGAACATGTAGCCCCTTGGCACATTGTTGCGGGCCGGCTTGACCAGGGAATTGGTGCCCACCTGGGCTTTGGCTTCCAGGGAGCCTCGCCGGGTGACGACCCGCACCTTGTCGCCATCCTTGATGCCTAACTCCTTGGCATCCGCTTCGTGCATTTCCACATACATTTCGGGCACGAGGCGCCGGGTGGTGGGACTGCGGTTGGATTTTGCGGTATGGAAATGTTCATAGACCACCCCCAGTCCGAACCAGTAGGGGTACTTGTCCTTGGGCACATCCTGCCACCGTTTGC
>CAZBQG010000141.1:0-11527 GCA_964493945.1 uncultured Rhodospirillaceae bacterium
CATATCAAGCCTAACGGGACCTTAACGAGTCAAACTTTCTGGGAATGGGTATAATACCCTGCCGCTTCGCTTTTGGGAGGTGGTGGGTTAGCTTTAGTCGGCCACCGGTCCCAGACGGGGGAACAGAGCCAGGGCATTGTCCCATTCCATGAGTTGCCGGCTGGTCCCGTCGAAGCCCTTGAATTCATCGATTGCTCCGGCTTCGGCCGTGATCCGGTCCTCCTTCATATAGGGAAAGTCGGTGCCGAAAAGGATGTGATCTTGTTCCGCGATCTTCCTCAGGGCGGCAAGCATCAGGGGATCGCCCGAGGTGGCGGTATCGAAATGCAGACGGCCCAAATAGGTATGGACCCCGGCGGGCATCGAGGCGACAAATTTGGGCAGTTTCCCGAAGACTGCCATGCGATGGGCGAGAAAAGGCACTGCGCCCCCGGAATGGGGAATGACGAAACGGATGTTCGGGCATTGCTCCAGAAGCCCACTGAAGATCAGATTGCCAACCATGCGGGTGGTCTCGAACATGAACTCCATCACAGTTGAGGGAATTTCCAGGGCCCGGGTTTCGCTTGGCGGCGGATAAGTGGGATGGACGAAGACCACGCTGCCCCGCCGGTCCAGCTCGGCGAACAAAGGCATCCAGTCCTCGTGACCGGCATAGATCCCATCCACATTGCTAAGCAGCCCTACGCCGTCCAGGCCCAATTCGTCGAGCGCATATACGCATTCCGTCAAGGCCGCCTCCGGATCAGGCAGGGGCAGAATGGCCAGGCCGGCGAAGCGTCCGGGATGGGCTTGGATCAGCTCGGCCAGATATTCGTTGCAACGCCGCGCCAGGCCGGTGGCCGCCTTTTGATCGCCGTAATAGACGCCTGGCGCCGAAAAGGAAAAAACCGAACCAGCCACATCCATGCGCTCCATGAAGTCCAGCGCCATGCCGGGCGACCAGTCGGGAAAGCCGGCATAGCTGGTGCCCAGGAACGAGGCTTCCTCCAGCTTCTGGCGGAGAAAATCGGGCAGCGGGTGGTGATGGATGTCGATACGCTTTGTCATGGAGATATTTTCCTTGTCTATTTTAGCCTGCGGCGATGATGGCCCGCACCTTTGGTTAGGCCTCCTCGCCCTTTTCTTTCATCAGGGGCAGATATTTGATTTGACTAGGTTCTGTACTCAATTACCGCCTGATTAACCAGCTTGTGATTCAAACACCGAAACAGTTGGAGTTTGAATCATGCGTTACGATCTTACGGATTTCGAATAGTCAGTGATAGAGCCTTTGGATTACCGAGAGGCCGCCCCGGCCCGAAACGAAAAGACGACCGGCTGGTGCATAAACAAGAGGAGTGAGATCATTTTCGATCTTTTTGCTGGCCCGGATTTGACGCTTTCTGACAGGCTGAGATTGGGACCGGCCTGGACGGGGGCGGCCGACAGCAATACCAGCCCGCCAAGCGCAACGATCAGAAATCGGCGGAGAATTTTCATTTTCAAACATTCTCCTAATCGAAAATCCGCGCCAGTCTGGCCACTAAGCAAGGTAGAATCCAGCGGGTTCATGGCCCGCTGGAGTAACTATTGCGTGAGGAGCGGCCTAGCCCATACTGTCCAGATCGGCCAAAACCTCCGCTGGATGGTCGGCCGGTTTGACCTTGTCATAGGCCTTGACCACCTTGCCATCGGGACCCATGAGCACGGATTTGCGCGGGCTCCTGGGGCTGTCCGCTTCCGACACGCCGAAGGCCTGGGACACGGCCCCGTCCTCGTCGCTCAGCAGATCATAGGGAAAGGAAAATTTGTCGCGGAATTTGCCGTTCTTGGCCGGAGCGTCATAGCTGAGCCCAACAATGGCGGCGTTGCGGTCTTCAAAATCCTGGGCTCGATCACGGAGCCCATTAGCTTCAATGGTTCAACCAGGCGTATCAGCCTTGGGATACCACCAAAGCAACACATAACGCCCGGCGAAATCCGCCTTGGAAACCTTATTGCCATCCTGATTGGGAAGGCTGAAATCAGGCGCTTCGGCGCCCACCTCGATCACTGCCATCTCTATAACCCCTTATAAATTGAATAGAACCCTTATTTGAGATGCTGTGTGGGGATTTTCAAGGCAAATCCTCCCTCCCCTACCCCGTCAAGCCGATTGGGCCCGGATCATGCGCCGCCCAACCGCGGTGGAGGCCAGGGCGAAGCCGATGGCGACGAGCATCATGATTGCCGCGCCAATGAAAATACCCTGGGGCATGCCCATATCCATCAGCGTCGCATAGATGGCGGGGCCGATGGTGCCGCCCAATCCAAACGCAGATGAGACGAAACCAAATGCCTTGCCCGTGGCGCCCGCCGGCGTGATGGATTTGACCATGATGTCGCGCGCCGGCATGACCACGCCGACCATGAAGCCGGTGAAAAACAGCGCCGCCGCCACCGAGATAAAGTTCAGCACCCCGAAGGCGATGAGGCATAAAAGAGCAGCCGCAATGACATAGGCGCCGCTGGCGACGATATCCAGCCGGCCCATGCGGTCGGCGACGATGCCCCCCGACAGCACACCGATGGTGATCCCCCACATATAGGCGGCCAGAGCCCCATTGGCTAAAATGAGATCGACGGGGAAAATGGCGATGATCGCCGAATTGCCGAAACTCTGGATGGCGTTTTGCGACAGGGTGGAGGTCAGATAGAATAAAAACATGAGAAGGATGGCGGGATGGGTGAGAAAGCTGAGCACTCCGGTCGGCGCCTTCAGCGAATCCTCGGCCGGATTGTAGGCCACACCTTTGTAGAGCCTCTGGGTGAGGAACAGGATGGCCGCGAAAACCAGACCGGTGGCGCCAATGATGTGGAATGCCGTTCGCCAATCCCAATGGGCCAGGAGGAAGCTCATGGCGATGGGCGCCATGGCAAAACCCAGAAATCCGGTCGTCGTGTGGATGGCATAACAGCGGCCCAGCCATTGGGGCCGTACCTTGGCCGTGATGATGGTGTAATCCGCCGGATGGAACACGCTGTCCGCCGTACCGTTGATCAAGGTGATCGCCACCATGACCCAAATGCTGGGCGCCAGCCCGAAGGAGAAAATCCCCAGCGAAACCACGGTGAGCCCGCCGATGATGAAAGGTGTGGCGCCATAGCGGTCCGATCCCACCCCCATTGGATATTGCCAGACGAACGACGAGATGGCGTAGCCCATGACGATGGCCCCGACGGCCAGATTGGATACACCGAAATCCTCGCGGATCATGGGCAGGGCCGAAGGAATGGAGAGCACGAAAAAATGGCTGAAAAAATGGGCGATGGAAACCAATGCCACGGTCCAGATTTCGCGCTGTCTTTGCCTCTTATCGTCGCTCACATCGCTCATCCGCCCAACTTCGCCTTCGCCGTCACCGCCAGATCGCCCTCATAGTCAGTGGACCAAAGCGCCACATCCGCATCATTTACTTTGGCGGAAATGGAATAAGGGCCGAGATCGATCACCGGTTTTTCCGAACGGTGCGAGAAATAAGACAAGGGGCGATCAGGTGTTTCGGCACGGCAAAGCTCCATCATCAGGAAAGTCACCAGGGTAACCGGCACCACCAATCCCGCAAAGCCTTCCTTTTGGGTGGTGAAATCCCGGTCATAATGAATGCGGTGGCTGTTATGGCGCACGGCCAACATGCGGAAAATCTGTACAGGGTTGGATTCGAAAGCCCGGCTCCAATCGGCACTATCCGGGATTTCGGGGGCCGGCCACATCTGGCCCGGGCCATTTTCCGCATGGCTCAGGAAATCCCGCTCCTCGACGACCGACAGGCCGCGGGGCGAACTGATGGAATCACGCACCTTGATGACCACGTTGGGGCCGGCACCATGATCGCCGATTTCCACATCGACGATCTCGGTTTCGCGGGTGATGTCATCGCCGACGCGCAAGGGGTCCTTGAAGTCCGCGCGGATGCCGATGATCCGGCGCCGGGCAAAGGTACGCTTGGGGCCGGGCCGCCGCCATCGGGCTGGCCGTCTTCGCGCAACCGGTCCAGCGGCGCCAGGCCCGGAAAAAAGACCGCGTGCCAGCCGGGCGGGATCGCATCGCCCTTCTTGCGGGCCGGATGATCCACCCCCAGAGCGCCCGCCAGCCGGCCTACCTGAGACGCAGTCACCACATCTTCGTCCGTGCCCTTTTGGCCGATATGTTTTTTCAGATCTTTCAGATAATCCGCCATGTTCAACTTCCCGCAGCATCCGTTGAAGAACGATTCTAGATGATCGGGCCGAATTAATCTTCTAGAATTAACGAAACATCCGCGCCAATCAGGGAGAGCCCAAATGGACAGCAAGGTCAAGAGGAAGACCGAATTCGATTTCGATAAATTCCGCCTGCGCAATTTCGTCGACCGCCTGATCGAACTGGACGAGGTGGAAATCCATGACGAACAGGTGGCGCTCCGCGATATGAGCGCCATGATCGAGGCGACCGACAAGGCCGTCTTGTTCAGGAAAGCAGGCCCCGAACAATCGGAAGTGATAGCCAAATCCAATGGCGGGCGCAAACGGATCGCGGCTGCCTTCGAGACCGAGCCTGGAAATGTCCCCGAAGCCTATGCGGCGCGTGTGAGCAGTCCCCGGAAGGCCATTGAGATTTCCACTGACGAGGCGCCGGTCCATCAGGTCAAGCTGACCGGGGATGATGTGGATTTGACCCGCCTGCCCTTCCATCCCCAGCATGCTTTCGATGGAAGCTGTTATATGTCGTGCGGCATCGATTTCGTCATCGATCCGGCCACCGGCACCGTCAATGTGGGCAGCCGGCGGCTTTCGCTTCGCAACCGTACCCAGACGGGAACCAATATCACCGCACCATCTGATCTGAAACGCATCTATCAGGCTTGCGTGGCGATGGACGAGAAGCTTCCCATCAGTTTTGCCGCCGGCTCCCACCCTCTGGATTTTCTGGCCGCCAGCACCCGCCAGCCCGGCGATCAAATGGATCTGATGGCCACCTATCGGGGCGCCGACATGCCCATGGTTAAAAGCCTGACCAATGACATCATGGTACCGGCCGATGTGGAAATGGTCATAGAAGGCTATCTGGATGAGCGGGGCTATGTGGAGCCCGAAGGGCCCTTCGGTGAATATATGGGCTATTACGGCGCGATCCACATGGATCCCGTGTTCACCTGCACGGCCATCACCATGCGCCGGGACGTGCTGCATCAGACCCTGATGCATGGATCGGCCTTCCACCTGCATCAAACGGATGGGGGCAATCTGAACACCACGCACACCGAGGCGGCGGTCTGGAAAATCCTCAAGCAAACCGTCCGCGAGCCGGTGGGCGTCCATATGCTCCCGACGGCGGGCGGCTCCAACGGGCTCCGCATTTCTCTCCGCCAGCGTACCCCGGGTGAGGCCCGCGCCGCCATCGCGGCGCTTTTTGGTGGCATCATGCGCCTCAAACATATCTGGGTATATGACGAGGATATCGATATTTCCGATGACCGTCAGGTGGATTGGGCCATGGGCACCCGCTTCCAGGCCGATGAGGATCTGGAGATCTATACGGGGCTTATGGGCATGCCCATGGACCCGTCGCTCAAAGGCCGCCGGTTGGGGGCCAAGGTGGGCTTCGATTGTACGCGGGAACTGGGCCGAGACGGCCAGATCACGGCAACCCGCTGTGCGGCCAGAACTTTCGATGGGCCGGCCCGTTTTCAGACCGTGGAACAGGCCCTGGTGGCCGGTCCACTATACTATCCCGATCTGGTCGAGGCCATCGGCAGCGACGACGGACGCGAGGTGGCCTGCGCCCTGGATGATTTACGCCAGGCCGGCCGCCTGGGCCGCGACCGGGACGGGCGTTACCATTTGGCTGAAGCGGAGAAGGGAATGACCGGCATCGTCGGCGAGCTTTATCACGATCCCAATGATGGGACCTGAACCAGGACCGGCCGATAGCGGTTTATCGGCAGGCTGAAATGTGCTAACTTTTCCGGTTTCGAGGGCAGCCCCAATCCGGGGGCGCCATTGGATTGGAGGGCCGAATCATTCCCCAGCCATTTGGTGAGGGTGAACGCAGACGTTTTCGTTCTCTTTTGGAACTGGCCAATGGCAGCCAGTTTGAAGGAGAGCGCCAAAACGCCCTGGCGGCGGCGAAACGACTTGCCAGGCGTCACGGTATGAGTATGGAAGAAGCGGTTCAGTTCACCCAACCTCAATCCAGCCCGCCTCAACCGGCAAGCCAGCCGGAACATACAGCCAGGACCTATGATTTCGACCGCTTCCGGAGAACGGCGGTCACCCTGGAGGATATTCTGGGGGCCAAAAAGAAGCGCAACGAAGCCATGGAGCGGGCCCGCGAAAGAGGGCTGGATAAGGATGAGAAACCAAAAGCCGGCAAAAACAACGCTACCATCCGGCCAAAAAAGAACGGCGCCCGGCGAAACCCGGAGATTCACGCTAAGGTCCTGCTGAGCGAGACATCCCTGCCATTCCGCGAGATCGCCGATATAACCGGCTTGGATTTCTATAGGGTAGTGGGGTTAAAATTAAAACTGCGTAACGCAGCCTAAAAACGGGCCCAAATCCAAGCACGGCGCAGCCCCTCGCCATCCAGTTGCCCGGCGGCGCAATCGGCCCCGCGACTGATTGGGTTTCCCCAGTTAGTCTACGGCGACGAGATTCTCAGCAGACGTCCTGCCATCCTCACCAGCGACCAGTTCGAACTCGACCTTCTGCCCTTCTCGCAGGGTATGCAGGCCAGCCCGCTCAACCGCTGAAATATGCACGAAGGCATCTTTTTCCTCACCTTCGGGCTGAATGAAGCCAAATCCCTTAGTCGGGTTGAACCATTTTACGGTACCAACAGTCATTTTCTCTCTCTAGCTCAGTTTCTCTTTTCAGCTCACTTTGAGGAGGATTTTTTTTAAGTGAATCCGTCCCTGTCAACATGACTATGTCGCGCTTGGCTTCGTTTGTCCACCCTAGAAGCGGAAAAAAATAAATAGTTCATCGAACCATTTACTTGGCGGCTATTCCACCTCAAGGACCGCCCGGACCCGGCCTAGCCTGCGGGCCAGCCAGATGAGCAAAAAAAGCGTCACCACGGAGGCGCCCAGGACCGCCGTTTGAACGCCGGTCACCTCGGCTACCCAGCCCAGGAGGAGAACGCCCAAAGCCGGGAATCCCATGGCCATGGCCGTGCTCAGGCTGATTACCCGGCCCCGCACCTCCTGGTCGACGGCGTGCTGGGTCAGGCTTTGGTTGCTGACGGCGGCGGCCAGCAGGAAAAATCCGGTGGCGAACATGCAGACTAGAGCCAGCCAGAAAATATCGCTCAGTGAGAAAAGCACTAAAAAACCCGCGGTTGCGAAAATGGAAGCAATCATGATCCGCACCAGGCCCGTCACTTTGCCCCGGCCGGATAACCACACCCCGCTTACCAGGGCGCCGGCTCCGATGGCGCTGAGCATGGTGGCGTAACCCTCGGCGCCCCGGCCGAAGACCTCGGCTGAAAATCCAGGCAGCAAATCCGTATAGGGGCGCAAAAGCAGATGGGATGTCCCGGCCAGCATGAACAAAGACAGCATCCCCTTATGCCGCCTCACATAGGAAAGCCCCTCCACGATGTCATCGAAAAGACCTTTTTGCGGGCCTTGGTGGGGTGCCGCCGGCGCCAGCCGGATGAGGGCGAAGCAAAGCAAATAAAAACAATAGCTCAGACCATGAAATAAAAATGACCAGGAAATATCCAGGAATGCGTTGAACAGAGCGAAGACCCCGGGGCCGATGAAGGCGCCCGCATGAAAGGTGGTGGAATTGAGGGCGATGGCCGAAGAAAGCGTGCTCCTGTCGCTGATCAGGTCTGGAATAAGCGCGATGCGGGCCGGCAAATCAAAGGCGACGGCGGCCCCATGGGCTATGGTCGCCCCCAGGATCACATAGATATTGATCAGATCCGCGAAAGCCAGGGCCGCAAATGCCAATGAAATCAACCCATTGAAGGCCAGCGCGATCATGGCCAGGCGCTTCAGCCCCATGCGGTCGCCCAGGGCGCCTGCCAGAGGGGCCAGAAACACGGCGGGCGCCGTGCCGGCGAAGCCGATGATGCCCAGCCAGGTGGTGGATTCCGTAATTTTCCAGGTGAGCCAGCCGAGCGCCGCCCGGTAGACCCAGAAACCAAGGACCGAGGCGGCATTGCCGGCAAAATAGAGGCGGAAATTCCGATCCGCCAATACCCGCCCCGCACCACCCAGAAAACAGGACATATGGGTTCAGCCCTCCTCTGGGTTGTCGATGCTTTCCAATCGCTGGGCATGGCTTTGCAATCTGGCGCGGAGCACCAGCCAGACACCCATAACCAGGAGCCCCGCCACCAGAACCGGTGCCTGGACGCCGGTGAAATCGGCGATGGTGCCCTGGATCAAGGCGCCCAGCGCCGGCAATCCAAGGGCGATGGCCATGGAAAGCGAGATGACCCGGCCGCGCATCGCCGGCCCGGCGGCATTTTGCACCAGGCTTTGGTTGGCTACCGCCTGGGTCATGAGGAAAAAACCAGTAAGGAACATGCAAACCAGGCCCAACCAGAAAATATCGGTCAAGGCAAAGACGAACAGCGCCGTGGCCGTGCCTGGAATGCCAAACGACATAATGCCAGCGAGCCCGGACATGCGTCCCCTGAGGGACAACCAAATACCGCTGAGCAAGGCGCCGAGACCGATGGTGCTGAGCATGGTTGCATAACCCTCTGCGCCCTGTCCAAAGACCTGGGCGGAAAATCCAGGGAGCAAATCCACATAAGGACGCAATAAAAGATGAACCGCGCTGCCCAGCAGCAAAAGGGTCATAATACCCCTGTGGGCCAGGGTGAAACGTACGCCTTCGATCATGTCCGAAAAAAGGCCGGTGCTTTCCCGCTGGGTTTCTTCCATTCTCATGGAAGCCAGACAGAAGACATAGGTAAAATAACTGACCGCGTTCAGCGCGAAGGCCCAGGCGACATCCAACATTGCGTTGATGGCAGCGAACAGAACGGGCCCGATGAACATGCCCACATGGAACATGGTGGTGTTCAACGCGATGGCCATGGACAGATGGCGGCGCTGAACGATTTGTGGGACCAGGGCGGCACGGGCCGGCAAATCAAATCCGAAGGCGATGCCCATCACCAGGGTGGAGGCCAGAATGATCCAAATATTGATCAGCCCGGCAAAAGCCAAACCGGCGAAAACCGTGAGATTGACCCCATTGACGAAAAGGGCCCAGATGGCCACCCGGCGCACCCCGAACCGGTCCCCCAAGGCACCCGCGAAGGGCGCCACGATGATCACGGGAATGGTTGCCGTAAAACCGATAACCCCGAGCCAGGTGGTTGAATGAGTGAGTTCCCAAGTCAGCCATCCAAGGGCCGTACGGTGCACCCAAACCCCCAGAATGGAGAAAGCATTCCCGGCGAAATAAAGGCGGTAATTGCCTTTGCCCAGAATTTGCCAAATTTCGCCCAAGCCTGATGAAAGTGCCATGATCCGCGATCGGTGTAGATGAGTTGCCCGGGTCTTGCGCCAAGGGCAGTATGGCAAGGTTAGCGCATTTTCCCTTCGAATGATATGCGCCTACGGCTTATACTGATAAACGGGAATGGGGAACTGGGATCATGGATGGCTGAGGCTATGCGCATAGACGTTTTTTTCGACAGCATCTGCCCCTGGAGCTATGTCGCCATCCGCCGCCTGGAAGTGGCGCTTGATCAAAGCCCCCAGGGGAATTTGCATGTCAACTGGTCTCCTTTTTTGCTAAATCCCCAAATGCCGGCAGGCGGTGCCGGGCGGCAAAATTATCTGAGATCCAAATTCGGCGCATTAGAGCGGGTCAACCGCATGCTGGACAGGCTGGTCCATATGGGCCGCGAACTGGGTATTGAATTCGATTTTGAGGCGATTAAACGCACGCCCAACACCATCGACGCCCACCGGCTGATCCGTTTCGCCGACCAGGAATATCTTGGCCGGGATGCGGTAATGGCGCTTTTCAAAGCTTTCTTTGAAAAAGGCCTGGATACGGGGGACCCGGAAGTGCTGCTGTCTATCGGGCGCAAACTGGAGCTTGATCTGGCGGCCTTGGAGAATTATCTGGCGACGCCCATGGACATTGACAAAATTCTCGAACAATTCGGCTGGGCCCGTAGGCTGGGAATCAAAAGCGTGCCGTCCTTCATCTTCGCTGGCCGCTTTTCCATATCCGGGGCCCAGGAGCCGGCCATTTTCGCCCGCATGTTCGAAGTCGCCCAGGAAGGCCGCCAGGACCTATTGCGGGCGGAGAAGGAGCCGGTTTGAGAATTTTGGCCGCGGCCGCGCCGCGGCCCTTCCCTCATTCCGGCGCAGGAGCATGTGAAGGAATCCCTCGGTTTGAAAAGTCAGGCCCAGCACAACCCCGTTGCAAGTCCACCCCGGCAAAAACATAATTTCTGTTTAAGCGCGGTCCCCATCTCCGAAACGGTTTTCACGGGAGGACGGATGACCAGAATAGGTTCCTGGATGGCGCGGCGAAGCTGGCTGAGTTTATGGTTGGCGCTGGGTTTATCTCTCGCCGTGAATGGCGGCTTTCTCATGCTGGCCGCCTACCGGTTGTCCATCATCCCGTTCCAGCCGATCTGTTGGGATGAACACAGGTCCTTTCCAATTGGCGTATCAGGAGGTCTTTATGGCCGTATGAAACCGGAATTCAGGAATACCGCGGAGAGAAATCTAAACGGTTCCTCCATGCGTTATGACAAGATTTTTGGAGATGTTATTGTTATCACTTTCGCTGATTGGTGGGAAGATTTTCACACCTTTAAACTCAGTTATATCTCGATAGACCATATTGTCCAAAGACAGACCGGAATGCCGGTGGATGTCGCCATGAAATGGCTTTTTCCCTCTGAAACTTACCATCTTCATAGATATAGCGCATCGGAGTGCGTAATCATGCGGCCCATCGCCATGATGCCGGACGGAGAGGAATTTTTCCGGCCCGAAGATGATCCGGTCTGGGAGGAGCGCCTTTCCCGCAAACCACCGAAAGGGTACGAGGATTGGAAAGTCCGCCTGGAGCAACGATCAAAATAAGGCCGGAAAATACCCCCCGTCAGCCTGGCATTCGGTCAATCCGGGTCGATCCATTTCTTTTTGATAACGGTTCGCTTGTTACCATTTACGGCAATTTCAGCAACGAACTTCCGCTTCCAGACGGCACCCATATCGAACTCCTTGGCTCGGCCGCGTTTCAGCAAGGCCAGGGCACCACCCGCGAAGGGCTGTCCCAGTTGAAAATTATATTTGTCCTTTATGGTCGAGGTAACAGTGCCAGTTAAATATTGGATGCCTCCTATCTGATGGACGGTAAAATTTCCGGCGGCGTTAATGTTCGTGTTACCAAAAGCTAAAGAAAATTCACGCTCGCCCGCCGACAATTGGGAATAAGTCCCGATTTTAGCGACCCATTTATCATTCATCCGGACCGCGCCGCCAGCAGATCCTTCATCCCATGTAAGGTCAGGTGCGGTGTCCGCCTG
>CAZBQG010000142.1:0-11518 GCA_964493945.1 uncultured Rhodospirillaceae bacterium
AAGGGGTTGATGACTTTTGTTCTAAATGAGCATAGTGGCGAAACTTTCTCATTTGAGCGATTTATCCCCAAAACCAGAAGAGTTATCCTATTCCGGCATGCATGAATTTCACCTCCATCTCGTTTCAGATGCCACCGGCGAAACGGTTGGTTCCGTGGCGCGCGCCTGCCTTGCCCAATTTTCCGATTCCAAACCGGTGGAACATCTCTGGGCCATGGTCCGCTCTCCCGAACATATCCAGGATGTGATCGAGGGTATTAAACTTAATCCCGGCTTTGTTCTCTATACCCTGGTCAATCCCGATATCAGAAGCAAGCTGGTCAGCGTGTGCCAGGAAATCGGTGTGCCCAGCGTTTCCGTTCTGCAGCCCATCATGGCCGCCTTTGGCAGCTATCTGAAAACCGGTTTCCAGGCCCGGCCGGGGCTCCAGCATGCCTTGGACGGCGATTATTATTCGCGCATCGATGCCATGGATTACGCCCTGGCTCATGATGACGGCCAGGCGGCGCACAATCTGGATGAGGCGGATGTGGTCATTATGGGTGTCTCGCGCACGTCAAAAACGCCGACCTGTGTCTATTTGGCCAACCGTGGCATCAAGGCGGCCAACATACCCATCATTCTGGGCTGTGAAGTGCCGGTCGAGGTGTTTAGGCTGAAAGATCCCCTGGTCGTCGGTCTGGTCAAGAATCCGCGCAGCCTGGTGCAGATCAGGCGCAACCGGTTGCGCATGCTCAGCAAAAATACGGATACGGATTATGCCAATCTGGAAACCGTCGCCGAAGAAGTCAGTTTCGCCAACCGCCTGTTTGCTCAGCAAGGCTGGCCGGTCATCGACGTCACCCGTAAATCCATCGAGGAAACGGCAGCCGAAATCATCCGCCTCAGGGCCAGCCACCGGGAGCACGCCGCTGAATAATCAAGTCATGAATAATCAAAACGGTGAAATCATTCTGGCCTCGGCCAGCAAGGCGCGCGCCCAATTGCTGGAAAATGCCGGCTTGACCTTTTCCGCCAAACCCGCCCCCGTCGATGAAGCGGCGATCAAATCGGCTGATGATGCCAAGGATTTGCCGGTGGGCGAGCTCGCCTCCCGTCTGGCCCGGGCCAAGGCGCTGGAAATATCCAAATCCGAGCCTCAAGCCCTGGTCATTGGCGCCGATCAAATTCTTGAGTTGAATGGCCGGAATTTCGACAAGCCGGAGGATCAGGCCGAGGCCAGGGATCATTTGACCCAATTGCAAGGCAAGACACATAAATTAGTGAACACCATTTGCGTGATACGGGATCAGGAATTGCTCTGGCATTACACCAATGAAGCCAAGCTCACCATGCGCCGTTTCGATAACGGTTTAATTGATGCCTATCTGGCGGAGATGGGGCCCAGGGCACTGTCATCGGTTGGCGCCTATCAGTTGGAAGGGTTGGGCGCCCAGCTTTTTTCCAAAGTGGAGGGAGATTTTTTCTCGATCCTGGGGTTACCCTTATTGCCCCTGCTTGATTTCCTGCGCACCGAAGGGGCCCTTAAATCATGAGCGGGGAAGATTTCAAACTGGCCGGGGTCATGGGCTGGCCCGTGGCTCATTCCCTGTCGCCCCGTCTGCATGGGCATTGGCTGAAACGTTACGGGATCGATGGCGCTTATGTACCCCTTGCCGTCAGGCCCGGGGACCTGGAGAAATGCCTACGTTCTCTGGGCCCCATGGGGTTCAGAGGTGTGAACATCACCGTGCCCCACAAGCAAATGGCTTTGGAAATATGTGATCAGACGGACGAAGAAGCGGGGCGCATCGGTGCCGTCAATACCATCAGCGTCGGCGATGACGGCAGGCTGGTGGGCTCCAACACCGACGGGTTCGGTTTTCTTGAAAATATCAAATCCCAAAACCCTGCCTGGCGAGCCGATAGGGGACCCGCCGTGGTACTGGGCGCGGGCGGCGCGGCCCGTGGTGTGTGCACCGCCCTTATGGGCGCGGGTGCGCCGGAAATCAAGCTGGTCAACCGGACTCTCGCCAGAGCCCAGGCCCTGGCCGGTGATCTGGGCGGTACGATCAGCGCTCATGGCTGGGAGGAGCGGGGCGATTGCCTGGAAGGAGCCGCACTATTGGTCAATACCACCAGTCTGGGCATGCAGGGCGAGGCGGAGCTGGATCTGGATCTGGCAGGTCTTCCGTCTGAGGCCCTGGTCACTGATATCGTTTATGCACCTTTGGAAACTTCTTTATTGGCCGGCGCGAAGATGCGTGGAAATCCGGCAATTGACGGTCTCGGCATGTTGCTTCATCAGGCGCGCCCGGGCTTCGCCGCCTGGTTTGGCGCCGAGCCCCAGGTGGATGGTGAATTGCGCCGTGTGGTGCTGGAGGGCCGGTGATGGTGATTTTCGGGCTCACCGGGTCCATCGCCATGGGCAAGACGGTCACTTCCAACATGTATAAGTTATTGGGGGTTCCGGTACATGATGCCGACGCCATCGTCCATCAATTGATGGGGCCGGGCGGCGATGCGGTGCCCCGGGTGGAGGCCGGGTTTCCCGGCTGCGTCAGAGAAGGTGCCGTCGACCGGGACCTCCTGGGCAAACAGGTTTTTGGTGATCGGCCGGCGCTGAAGCGGCTCGAAAATATCCTGCATCCCATGGTTCGCCTATTGCGCGACCGGTTTTTGCGCCTGGAATCAGGCCGGGGCAGGCCGTTGGTGGTGTTGGATATCCCATTGTTGTTTGAGACCGATGCCCAGATTATTTGCGACGCCGTGGTGGTGGTCAGCGCGCCCGCCTTTAAGCAAAGAATCCGGGTTCTGACCCGGCCGGGCATGACCGAAGACCGGCTGGCCGCCATCCTGGCCCGCCAGATGCCCGATTGGGAAAAACGCCGGCGTGCCGATTTTATCGTGCATACTGGGCTGGGCCGGGGTTTTGCTCTGGCCATGGTGCAAAAAACCATCGAGGCGGCAAACCGGATGGGTCCAGGAAAATGGCAAACCAACCGCGTAAAAAAGGGTTTATGAAATGCGTGAAATCGCGCTCGATACTGAAACGACGGGCCTGGATCCGACCAGCGGCGACCGCATCGTGGAGATCGGCTGTGTAGAACTGATCAACCATGTTCCCACCGGCGAGAGCTTCCATAAATATCTGAACCCGGAGAGATCCATGCCCATGGAAGCCTTTCAGGTGCATGGGCTGGGGGATGATTTCCTGGCCGATCAGGCGCTCTTCG
The DNA here is from genome assembly GCA_964493945.1 of uncultured Rhodospirillaceae bacterium. Classification (GTDB taxonomy): domain Bacteria; phylum Pseudomonadota; class Alphaproteobacteria; order Rhodospirillales; family UBA2165; genus CAZBQG01. Next base: position 3,216 of record CAZBQG010000142.1, read on the forward strand.
CCGATGTGGCCGAAGACATGCTTGAATTTCTGGAGGACGATCAGCTGATCATCCATAACGCCGAATTCGACATGCGGTTTCTCAATGCGGAACTGAAAAAAGTTAACCTGCCGGCCCTGGAAATGTTGCGCGCCACCGACACGGTCAAGATGGCCCGACGCAAATTTCCGGGCTCGCCGGCCAGCCTGGATGCTCTTTGCCGACGCTTCGATATTTCAACCAGCGCCCGCACCCTGCATGGCGCCCTGCTTGACGCTCAGCTTCTGGCCGAGGTTTATCTGCAGCTTATCGGTGGGCGCCAGCCCGATCTGGTGCTGGCCGAAAAGACCACGACCGCAACCACCAAGACCGGAGAAAGCAAAACTGCCAGGCCCCGGCGCAGCCATGAGGCCAGCGCCGAAGAGCTGGCGGAGCATGAAGCCTTCCTCAAGAAACTGAAAGATCCGCTCTGGTCGGCCAAATAGCGGGAGCCGGCCAAATAGCCGGATTAATCAATCCCCTTCTGCTTCCCCCTCGGAAGCGGCTTCCTGTTCAAGCATTTTTTCCTGAAACAGTTGGGCGAAATCTATGGGCGCCATCATCAAGGGCGCGAAACCGCCATCGCTGGTCACATCGGAAACGATCTTCCGGAGATAGGGAAAAAGGATGGTCGGGCAGTCGATCATCAGAACCGGGCCCAGATGCTCCTGGGGCACATTGATCTGGAAAAGACCGGCATAGGCGATTTCGGCGATATAGGCCGTGGTTTCACCAACCGTTGCCTCTGCCCGTACCTTGAGCAGCACCTCGAAATTGTTGCCGCCCTTGGGCTCGGCACCCAGATCGATGGAGATGGGGATGTTGGGCATTTCGGTTTGTAACTGGGTAAATACCTCTGGCGCGTTGGGCGCTTCGAAAGACAGGTCGCGCACATATTGGCCGGTTATGACCAGGGCCTCACCGCCTTCTTGTGGCTGGGCCTCTCCCGGGGGCGGTGCCTCTTCCGGGTCCTCGGTAAAGCGTTCCGCCGGAATGGGGTTGTCGTCATCTGCCATTTTTTTGATCCTCTCGACCGGATTTGGTCGGCCCATCCACTAGCACGGTTTTTTCAGCCTTTCAACAACCGAGCGTTACTTGATCCGGGGCGTGTTGTCGTTTTTGGGCTGGACCTCGTGATATTCGCCATCGATGACCGGGCCTGAATTTCCGGGCTGCTCTCCTCCCCCGTTCTGAAATTGCCTATTGACCGGTCCACGGCGCATGAAAACCCCCACCAGGGTACGGCGCAAGGGTGGGAAAAAAAGCATCAATCCCACCCCATCGGTAAAAAATCCGGGGATAAGCAGCAAGATGGCGGCCAGGATAATGCCGATTCTTTCCAGCATTTCGGCCAGTGCCTGACCCTGGACCTGCATGGATTCCTGTGCCCGGATCAACATGCCAAGCCCCTGGGCGCGCAGCATGGCGCCACCGGCCATCGCGCTCAAAACGATTATGCCAATGGTCGGCCACAGGCCCACCCATCCGCCAACAAGGGAGAAGAGCTCGATTTCCGCCACGAATACGCCCACAATAATGGCCAGGAAAACATATCTCATGGGTCGACCTTTACCGGCTTGTTATTGCACCCAAAGGGGCCTATCTGTAGTTTAACACGGGGACTGGCCAGCTAGCGAAGCTGTGACTGGACCCCGGTGGAACGAAAGGCTAGTCTAAAGGGCGAACCTACCCCGTATGGAGGGGGATGGTCCAGGCAGCTCTTCAAAGGCGAAATTCGAAAATGGGCGAAGGTTTTCAATATCTGGATATTGTATTGGTCGCAATGATTGCGGGCTTTCTCGTATTGCGCCTGCGCAGCGTATTGGGCCGGCGCGGTGATCCGGACGGACCCCAGCATGATCCCTTTTCGCTCAATTCCAACAATGAGGCCGGTGAAGAAGGCGAGGTGGTGCAACTCAGAACCGTCAGTGGCGAGGAACAAGGAGCCGAGGAATTTGAACAATCTCCGCTTCATACCGGGTTCCAGGAAATCAAGATGGCCTCGCCTGGGTTCGATCCGGGTGAATTCATTGGCGGCGTGTCCGGTGCCTTCGAGATGGTCGTAAAGGCCTTCGCCGAAGGGGACCGGGAAACTTTGAAATCCCTGCTTAATGACGAAGTCTACGAGAATTTCATGCATGCCATCAGGCAGCGCGAAGAGGCTGGGGAAACGCTGGAAAATACCCTGGTCCGCATCTGCTACACAGAAGCCATCGAAGCCTATATGGAAGGAACAGATGCGGTCATCACCGTCAAGATCATCAGCGAACAGGTCAATATTACCAAAGATGATCAGGGCGAGGTCGTTCATGGCAATGCCAACGCCATCAACGAAGTCACCGATATCTGGTCATTTTCCAGGTCTACCCGCTCGGCCGATCCAAATTGGCAGCTCATTGCGACCCGCAGTCTGGAATAATCTTTGCCGGGGAGCTGGCGTTTTTCTCAATCTGGCGATCCTCGTTGCACTCGGTGCCTGCGCCGAGCTGGACCTGCTGAGCGGACCATCTTCCAAAACCTCCGGAACCGCTAAAACGGCCAAACCCAAACCCTCCAAACCTGGGGCGGGCAGGCTGGGGCTGACCCCCGTCACCTTCGCCCAATTGTCCGGCTGGACCAAAGGCTCACAGGAAAAAGCGCTTCTTCCCCTGCTCAGAAGCTGCGCCGCTTTCGCTAAACGCCCCGATGCTAAATTGCTGCGGGCCGACGGGTTGGGCGGCAAGGTGGGCGATTGGCGCCTGATCTGCACCGCCGCGGCCGATCAAAAACTGGCCCGGACCAACCGAACCGCTGTCCGGGCTTTTTTCGAAATGTGGTTCAGGCCCCTAGCCGTCAGCGATGGGGAAAAGGGCATAGGGCTTTTTACCGGATATTTCGAACCCCATCTGCGGGGCTCCTGGAGCAAAACGGCGAAATACAAGTTTCCCCTCTATCGCCGCCCACCGGAATTGATCAATGTGGATCTGGGGCGCTTCCGCCCGGCCCTCAGGGGGCGGGGCATTTCAGGCTCGGTCAGAGGAAAGCGGCTGGTGCCTTTTGCCGACCGCAAAGCGATCCGCCGGGGTGCTCTGGCCGGGCGCGGTCTGGAATTCCTCTGGGTCGATAATGAAGTGGATGTATTTTTCCTCCATGTGCAGGGTTCGGGCCGGGTGGTGATGACGGATGGATCGGTGGTGCGGGTCGGTTTCGCCGGGCGCAATGGGCTGCCCTATAAATCCATTGGCCGTGAAATGATTAAAATGGGCGTATTGCAACGGGACAAAGTCTCCATGCAATCCATCCGCCAATGGCTGAGCGCCAATCCGCTCAGGGCCAAAGACGTCATGGACCGCAACAAATCCTATATCTTTTTTAGCCGGATTAAGGGACCCGGCCCTGTCGGCGCCCAGGGCGTTGCGCTGACGCCGGGGCGCAGCCTGGCCGTGGACCGGCGCTATTTTCCCCTGGGCCTGCCCTTTTGGCTCGATACCAGTGATCCGTTGGACGGGAGGAAGCCACTTAGGCGCCTCATGATCGCCCAGGATACGGGTGGCGCCATCACCGGCCCGGTGCGCGGCGATCTGTTCTGGGGATATGGGGCTGAAGCCCGCGAGCGGGCGGGAAAGATGAAATCCAGCGGGCGTTATTTCATCCTGCTGCCCAAATTTATCGCCGGGGCGGCGCCCGGCAGCTGACGCGGGGGAGGGGAGTGAGGCCTCCCGGCACTTGCCTTTAATCCGGTTAATCCGCATTCTGCGTTTATGGCCTCATCCTCCCAAGCCCAGCCCAGGGCCGCCCTTCTGGTTACCTGCCTGGTGGATTTGTTCCGCCCCAGCGTGGGGTTTGCCGCCAATGATTTAGTGGAAGGGGCGGGCTGCCGGGTTGAGGTGCCGCCTACCCAGACCTGTTGCGGACAGCCGGCCCATAACGCAGGCGCCACCCATGAGGCCCGCGCCATCGCCAAACGGGTGATCGGGGAATTTGCTGATCATGATTATGTGGTGGCGCCGTCGGGGTCCTGCGCCGGCATGGTCCATTGTCATTACCCGGAACTTTTCGAAGATGATCCGGATTGGCAAACCCGCGCCCGGGCGCTGGCCGGCAAGACATTTGAATTGACTTCATTTCTGGTGGATCGGTTGGGCGTGGATAAGGTTGCCTCCAGGCTCGATGGGATCGCCGCCTATCACGATGGCTGTTCGGGTAAAAGAGAGTTGGGCATCTCGGCCCAGCCCCGGCGCCTTTTGCAATCGGTCGAGGGGCTTGAGGTCAGAGAGCGCAAGGACCCAGGCCTCTGTTGCGGGTTCGGAGGCACCTTCGCGGTAACCTTCGACAGGATTTCTGCCCGCATGACCGGCGATTGCGCCCGGGATCTGGAAGGGACCGGGGCGCAATTTTTGTTGGGCGGCGATCTCGGCTGTTTGCTCAATCTGGCCGGCTGGCTGAGGCGCAAAGGCTCACCTGTGGAAGTGCGCCATGTTGCGGAAATTTTGGCCGGGCGGATGGACACGGCTCCTATTGGGCGGGCTGGGTGATGGAGTTTTCCAGTCACAGATTCAAGGAAAAGGCCCGGGCTGGTCTGGACAACGATGCGCTCCGCCAGGCCATGGGCAATATCGATACAGGCTTTCAGGCCCGCCGGCGGGCGGCCATGAAGCGCATGCCGGAATTTGAAAAGCTGCAGGCGCGGGCCGCGCTCATCCAGGACCGGGCGCTGGATGATCTGGATACGCATCTGGAAAGTTTCGCCGCCCAGGTGGAAAAGCGTGGCGGCCAAGTTCATTGGTGCTCCAAACCCCAGGATGCGTGCGATGCGGTGCTGGCGATTTGCCGGGAGCGCGGCGCCAAACGGGTGATCAAGGGCAAGTCCATGGTGTCCGAGGAAATCGGGCTTAACGAATATCTCACCCAAAACGGCATCTCGCCGGTGGAAACGGATTTGGGCGAATATATCATTCAAATTCGTGATGAGGCGCCAAGCCGCATCATCGCGCCCGCGCTCCATCTGACCGAGGCCCAGATCACCGAAAGCTTCCGCCAGACTCATGTGCATCTGGACAAGGACCGCACCTTGGACAGCGCCGATGATCTGCTGACCGAGGCCCGCACCCTGTTGCGCCGTCATTTCCTGGAAGCCGGGATAGGCATCACCGGGGCCAATTTTCTCATCGCCGAGACCGGAACGGCGGTGATCGTCACCAATGACGGAAATGGCGATCTGTCCCGCACCCTGCCAATCGTGCATATCATCATCACCAGCATCGAGAAAATAATCCCCACCCTGGAAGAGGCCACCACCTATCTGCGCCTCCTTGTCCGTTCGGCCACGGGCCAGGAACAATCGGTCTATACCAGCTTCGTTTCAGGGCCCAAAACCGATGGCGAATTGGACGGGCCCGGGGAATTCCATGTGGTTTTGGTGGATAATGGAAGAAGTGAATTAATCGGTGGCCAGTTCCGAGACATGGTCCGCTGTATCAAATGCGGCGCCTGCCTGAATCATTGCCCGGTCTATAAATCCATCGGCGGGCATGCCTATGGATGGGTGTATCCGGGACCCATGGGCGCCGTGCTCACGCCCGCGCTCAAGGGGCTGGACGGGGCCAGAGCCTTGCCCTTCGCCTCCACCTTTTGCGGGCGCTGCGACGAGGTCTGCCCGGTCCAAATTCCTCTCACCAGGCTTTTGCGCCAGTGGCGGGAACGGGCCTTCAAAGATGGCCTGGCGGGCTGGAAAATGCGCTGGGGCATAAAGCTTTGGGGTTTTTTTGCCCGCCATCCCAGGCTTTATCGTTACGAATTTAATATGAAAGCCCGGCTGCTGGCCTTCCTGGGCCGGAAAAGGGGTGTTTTACGCCATGTGCCGTTTCTCACCGCCTGGACCCGGGAGCGCGATCTGCCGGCACCGGAAGGACGCACATTCATGGATTATTGGAATAAATAATGGATGGGCGCAGCACGATACTCACCGCGCTCCGCCGGGCACCCCACCGCTCCCACCCGGCGCCCGGAAAGGATGCGGTTTTTGAGGCCCTCACCCGGAATCCACAAAGTATGACTCGCCGGGTGGAAATTTTTCGGACCAAGGCCCACGAAGTGGACGCCACCACGGCGGTAATTGCGGGTCCCTCCCGGCTGCCTGGCGAGATAGACGGTTATCTCCGCCGTACCGGGCAGGATGGGCCGGTCCGGCGAAGTTCCATGGAACTGTTGGAAAGTCTGGATTTCGCCACAGGTGCCGCCCAAGACGGGGACCAGGTGGGACTGGCCCATGCTTATGCGGGTATTGCCGAGACCGGAACCCTTGTTTTGTGCTCAGGCCCGGAAAGCCCGGTCAGCATCAATTTTCTGCCTGAAACCCATCTGGTGATCCTGCCTGCCTGGCGCATCCTGAATGCTTGCGAGGAAATCTGGGATTTGTTGCGCCGGGAGGCGGAAGGGGCTGAGTTCATGCCCCCCTGCCTCAACTGGATTACTGGGCCGTCGCGCACGGCCGATATCGAGCAGCAATTGCAATTGGGCGTGCATGGCCCCAGAAATCTGCATATCCTGATTCTGGAAGACGAAAATGGCTAAAAAACCTCCTCCCTTGATCGACGATCAGGACGCCAAGCTCCTGGAAAAGGTGTTTAGCGATGTGGAGCCTCTGCCCGGGCGAAAAATAGGTAAGGGAGCTAAAAAACCAAGATCGTTACTGAAACGCAACGAAAAACCCCCAGCCCCCCGGCATGGAAATTCAAACCCGGTGCCCAAATCAGACCATTTACCCGAACTTGAACATGGCGCCGCCCCCGGCCTGGATAAACGCACGGCCCAGCGTATGCGCCGGGGCCGCATGCGTATCGAAGCCCGGCTTGATCTCCATGGCATGACCCAGGACGCCGCACATGGCGCCTTGGGCCGGTTTCTGGCTGATGCCCAGGCGGCGGGCAAGCGGGGCATTATTGTGATTACCGGCAAGGGCTCCCGCGCCGAAGGGCCCACCGGCGTGTTGCAGGGCGCCGTCCCCCGCTGGCTCAACGAGCCCGGCATGCGCGGGCGCATTCTGTCTTTCAGCCACGCCCAACCCAAGGACGGCGGCACGGGCGCGCTTTATGTGATGCTCAGGAGGCTCAAATAAAATGACCCCCTTTGGTGCCAAACTCCGCCAGTTGCGGGCCGGGCGGGGCTTGCGTCTGAAACAGATGGCCGAGGATTTGCAGGTCTCGGCGGCCTATCTGTCGGCCCTGGAACATGGCCACCGGGGCCGCCCGGCGCCGGGCCTGGTCATGCAGATTGCCGGCTATTTCGAATTGATCTGGGACGAGGTGGAGGAACTCAAACGCCTGGCGCAGCTCTCCCATCCCCGCGTCCCCGTGGAAACCGGCGGCCTCAGCCCCCGTGCAACCCTGTTGGCCAATCTTCTGGCGGAAGAAATCGGTACGCTGGATGACGAAATGATCGAACGGATGCTGGCCGAACTTGGAGCGGAGGAATCTACAGAATAAATTTCGTCAAATCGGATTCCTTGGCCAGATCGCCGACCTTTTCACGGACCATCCCGGCATCCACTTCATAGGTTTCGCCGCCCCGGTCGGTGGCGCTGAAGCTAATATCTTCCAGAAGCTTTTCCAACACGGTGTGCAGGCGCCGGGCTCCGATATTTTCAATGCCCGCATTGATTTCGGCGGCCAGTTCGGCGATTTCACCGATGGCTTCCGTGCTGATTTCCAGGGTCACCTCTTCGGTTTTCATCAGGGCCTTATATTGGGTGATCAGGTTGGCTTCGGGCTCGGTCAGGATGCGTACCAGATCCTCGGTGGTCAGGGCGGCAAGCTCGACCCGGATGGGCAGGCGGCCTTGCAGTTCGGGCAACAGATCGGACGGTTTGGCCAGATGAAAGGCGCCGGACGCTATGAACAAAATATGATCGGTTTTTATGGCGCCGTGTTTGGTGGTAACAGTGGTCCCTTCGATCAGGGGAAGCAGGTCGCGCTGCACCCCTTCGCGGCTCACATCGCCGCCCTGGCGTTCGGACCGGACAGTGATCTTGTCGATCTCGTCCAGAAATACGATGCCGTTATTTTCCACCGCCTCCATGGCATCCTTGACGACGGTGTCTTCGTCCAGAAGGTTATCGCTCTCATCGGCGATCAGCACTTCATAGGATTCGGCCACCGTCATGCGTTTGGATTTGGTCTTGGGACCGAAGGCCTTGCCCAGCATGTCGTTAATATTGATCATGCCCATCTGGGCGCCGGGCACACCGGGAATGTCAAACGACGGCATGCCCCCGCCGCCCTGGTCGGAAACATCCACGTCGATTTCCT
>CAZBQG010000143.1:0-339 GCA_964493945.1 uncultured Rhodospirillaceae bacterium
TCTCTTGCTAACCTTCTGACATTCACAAAGAAAATTCCTTATCTATGTCAGCCCCTAGAAAAATTACAAATCAGCTTCTCAAGGCGACAGTGAATCGGGGGCTGTCGGTCACTCCCAGCATTACGACCCGTGCTCTGCCCTAAACCATAATGAAAGCCGTGCCCAGGTAAAACTACCGGCCTGCCCCCAGCCTCCCCTGGGGCAGGCCCGCCTCTTTTTCGGCCCGCCAGCTATAGCGCCGGGCCCGGAGGAAATCGGGCTTCAGGCGCAACGCCTCGTAGTAATCCTTGAGGGCCAACTTTAAGCGCCCCTTGGTGTGATGGGCCAGACCGCGATGGA
>CAZBQG010000143.1:349-11446 GCA_964493945.1 uncultured Rhodospirillaceae bacterium
AATAATATTCGGCCACTTTGGGGGAGAGCCGGATGGCCGGTCATAATCCTTGATGGCCTCATCGTGGCGCAGCGCGCTCGCGCTAACCCGCCCCCGGCCATCCAGCGCCGCCGCGAATTCCCCATCCAAATCCAGCGCCGTCTGGAAATCGGAGCGCGCCAGATCATATTTTTTAAGCCGCAGATACAACCGCCCGCGCGCCTCATAGGCCTCTTTGTGGTTAGGATCAAGGTGGATAACCCGGGTGAAATCGGCTAAAGAATCTGGAATTTCAAATTTATACCTACGGCTCTTACCCCGATAGAAATAGGCCGCTGTATGGTTGGCTTTCAGGCGGATGACTTCCGAGAAATCATTTTCAGCCAAAGCCAATACTCCACGCCAATAACGCAGCATACCCCTGAGGAAATATGCTCTGTAATCTTCCGGATGCTCTTGGATTATAGTGGTGCAAAAACTTGAGGCTGAATATATTTCTCCGGCATCGAGAGCGCCTTGGGCGACTTTCAGTTTCTCCTCAATGGTGAATTCTTCAAAGACTCGGTGGTCCCCTTTGCCGGATTAGGCGAGGCCGGAAATTGGTCCGTGCACTGCAAAGCACGTCAGGATCACTATAAAAAATAAGCGCTTCGAGGTTCCACTACGGCTAGCCATGCTGACATACCTGATTAAATAATATTGAATTTCTAATCATATAATATCCTCATACGGTGCAGGATCAAAGAGCCGATTAATGCGCCTGGAAAACCACCGTATTTCCGGGGACACTATTTCCGGGGACATAATACATAATTATTCACCTAGACGCCTACTGATTTCCGGTCCGGGAATTGTGCGCCGCCTTAGCGCATAAGGAACAGGAAAAAAGAAGAGGTTCACGGCCCTTACCGCTCAAGGGGCGGCACCACCTCGCCATCCTCATGGGCAGGGCAGAGGTGGAGAGGGCAGCGCCGTTTGCTTGGCAAGGGGAGATAGTAAAGGGAGCGGGGAGACCTCTCCCCATTACAATATCAGACGGCCTGCTCATGGCTCCCGCGGGCGCTTAGGCCGGGGGCAGCCCCTGACGCGGTGCGAAGTTCTGGGGACATCAATTATCTCCAGCTCTTCTTCCTTTATCCGCTCTTCCGGTAACCAAGCCTCACCCCGGCAGCAGACCGGGCGCCCAATAGGCGACATAGAGCAGCAAGCCCCCCAGAATGACCCGGTAGAGCACGAAGGGCGTGAAGCTGGCCCGCTTCAGCCATTGCATGAGCAGCGCGATGGCCACCAGGGCGAACAGAAAGGCCAGGCCGGCGGCGGTGAAGGCATCCGACGTCAATTGGGCGTCTCCGGCGCGGTAGAGCTGGGAGCCCTTGAGCACGCCCGCACCGATGATCACGGGGATCGACAGCAGCATGGAAAAGCGGGCCGCGTCGTGCCGCTCCACGCCCATGAAGCGGGCCGCCGTCATGGTGATGCCGGCCCGGCTGGTGCCTGGGATAAGTGCCAGGACCTGGAAGATGCCGATGAACAAGGCACCCAATAATCCAATATGGTTCATCCGCTTGACGGTCATATTGGCCTGATCGGCAAAATACAAAAGCACGGCGAAGCCCAGCGTCGCCCAGGCAATGACCTCCAGGGTGCGCAACTCGGTGGTGACATATTGATCCACCCAGAGGCCCGCGCCGATGGTCGGCAAAGTGGCCACGATGAGCTTGATGGCCAGCCAGAAGTCATCATCCGTGCGGCGCTTGGCGGCGGATCGGCTGAAGCGGTTCGCCAAGCTCATGACCATACGCCAAAGATCACGCCAGAAATATAAAATGACGGCGAACAGGGTCCCCACATGAACGGCCACATCCATCACCAGTCCCTGATCCGGCCAGCCGGTGGAGAGGGTCACCAGACGCAGATGGGCGGTGGAGGAAATGGGCAGAAATTCCGTCAGGCCCTGGACGGCGGCCAGGATGACGATATGAAGGAAAGGCACCTTTTCGGATCCGTCTAATTCATGGTTGGAGCGCTGATATCAATCTGCCGTGCAAAATACCAACAAAAGCTTAATGGGCAAGCCCCAACGGACACGCAAATGGCCCGCGCCTTTCTCCCGGGCGGATGATCCTTTATAACCCTTCTCATGCGGACACTTTACCATCTCTGGCTGTCCCCCTTCTGCCGCAAGGTGCGGATCGTTCTTGGCGAAAAGCGCCTGGACTTCCAGATGGAGGTGGAACCGGTTTGGGAGCGCCGGCGGGAGTTTCTGGCCATGAGCCCGGCCTGCGAGGTGCCGGTGCTGGTCGAGGGCGACGGAAGTGTGCTAGCCGACAGCACGGCGATTTGCGAATATCTGGACGAAACCAATCCCGATCCGCCTCTCTTGGGCCAGCATGCCTCCGAGCGCGCCCGGGTGCGCCGCCTGGTCGCCTGGTTCGACCGAAAATTCAACAGCGAAGTGACCGGCCGGCTGGTGGGCGAGAAGGTCATGAAACGGTTTTTGCGCCTGGGCGAGCCCGATTCGCGGCAAATAAGGGCCGCCCAGACCGATATTCACACCCATCTGGATTACATCACCTACCTGATCGAGCGCCATCACTGGCTGGCCGGCGAAAGCCTGACCTTGGCCGACATCGCCGCCGCGGCCCATCTGGCTTGCGTCGATTATCTGGGCGATGTGCCCTGGGGCGATCACACCCAGGCCAAGGAATGGTATGCCAGAATCAAATCCAGGCCCAGCTTCCGCCCCATCTTGCAGGATTCCATCCCCGGCCTGCTGTCGCCCAAACATTACGCCAACCCCGATTTCTGAGGGTCCGGTTTTGGCACCCGGAAAAATATTTTTCCTAGGCTTCGGCTATTGCGCCCGGGCCCTGGCCGGCCTGCTCCAGGCCGAAAGCTGGGCGGTGAGCGGCTCGTGCCAGGACGAGGCGTCCTGGGATGATTTGAAAAAGGCCGGGTTTGAGGCAATCAGCGCCGAAGATGCTTTGCCGCCCGAGGCTCTGGCCGGCGTCACTCATTTTCTCAATTCCGTACCACCCGGCGGAAATGGGGATCCCTTCATATCTTCCATGCTTGCCGCCCCCGAAAAATTACAAGGGATTCCCTGGACCGGATATCTCTCGAGCCTGGGCGTCTATGGCGGCAGCGCCGGAGAATTGATGGGTGAAGGTAGCATCCCCAAACCCAGCCATGAACGTGCCAAGCGCCGTCTGGAGGCGGAACAGGCCTGGCAGGCACTGGACCCAAACATGCATGTATTCCGCCTGGCCGGCATCTATGGGCCGGGGCGCAGCACCCTGGACCGGGTGCGGGCGGGACGGGCCGAGCGCATCGAAAAGCCCGGCCACGAATTTTCCCGCATCCATGTGGCGGATGTGGTGGCGGTTCTCCGGGCTTCCATCAACCGGCCCAATGCGGGCGCCATATATAATGTGTTGGACGATGAAGCGGCGGCTCAGGCCCGGGTGGTGGAATATGCCTGCGGCCTTCTGGGCACCAAGCCACCGCCCCTGATCCCTTTCGATGAGGCCCAAAAGACCCTCTCGCCCATGAGCTTGAGTTTTTGGCAGGACTTCCGGCGGGTGGATAATTCACGCATCAAAAAAGAGCTGGGGGTGCGCCTCGCCTATCCCACCTACCGCGAAGGGCTGACGGCAATCTTCGAGGATGGTGGCTGACTAGACCAGCCCCGCCAGAACGCGTTGCAGCCGGACCAGATCCTCTTCCTCGCTGAGCCGGTGATCGCCAGACTTGATCAATGTGACTTCCACCGCACTCGATTCCAGCTTTTCCTGCAGCTCCAGCGCCGTCTGCCAGGGAACCGAGGTGTCTTTTTGGCCATGCAGCAGATGGACCGGGCAGCGGATGGGGATGGGCCCGCCCAGCAGGGCATGGGTGCGGCCATCCTCGATCAACTGGCGGGTGACCAGATAAGGCGCTTCATAATCATTGGGCAACAGGATATGTCCTTCCCGGGTAATCTCGTCCTTTTGCGCATCGCTCAGGACCTTCTCCCACAGGCCGGCGGTGAAATCGGGGGCGGCGGCGATGCCGATCAGGCCGGCCACCCGCTGGGGCCGGGCAAGTGCCGCCAAAAGCATGATCCAGCCACCCATGGAAGAGCCCACCAGAATTTGCGGCCCCTCGCTTTGCTTATCCACTATGCCAATGGCGTCTTCGCACCAGCGCCCGATGGTGCCGTCCGCGAATTCGCCCGACGATGCCCCGTGGCCGCTGAAATCAAAGCGGACAAAGGCGCGCCCCTCTGCCCGGCAGGCCGCTTCCAGGGCCAGCGCCTTGGAGCCGGTCATGTCGGACATGAAGCCGGTCAGGAAGATGACGCCCGGCTGCTTTCCGGCCAAGCGGTGATAGGCAATTGTGCCGCCCCTTGCATCTGTCATTAATTGCGGCGCTTCTTGGCTGGATGGGGTATCTTCTTCCATAACATGACCAGTGCTTTGAATGAGGAGGCGGAATTTAACATCGATCCGCCCGTTGAGGAAACGCCCCGGCCGGCGCAAGGCGGCCCGACGCGCCCACCTACCGTGCTCCAGGTGCTGCCGGCCCTGATCACCGGCGGGGCCGAGAGGGGCTGCGTCGATATGTCGAGAGCCGTTGTGGAAGGCGGCGGCGAGGCCATCGTCGCCTCGGCCGGTGGCCCCATGACCCACGAATTGACCCGCGCCGGTGCCACCCATATCACCCTGCCGGTGGACAGCAAAAATCCGTTGGTCATGCGCGCCAATATCGGGCGTCTGGCCGAGCTGATCAAAACCCACCATGTGGATATCGTCCATGCCCGTTCCCGCGCACCCGCCTGGAGTTCCTATTTCGCCACCCGGCGCACGAAGCGCCATTTCGTCACCACCTTCCACGGCACCTATTCCCATGAAAACGCCTTCAAACGAAAATATAATTCGGTCATGGGCCGGGGTGAACGGGTGATCGCCATATCGGAATTCATCGCCGGTCATATCCGGCGTCTTTACGGGTTGCCCATTTCTTCGATCCGGGTCATTCCCCGGGGAGTCGATCTGCAGAAATTTAACCGCTCCAAGGTCAGCCAGGAACGGATCATCGGACAAGCAGCCAATTGGCGCCTGCCGGATGGCATGCCGGTGATCATGCTGCCCGGCCGCCTGACCCGCTGGAAAGGCCAGACGGTCTTCATTGAGGCCATAGAAAAGCTGGGTCGGCGCGATCTTCGCTGCCTTCTGGTAGGGGCCGATCAGGGGCGCAGTGATTACCGGCGCGAGCTGGAAACCATGATCGAGCAAAAAGGGCTGGGCGAGGTGATACATGTGGTCGATCACTGCGACGATATGCCGGCGGCATATATGCTGACCGATGTGGTGGTCTCGGCCTCGACTGAGCCGGAAGGCTTTGGCCGGGTCATCGCCGAGGCCCAGGCCCTGGGACGGCCGGTGATCGGCACCGATCACGGCGGCGCGCGCGAAACCATTATCGAAGGCAAGACCGGTTGGCTGGCGCCGCCCCGGAACCCGGAAGCCCTGGCCGGAGTGATAGAGAAAGTCCTGGCCCGGCCGCCCGAGGCCCGCGAGACCCTGGCGGCCAACGCCATGGACCATATCCGCAAGAATTACTCCAAGGACAATATGTGTTCCAAAACCCTCGACGTCTATAACGAGGTCCTGGCCGGGGAAACCTCGGCCCCGTGAGCAATTCCGTTCTGGTCATCAAGTTGGGGGCCCTAGGGGATTTCTTCCAAGCGGCCAAACCCTTTCAGGCTATCCGCCGCCATCACGGCGGGGCCCAAATCACGCTCCTCACGACAAAGCCCTATGCCGCCTTTGCTGAAAGCTCCCCTTGGTTCGACAGTGTCTGGATCGATTCCCGGCCATCGCTTTGGCAAATTCCAGCCTGGATGAAATTGCGCAGCCGGCTTCGCGGGCGCGGCTTTGGGCACGTCTATGATTTGCAGACATCGGACCGGAGCGGCTTTTATTTCAGGTTTTTGGGGCCTGGCAAGCGCCCGGATTGGTCGGGCATCGCGCCCGGCTGTTCCCACCCCCATGCCAATCCGGGGCGGGATTCCATGCACACCACCGACCGCCAGGCCGAACAGCTTTCCATGGCCGGGCTGAAAACCGATGAGGCGCCGGTGGACTTCTCCTGGGTGAAAGACGAAACCTCCCGGTTCGGTCTGAACAGCCCCTATGCACTTTTGGCACCGGGAGGCGCCCGCCATCGGCCCGAAAAGAGATGGCCGGTGGAAAATTTTATCCGCCTCGCTTCTCATTTGGCGGAGAAGGGAACCCAGCCGGTGCTGATCGGTCGAGAAGACGAACGCCCTGTGCTGGATGCCATCGGCACCGCCCAGCCGGAGGCCATGAACCTCAGCGCCCAAACCTCCCTGGGTGATCTGATCGGTCTCGGCGCCAATGCGGCCCTGGCCATCGGCAATGACACCGGGCCCATGCATCCCATCGCCATGGCCGGCTGCCCGTCCCTGGTTCTGTTTTCCGCGGCGTCCGATCCCGCCCTTTGCCAGCCCCGAGGGCGGGCCGTGAGCATCATCGCCGAAGACAAATTGAACAATTTGACGGCGGCCAGGGTAATCGAGGCCTGCGGTCACCTGGCGGCTTGACAGAGTCTGCATAAACCCTAGATTTGCCTGCCCGAACAACCTTGGAACAATAGCCGACATGGTCGCACTCACGCTCCCGGACGGATCCCTTCGCAGCTATGACGAGCCGGTCACCGGCGCCCGGCTGGCCGCCGATATCGGCCCCGGCCTGGCCAAGGCGGCGCTGGCCGTGCGCATCGATGGCGAGATGAAGGACCTAGCCGCCGAGATATGCGAAGATGCGGAAATCTCCATCGTCACCGGCAAGGACGAGGACGCGCTGGAACTTCTGCGCCATGACGCGGCCCATGTGATGGCCGAGGCGGTCAAGGAGCTCTACCCCGAAACCCAGGTGACCATCGGGCCAGCAATCGAGAACGGCTTTTATTACGATTTTGCCAGGCCCGAGCCCTTTACGCCCGAGGATCTGGAAAAGATCGAAGCGCGCATGCGCGATATCGTCAAGCGCGACGAGACCATCGCAAGAGAAAATTGGGACCGGAACGAGGCCGTCGCCCTGTTTGACGGCATGGGAGAATCCTATAAGGCGGAGCTGATCGCCGCGATCCCCGAGGATCAGGAGATCGGCCTCTACCGCCAGGGCGAGTTCGTCGATCTTTGCCGGGGCCCCCATCTGCCATCGACAGGCAAGCTGGGCACGGCGTTTAAGCTGATGAAACTGGCCGGCGCCTATTGGCGGGGTGATTCCAAAAACGAAATGCTGCAACGCATCTACGGCACGGCCTGGGCGACGGACAAGCAGCTCAAATCTTATTTGCATATGCTGGAGGAGGCGGAAAAGCGCGACCATCGCCGCCTGGGCCGGGAGATGGATCTGTTTCATATGCAGGAAGAGGCCATGGGCTCGGTCTTCTGGCATGCCAAGGGCTGGCAGACCTACCGGTTGATCATCGATTATGTGCGGGCCCGGCTGGAGGCGGCCGATTATGTGGAGGTCAACACGCCCCAACTGGTGGACCGCTCCTTGTGGGAGGATTCGGGCCATTGGGAGAAATTCCGCGAACATATGTTCGTCTCCGAAGCCGAGGAACGGATTCTGGCCATCAAGCCCATGAACTGCCCCTGCCATGTGCAGATTTTCCGCCAAGGCATCAAAAGCTACCGCGACCTTCCCTTGCGCATGGCCGAGTTCGGCTCATGCCACCGCAACGAGCCGTCTGGCGCGCTGCACGGGCTGATGCGGGCCCGCGCCTTCACCCAGGATGACGCCCATATTTTCTGCACGGAAGATCAGATCACGTCTGAGACCACCGATTTTTGTGCGCTGCTGATGAGCATCTATAAGGATTTCGGGTTTGACGAAGTGCGCATCAAATTCGCCGACCGCCCCCCCGTCAGGGCCGGCGACGATGCCACCTGGGACAAAGCGGAAGCGGCACTGACCCGGGCAGTGGAAGCGGCCGGGCTGGAATACGAACCCAATCCCGGTGAAGGCGCCTTTTACGGACCCAAGCTGGAATTCGTGCTGCGCGATGCCATCGGGCGCGATTGGCAATGCGGCACGCTGCAGGTGGATTTCGTATTGCCCGAAAGGCTCGATGCCAATTATGTGGGCGAGGACGGGAACAAACACCGCCCGGTCATGCTGCACCGGGCGGTTCTGGGTTCCCTGGAACGCTTTTTTGGCATTCTGATCGAACAGTTTGCCGGGCGCTTTCCTTTGTGGCTGGCCCCGGTCCAGGTGGTGGTGGCGACCATAACCTCCGAGGCCGACGCCTATGGAAGCGAGGTTTTGGAAGCTTTCAAGGCGGCAGGCCTCAGGGCCGAGCTGGATCTGCGTAACGAAAAGATAAACTACAAAATCCGGGAACATTCCCATACCCTGATCCCCCTGATCGCCGTGTTGGGTGCCCGCGAGGCCGAAGAGCGCACGGTGGCGCTCCGGCGCCTGGGCGGAAAGGCGCAAGAAGTCCTTGCGCTGGATGAGCTAGTTGCTAGACTGTTGGATGAAGTGGCCATGCCCGGCGGGTAAATCCGGGTGGCCGTCCGAAGAATTAACCAAGGAAGACGAAAAAGTCTTTCATCGCTGCCTGGGGCTCTTAATTCAAGGCTTTAAGCTAACAATTGTCCCAGCAAGATGAAGGCCGGTCAGAGGAGATTTGTAGATAGCGAGACCACCAGTTAACGCCCGTCCAACCCGTGAGGGACTGAGCGTAAATGAATCAATCGATGCCGCTTCCGTACGCCTCGTGGAGGCCGATGGTGAGATGGTCGGCATCGTTCCCATTGATGAAGCATTGCAAAAAGCCGAAATGGCCGGCCTGGATCTGGTGGAAGTTTCCCCCGGATCGGACCCGCCCGTTTGCAAGATTCTGGATTACGGCAAGCTCAAATACGAAAACCAGAAGAAAAAGAGCGAAGCCCGTAAAAAACAGAAGACCATTGATGTCAAGGAAATCAAAATGCGGCCCGGCATTGATGAGCATGACTATCAGGTCAAGATGCGCTCCATGCGGCGGTTCATCGATTCCGGCGACAAGGTCAAAGTGACACTCCGCTTCCGGGGCCGCGAAATGGCTCATCAGGAGCTGGGCGCCAAGGTTCTTGAAAGGGTGCGGCGCGAAATGGAAGAGGCCGCCAAGGTGGAACAATTCCCCAAGATGGAAGGCCGCCAGATGATCATGGTCATCGCACCCAGGTAAAATCTATACTGGTATGGTCTTTAAGATGCGCCCGCCTCGCGATGGTGGGCGTTTTTTGTAATTTTGAGGTGCTTGGCAAAGCTCCCAATTACTCTAAAATAATCCGGTGAGTAGGGCATGATGCGCAGTACGGGAGCAGGCAATGATGGATAAAAGCCTGACGGGGGGAGATCAGGGCGCCCGGCCGATCAGCGATGAAACCTTCCGCGAATTGTTCGATCACAGCCTCACCGGCATTGAAATCGTCGAAGAGGGCGGGTGTGTCGCCTATGTGAACGAGGCTTTCTGTTCCGCGCTCGGATATAGCCCGGCGGAGATTCTGGGCAGCCAGGCGCGGGACCACACCCATCCCGAAGATTTGCGCCTTGCCGAAAGCGAAAAGAAAAAACTGCTCAGCGGCAAATTGAAAAGTTTTGAATTCGAAAAACGCTTTTTGCATAAAAAAGGCCATGCGGTCTGGGCCCGCATGAAGATTTCCGGTATTGAGAATCCGACGGGCGGCAATTTCGTCTTTCTCTGCCAGATGGCCGACATCACCGAACATAAGCGGATCGAAACCGAATTGTTGGAAAGCCGGGGCATGCTGCAAGGCTATCTGGAGGCAACCAGCGATCTTAGGGCCGTGGTCGAGCCCGACAGAACCATCCTCGCGGTGAACCGGCATTTGGCCGATTTTTGGGAAAAGGATCACGCCTCAATCATCGACCGGAATTTCTACGATCTGGCCCCGCCCCGCTCCATCACCCGCCGCCAGAGCCAGATGGCCGAGGTGATGGAAACCAGGCAACCCGTATACGAAACTTTTAAGCGCCTGTCCGAAGAGGAGGAATGGGCCGAATCCTGGGCCTATCCCGTACTCAACGACAAGGGCGAAGTGAGGCGCACCGTATTTTGCTACAAGGACATCACCGACCGCATCCAGGCCCAGGAGGTGTACCGCCAGAGCGAGGAACTGGTCAGCACCTTCCTTGACGCTGCCCAGGAAACCGCCACCGTTGTCGGGTTGGACGGCACCATCACCACGGTCAGCCCCATTTTTGCAAGGCGCGTCGGGAAAAGCGAAAAGTAGCTCATCGGCAATAATTATTTCGATATGGTTTCGGCCAATCTGGCGATCCACCGCAAACGCCATATGGCCGAGGTTTTGCGCACGGGAAAACCGGCTTTTGATTTCGACTGGGTTCATCCCGGCACCGGGGAGAAATGCAATATCTGGGCCTATCCGGTCTTCGGCAAGGATGAAGAAATTATCGGGCTCGCCTTCTATTTTCAGACCGAAGATGAATTGGAAGAAGAAAGCCAAAAAGGCGAGAGCCGCGACCGGACGCTGAACGCGCTTCTAGACGTGTGGCCGATCTGGCCACCGTGATCGAGCTGGACGGGACCATTCATAACGTCAATCCCCGGCTCGCCAAACTGCAGGATTCCGATTGTGGAGATCCGGTCGGGAAGGATTTTTTTGACGTGGCGCCGCCGGAAGCGGCGAAACGCCTCCGGCGCAATCTGGTGGAAATCATGGCGTCGGGAAAACCGACCCACGAAAGCAATATCACGACCTGCCTCACGGGAAGCCTGGCCAATAACTGGGCCTTTCCCATATTCGATGATAAAGACCAAATCCACCGTATCGCCTTCGTCACCCAATATATTTCCGGGCAAAAAGAATCCGAACAGGCCATGGCCAAAACCGAGGCCCGTCAAAATGCCCTGTTCGAAGGCGTCAGCGATTCCATATTCATCAGCGATGTGGAAACCCACCAATTCCTGGAGGTCAACGAGAATGCCGCCCGCAGGCTCGGCTATTCAAGAGAAGAACTTCTCACCATGCGCATTGAGGATATCAGACCCTCCACGTGCGACGCGGGCCTC
>CAZBQG010000144.1:0-11444 GCA_964493945.1 uncultured Rhodospirillaceae bacterium
TCACCCCTTCAAGGGCGCGGTGTCAGATCAAGTCGGAACTACTTCACCTTAACTGAACCACCGCCTTAAACTCTCCGAATCTCTCTTTTAGGTCACAAAGGGAAGTTTTGGACCGTTTCCGGTTCCTTCCGCTTTGCGCCTTTCTGGGCAAGCCGGTTCCCGGCCAGCCCTTTCCCAGGACCAATAACAGGGACGAGTCCTTTGAGAAGTTTAGTGTCGACGGCTAGCAGGCTACTGTCGGCCCTGCTCAGCCCATCGATTAGAATTTTCTGATAGTCCGGATCGGTCCGGCCATAGCCTTGATAATCGCTTCCTGTCACTAGGAGGTGCCTTGGAATTCTTGCACCCGGTGGCGGGGGCGGGTTAGGTATTGGGAATACCGGCCACGGAATAGGAAAAAATCATGGAAATCGCCGTGCTGGGAGGGGGCCATGGCTGCTATGCGGCGGCTGCCGACCTAACTGACCAGGGCCACACCATCCGCCTTTGGCGGCGCGACGAAAAAAATTTCGCCCCCGTCCTGGAGAGCGGCGCCATTACCCTGACCGACACCAAGGGAACCCGGGACGTCCCCATCGGGCTGCCAACCACCGATCTGGCGGCGGCCATGGATGGGGCGGAGCTTATCCTCATCCCTCTGCCCGC
Organism: uncultured Rhodospirillaceae bacterium; assembly: GCA_964493945.1. Taxonomy (GTDB): domain Bacteria; phylum Pseudomonadota; class Alphaproteobacteria; order Rhodospirillales; family UBA2165; genus CAZBQG01. The sequence continues at coordinate 646 of CAZBQG010000144.1, forward strand.
CACCGCCCAGGCCGATCTGGCCACTAAGATCGCGCCGCTGCTTACCGACGGACAGGTGGTCTTCATGCCGCCCGGCACCTTTGGCACTTACATCATGTCCCGGGCGGCATTGGAGGCCGGAAACAAGGCCAATATCGCCTATGCCGAGACAGGCACCCTTCCCTATCTGGCCCGCAAGCAGGCCATCGGCCATATCGCCATCCGGGTGCGGGCGACGCGCCTGCCGACGGGCGTGATGCCGGCAAGTGCTACAAAGAGGGCCCTGGAAATAATCGGGCGGGCCTACCCGGCGGTGGAGCCTTTGCGGGACGGCCTGGATGGTGCGCTGATGAATGCCGGACCGATCATTCATCCGCCGCTTATTTTGATGAATGCGGGACCGTTGGAACATTTCGATGCCTGGGACATCCATAACGAAGGTACCCAGCCGTCCATCCGCCGGGTGACCGATGGGCTGGACAGCGAGCGGGTCGCACTTCGCCAGGCGCTGGGTTATGGCGCACCCCACTTTCCTCTGGCCGATCATTATGACGACGGGCGCGATGAATGGATGTATGGGAATTCATCCCATGAAATGCTCACCAACAGCGGCGATTGGCGTGAAAAAATCGATCTGGTCCATCACCGCTACATGCTGGAGGATGTGGCGCTGGGTTTGTCATTTCTGGTCTCCATCGCCGCCTGGGTGGGAATCGAATTACCCATCGCGCGTGGCCTGTTGGCTTTGGGCTCTTCCGTGGTGGGAGAGGATTTCCTGGTGACCGGGCGCAGCTTGGCTAGTCTTGGTCTGGACAAATTGACGCGGAACGAAATGGCTGATCTTTTGCAAAACGGGCCCCAATGACCGAGGACGCAAAACCCAACATCGTCACCGCCGGTGCCGGGCGCATGGGCCAGGGCATCGCCCAGGTCTTCGCCCATGGGGGATATGAGGTGACCATGATCGACCTCAAACCCCGGACAGCGGACCAATCCCAGGAAATGGGCGAGGCGGGGCTTGCGGAGATCAAAAAAAATCTGGGCTTTCTTGCCTCACTCGACGTCATCACCCAAGCCCAGGCAGCGCGCCTCCACCAGCGGGTTTCCTTTACCGGCGTTGACGGCGCGGACGAGGCCCTGGCCGGGGCCGACATTATTTTCGAAGGCGTGCCCGAATTGCTCGACGTCAAAAAAGAAGGTCTGGCCCGGATCAGCCGCCATGCCCAACCGCACGCGCTGATCGCCTCCACCACTTCGACCATGCTGGTGACCGAACTGGCCGGATTCGTCACCGGGCCGAAGCGGTTCCTCAACGCCCATTGGCTCAACCCGGCCTACCTCATCCCCCTGGTCGAAGTCAGCCCCGGGCCCGGGACCGATGAAGCAACCGTGGAGCGCCTGATGGAGCTTCTGCGCGCCGTCGGCAAGGTGCCCGTGCGCTGCTCGGCCAGTCCCGGCTATATCGTGCCCCGCCTGCAGGCCGCCGCCATGAACGAAGCCGTGCGCATGGTGGAAGAAGGCGTCGCCAGCCCGGCCGAGGTCGACGAAGCCGTCCGGGTGGGATTCGGCGTACGCTACGCCACCATGGGGCTTGTAGAATTCATCGATTGGGGCGGCGTCGATATTCTTTATTACGCTTCCAACTATCTGCGCGACGCCCTGGGCGCGGAGCGCTTCCAGGTGCCGGATGTTGTCCATGAAATGATGGAGGATGGCCGCCGGGGCATGCGGGAAGGAAAAGGTTTTTACGATTTCAGCGAGATTGATGTGGATGAGTTTCAGCGCAACATGCTGGCCCGCTTCGTGGCTCTGCTCAAACATATGGAGCTGCTGCCGCCGCCCGCGGATTGATTCAATCGATGTAGAACGGCTCGCCCGCCCGTTTTTTACGCCGATAGGCGCGGCGGATGGGGCCGCCCACGGTGAAATATAAAACAAACATCTTGGCCAGCCAGTAGAGAAGCCTGATGTCGCGCCGAAACCGCTGCCAGGCGCTGTCCTCCAAGACATGAAATTCCTTATCAAAGGCGGCCATGGCTAAAGGAAGGCATCCCACACAAAATGAAGAGGTCCGTCAGTACATCGATGACGTCTGTCGAGTTGAGCTTACAATTTACCCGGATCGCCAGACACTCGCGGCTGAATTCATCGAGAATGTTCAGCGTCCGGAAAGCTCTCCCGTCGTCGGTTCGATGGTGGACAAATTACTGCAAAGGGTCAAATAACCGGGATGACCTGCAAGGGGAAATCCTACGTTACTTATCTTCCACCCTTTAGCATGGGCTGCGCCGGGCAGCGGGGAAAGGCGGATCTGACCTGCGATGACGGGCGGGTAATCGATGCCAATTGGAAGGCCCATAGCTGCACCACCGGGATCGGCAAAGGAGCAGATCAGAAAGAGGGTTCCTTTACCTTCATGTTCGGGCTGAACAAAGAGGCGGCTGAAAAATATGTAAGAGAAACGCTGCCGGCGGTCAGAAACCTGCCCCGCCTTTCCAACCGCAGAGTTGACCGGAACAGGCAGAGAAACACCCAAACCGCCGAGACGAATTCCCCGCCAAGCGAGCCATCCAACAGCAACAACAGGCGAGGTATCAGCAGTCAGTCTTTCCCGGAAAGGCCGGTGTTCGCAAAATTTTCCCACGGCAAAATGCGGCCCGATGATATTGCGATCATTGTGGGAAACGCCAATTACACAAAAAAAGGAAAAGACATACCGAATGTCACGCCTGCCTACGCCGATGCCGAGGGTATTAAACGCTACGTCATTGATGCTTTAGGTATCCGCCAAGACAATATTCTTTATATCCGGGATACGGTTTTCGTGGATTTGGTTTCCGTATTCGGTAACGAGGGCAACCACAAAGGCCAGCTTTTCAAGTGGATAACCCCGGCAAGTCCCGAGTTTTCGTCTATTACTCAGGCCACGGCGCGCCTCGGTAAAGGATCAGGGGGCTTTCCTGGTGCCTGTGAACGCCCGGGCTTCACAAATTGATCTGCATGGCTACAAGCTGAAGACCCTGTACAAAAACCTGGGCAAATTGCCGGTGAAATTGGTTGCGGTCGTGCTCGAAGCCTGCTTCTCAGGGATAAGCAATGCTGGATCCCTGGTTAACAATGCCTCGCCAATAATACTGAAGACCAAAAAGACCGCCGTTCCCCGCAACGTCACGGTGATCGCCGCCGATGCCGCCAACCAGATCGCGTCCTGGGAGAAGGATGGATCATCCAGCCTGTTCACCAAATTCTTTTTAAAAGGTATGGGGGGTGAGGCCGATGCCTCTCCCTATGGCAATGGAGATGGAAAGGTGGGCTGGAGGGAACTGGAACGCTATCTGAAGAAGACAACGACCCGGTTGGCTCAACGCTATTACGGAAGAGATCAGGTGCCGCAGATCCACGTCAGCGGGCCCGGCAGTTAACCGCCATCTGAACCCACCCCCACCGCCAGTCAAATCACCAGCGGCTTGGTCATGGCCCGCACCCGTTTTTGCAGATCATCCGGGCTAAAGGGTTTTTTCATATAATGACGGAGTCCGGCCTCCACGGCTTCGGTAACCGCATTCGCCAATGAGCGCCCGGTGAGCATGAGGAAAGGGACGTCGGCATTTATTTCACGCACCCTTTTGAATACCTCGATGCCGCTCATACCCGGCATATTCCAATCGCAAATGACGAAATCCACCAGATTGGGATTGATCTCGAACAACTCCACGGCGCGGCTGCCGTCCAAAGCGCGCTCAAAATGGCGGATGCTCGTGGCCTGCAAAATGGTAATGACCAGACTGACCATACTTTGATCGTCATCCACCACCAGCGCGCGCAGTTGATCGGAATTCTTTTTGACTCCGCCATGTATTCTCCCCTCCGGCTTACAAATTGACGCGCCCGCCATTTTAAATCAACTTCTATTCCATGCCGTGATGAAAGGATGAATGATGGATGAACTGACCATGGCGCGCGCCCTGCACGTATTGGCCGTGGTGGGCTGGATCGGCGGGGTTTATCTGGTAACCCTGGTGGTTCTGCCGGCCATCCGCGGTGAGGCAGGCCAAGTGGAACGGTTCGAAGAGATCGAGAGCCACTTTGGGCTACATGCCAAAATCCTCACCCTGCTGGCCGGCGCCAGCGGCTTTTACATGCTTTACCTTCTGGATGCATGGGGGCGTTATGCATCCCTGGAATTTTGGTGGGTGCACGCCATGACCCTGATCTGGGCGCTGTTCTCCCTTGTGCTGTTCGTGCTCGAGCCCTGGTTCCTCCATGCCTGGTTCAAACAATGCACAGAGCGGGACCCGGATGAGACCTTCGCCTGGGTCACCCGTTTTCACCAAATTTTACTGGCCGCCAGCCTGATCACCATCGCCGGCGCGGTGATCGGCGTGCATGGGTGAGCGACGCACCCCATGCGCGCTTGACTCCCGGCGGCGGCGGCGCAAGATACTCTCCGGCTCAGACCAAGGAGGGGAACCATCATGGCACGCAATTTCGTTCAAGGCACTTGGCAGAAAAACCGGGCCTTTTCGCCCGCCGTCATATCCGAAGGCGGCAAAACCGTTTATGTGGCGGGACACGGCGCCTACCGCGACGCCGACGGCAATTCCCTGGCCGGTGATTTCGCCGCCCAAACCCACGAGACCTTTCGGCTTTTGGAAGCGACCCTCAAGGAAGCCGGCGCCGAATTGAAGGATATGGTGACCATGACCGTATTTATCATTGATGCCCGCTGGGGAGACAGTTTTACCGATATGCGCCGCGAGATTTTTGGGGGAGACTTCCCGGCCAGCGCCATGATCACCGTCACCGGCTTCGCCCAGCCCGAAATGATGGTGGAAATCCAGGGCATCGCGGTGCGGGGCGACCGTTGAGCAAGCTGCTTTATTGGGCTAGAATGAGGCTTATTGTTCGGGTGGCGAGCAATACCCAGGAGAATTAAAAAAAAATGGCGGTAACGGACGTTAAAATGAACAAGGGGGCGGGCGTACCCATGCCCCTGGTGGATGGCGTGGACAAGGTGACCGGGCGCGCCCTTTATACCTATGATCTGCCCCTGACGGGCGCCCTGATTGGGCGCATCCTGCGGAGCCCCGTGGCCCATGGCGAAATCGTCAAGCTGGATGTGTCCAAGGCCCGCAAGCTGCCGGGCGTGGCGGCCGTTCTCACCGGTGAGGATTGCGATCAGACCTATGGTGTCATTCCTATTTCCGAAAACGAATATCCCCTGGCCCGGGGCAAGGTCCGCTACCGGGGTGATCCCATCGTCGCCGTAGCCGCCGTCGACGCCGATACCGCCGTCCGCGCCCTGGAATTGGTGGAGCTGAAGATCAAGGAGCTGCCCGCCTATTACAGCGCCAAGGAATCGAGCAAAGCAGGCACCACGGATATTCACGAAGACCGGCCCGGCAATCTTCTGCGCGATCAAAGCTATTCACTGGGCGAGATGGAAAAAGGCTTCGCCGACGCGGCCTTCTTGGCCGAGGAAAGTTTCACCTGTTCGGAAGTCAACCACGCCCAGATGGAGCGCAACGCGACCATCGCCGAATACGATCCCAGAACCCATAACCTGACCATCCAGACCTGCACCCAGGTACCCTATTACCTTCATCTTATGCTGGAAAAGACCTTGCAGATGGAGGCATCCCGCATCCGGGTGATCAAGCCCTTCGTGGGCGGCGGTTTCGGCGCCCGGGTCGAACCTTTGGGGTTTGAAATCATTTGCAGCCTGCTGGCCAAGGCGGTGGGCGGCAAGGTCTTGTTGCCCCAGACCCGGGAAGAAGCCTTCATTTCCCATCGCGGCCGGCCCAAGACCGATATCGATCTGAAACTGGCGGCCGATAAGGACGGCAAGTTGCAGGCCTGTTCCATCGATGTGGTGCAGGCCGGCGGGGCCTATGCCAGTTACGGCATCGTCACATTATTATATTCGGGTGCGGCCATCGGCGCGGTCTATGATCTGCCGGCCATCGCCTTCAACGGAAGCCGGTTTTTCACCAATACCCCGGCCTGCGGTGCCATGCGCGGCCATGGCACGGTGGACAGCCGTTATGCCTTCGAAAGCCTGCTGGATATGCTGGCCGAGAAGATGAATCTGGACCCCTTCGAGATCCGCCGGCGTAATCTTTTGGAAATACCGGCCATGACCGTCACCGGCATCAAGGTATCCTCCTATGGGCTTCCCGAATGCCTGGATTGGGCCGAAAAGGCGAGCGGCTGGAAAAAGCGCAAGGGCAAGCTGGGCAAAGGCAAGGGATTGGGTCTGGGATGTTCGCATTTCATCAGTGGCGCTCCCAAGCCGGTCCATTGGACCAACGAGCCCCACGCTACCATCCAGATCAAGCTGGACCATGACGGGGGCGTGACCATTTTGACGGGCGCCGCCGATATCGGTCAGGGTTCGAGCACCGTTCTGGTGCAGACCGTGGCCGAGGTGCTGGGCGTCGATTACGGGCGGATCAACATCATCGCCGCCGATACCGCCGTCACACCCAAGGATAACGGGTCCTATTCGTCCCGCGTCACCTATATGTGCTGCAACGCGGCCATCGAGGCGGCCAATAACCTGAAAGATATTCTGATCAAGGCGGCGGCCGAAAAGCTGGATGCGGACCCCTCCGATATCGAATGTCTGGGCGAGGTCTACCGGGTGATTTCCAGCCAGGACAAAGGGCTCAGCTTCAACGAAGTGGTTGGCAAGGCCATGGAGGAGACGGGCACCATCACGGTTAAGGGGACCTATACGACGGAACGGGAATATCAGGGAACGGTCAAGTTCCGGGGCTCCGCCGTCGGCCCGTCCATGGGCTTTTCCTATGCGGCAACGGTGGCCGAGGTGACCGTCGATGAAGATACGGGGCAAGTCACGGTGGATCAGGTCTGGACCGGCATGGATGTGGGCTTCGCCATCAATCCCTTGTCCGTGGAGGGCCAAATACAAGGCCAGGTCTGGATGGGGCTGGGCCAGGCGCTGAGCGAGGAAACCCAGTATCACAAGGGACTGCCGCTGCATGGCAGTTTTCTTGATTACCGGGTGCCGACCATTGTTGAAAGCCCGCCCATCGAGGTAAAAATAATCGAAAGCATCGATCCCAACGGGCCCTTTGGTGCCAAGGAGGCAAGCGAGGGGGCCCTGGCCAGCACCATCGCGGCCATTGCCAATGCGGTCTATGACGCCATCGGCATCCGCATGACGGAAACACCGGTGACGCCCGAACGTGTCCTGGATGCCATCGTCAAACGGGAACGCGCCGAAGCCAAAAAAGCCGCGGCGGAATAAGTGGCGTCATGATCAAGGGCATTCACGGCTTCAACATCGCCGTCGAGAACCTGGAAGAAGCCACGGCCCGCTACGAAGCCGTGTTCGGCGTCAAAGCCCAACCCCTGGGTCTCGATGATTTCGCCTTTCCCGGCCTAACCGGCGCGCGCCTTGATGTGGGCGGGCTGGCGGTCCAGTTACTGGCTTCCACGGACGAGAACAGTTCCGTCGCTAAATTCCTCAAAAGCCGGGGCGAAGGGTTGTTCCTGGTCTCGGTGGAGGTGGATGATATGGATGGGGATGTGGCGGACCTGCAGGAAAAGGGCCTGAATTTCGTTTTGCCCGAACCCATCCGGGGGGATTTCGGCGCGGTCGATTTCAGCCATCCCAAAAGCATGCATGGCGTACAGTTCGAATTCATCCAGCTGAAAAGGGATTAGAGGGTATGAGCGGGCAACCCTTGAAGGTCTGGCTTGAGGAAGAGGACACCCTACTGCGCCTCCGGCTGGCCACGCCCAAGGGCAATATCATCGATATCGCCATGGTCGAGGCCATCGAAGCAGCCCTGGCCGAACATACGGGGCGCGATGACCTGATGGCGGTTCTGCTGGACCACGAAGGTCCCCATTTCGGGTTTGGCGCTTCCATCCCCGAACATCTGCCGGGCGTGGTGGATGAACTGGTCTCCAAGCTGCACCGCATGATTAAGGCCATGCTTACCTGCCCCGTTCCCATCCTCACCATCGTCAAGGGACAATGTCTGGGCGGCAGCCTGGAAGTGGTGATTGCCGGCAATCTGATCTTCGCCGGCAAGGACGCGGTTTTCGGCCAGCCGGAAGTCAGGCTTGGCACCTGCGCGCCGGTCGGAAGCTGCATCTTGCCCGAACGCATCCCCCGCGCCATGGCCGAGGATCTTTTGCTTTCCGGACGCTCCGTCGGCGCCGATGAGGCCTTGGCAATGGGGCTGGCAAACCGCGTGGACGAGGACCCAGAGGTCGTCGCGCTCAATTATTTCCGGGAGCATTTCGCCCATCTCAGCGCCACGGGGCTGCGCTTCGCTATCGGCATTCAGCGCCGCGCCTTCGTCGCCCGCGTCAGCGAAGAGCTGGACAGGGCGGAAGAAACTTATTTGAAGGGGTTGATGAAGACCCCCGACCCGGTAGAGGGGCTGAAGGCCTTCATGGAGAAGAGAAAGCCCGTCTGGCAGAACAATAAATAAAGGGAATCCACCATGGCCCAAGCCGTTATCGTTTCCACCGCCCGCACGCCCATCGGCAGGGCCTACCGGGGTGCCTTCAACAACACCCACGCCCCCACATTGGGCGGCCACGCCGTTGCCCGGGCCATGGACCGGGCGGGATTGGAACCCGACCAGGTGGATGATGTGATCATGGGGGCCGCCATGCAGGAAGGCACCACCGGCGGCAATATCGCTAGGCTTTGCGCCCTGGCCGCCGGCTGCCCGGCCGAAGTGCCGGGAATGACCGTCAACCGGCTTTGTTCATCAGGCCTGATGGCTATCGCCACCGCCGCCGGTCTGGTGACCCAGGAAGGCCTGAGCACCGTGGTTGCGGGGGGCCTGGAATCCATCAGCCTGGTGCAGAACGAACATATGAACCTGTTCGAAGGCAAGGACCCCACCCTGGATGCCGCCAAGCCCGAAATTTATTTTAACATGCTGCAAACCGCCGAGGTGGTGGCCGAACGATATGCCATCAGCCGTGAAGACCAGGATGCCTATGCCCTGCAAAGCCAGCAGCGCACCGCCGAGGCGCAAGAGGCCGGCGCCTTCAATGATGAAATCCATCCCCTGTCCTCGAACAAGGTGATCGTGGACCGGGAGACCAAGGAAGTCTCATACCAGGACGTGGCGCTGGAAAAGGACGAAGGCAACCGGGCCGATACATCACTGGAAGGTCTCTCCGGACTCAAACCGGTAATGGGCGAAGACAAGGTGATCACGGCGGGCAATGCGAGCCAGCTTTCGGACGGCGCATCGGCCTGCGTGGTGATGGAGGAAAAAGAAGCCGAAAAGCGTGGCCTCACGCCCCTTGGCATCTACCGGGGGCTGGCCGTCGCCGGCTGCGAGCCCGACGAGATGGGTATCGGCCCCATCTTCGCCATCCCCAAATTATTGGAACGGTTTAACTTGAAGATAGATGATATCGGTCTTTGGGAGCTGAACGAGGCCTTCGCCGTGCAGGTGATCTATTGCCGCGACAAGCTGGGCCTGCCGGGCGAGCTGCTTAACGTAAATGGCGGCGCCGTTTCCATTGGCCATCCTTACGGTATGAGCGGCGCCCGCATGACCGGTCATGCATTAATTGAAGGCAAGCGCCGGGGTGCCAAATATGTGGTGGTCACCATGTGCATCGGCGGTGGCCAGGGTGCCGCGAGCCTGTTCGAGGTCGCCTGAATGATCTTGCAACGCATCGGCGTCGTCGGGGCCGGCATGATGGGGGCCGAGATCGCCCTTGTGTTCGCCCTGGCCGGCAAGGATGTGTTGCTCAGTGATGCCAGCGCTGAAATCAGGGAAAGCGTGTTGGACCGGCTGGATACGGTGCTGGCCAAGGGCATCAAGCGGGGCGCCTATGATCAGACCCAACGGGATTTGGCGCTTGCGGGCCTGGCGGTGACGGCGGAGCTGGCGGATTTCGCGGACCGCGATCTGGTTATCGAAGCAGTGTTCGAGGATGCCGGGATCAAGGGGGATGTCTTCAAGCGGCTGGACCAAATCTGTCCCCCATCCACCATCCTGGCCAGCAACACTTCGACCCTGCCCATCGCCGATCTGGCCCGGGCAGTTGTAGGTGAGCGGTTGGAACGATTCCTGGGGACACATTTTTTCGCCCCTGTTTCGCGCATGGAATTGGTCGAGGTGATCCCCGGCCCGACCACATCGAAAGAAATCCTGGAAAGCGTCATGGAGGCCTGCCGCGAGGCCGCCAAGACGCCGATCCGGGTAAAGGACGTGGCGGGCTTCGCCGTCAACCGGGCGCTTCATGCCTTCCTGGTGGAAGCCGCCCGCCTCGTCGAGGAAGGGGTGGTCAGCGCCGAAGACATGGATACGGCCTGCAAGCTGGGGCTGGGCCATCCCCTGGGACCCTGCCAATTGATGGATCTGGCCGGCAATCATCTGGTTTTGCAGGTTCAGAACATTCTGGAAGACGCCTACGGCGAGCGCTTCCGGGCCCGCCCAAATCTGGAAGAGCTGGTGGAGGACGGCAAGCTGGGCCGCGGCACCGGCCAAGGCTGGCTGAATTATGACTGAGGGGCCGTATTGATTTAAACGGTTTCGTGCTGGGCTGAAGCTTTCCGATTTTGGATTGTTGTGCGGGCCGCCCCATGCCTAAAATGGCAAGGGGCCAATTGGAGGATAATTTCGTGACCGCAATCGAAGAACCCGGAACAGGGTTATTGTTTTATGAGCTGAGCCATCCGTGGGGCCATAACACCCCCACATGGCCCGGCAACGAGGATGTAAAGATCGAGCGCATCACCTATCACGCAAAATTCGGCGTGATGACCCAGAAGATCACCATGGTGATGCATTCCTCCACCCATATGA
>CAZBQG010000145.1:0-11393 GCA_964493945.1 uncultured Rhodospirillaceae bacterium
GCCCGGGGTGACGCTTTTCAGCACCTCCTGGCCGACGGCGCGGGGTCTGGCACCTTCGATGAATTCCTTGACCACGGGCAGCGCCACATCGGCTTCCAGCAGGGCAACGCGCACCTCGCGCAGCGCCTCGTCCACATCCGCTTCGGACAGGGCACCGTGCCGCGTGAGGCGGTCGAAGGTGTCTGCGAATTTGCCGCTCAGCCCATCAAACATGTTTCAGCCAAACAAAAAACGCCAGTGCGCGAAACTCGCGGACTGGCGGCGCCCCTCAGGACGTCGGTTCAAGAGGCGGCAATCTAGGCTGCAAGCCGTCTGGCGTCAAGGTTTATGGTGGTCCAGGGAATACGTAAAAAAGTCTTCACACCTTGAAATTTCTTTTTGAGCGAACATTTATGCAATTAAAGCATGTGCGTTCTATGAGGGGTGAAGAAAAGGGCGCCGTGCCGCTTACGGAATTTCCGGGACGAGAGAAAGGAGCGGCCATGAAAGGACGCACAGTATTAAGGGATGGACCCGATCCCATCGATGTTTATGTGGGCTCCAGGGTGCGCGCCCGCAGGGTCGGTATGCGGCTCAGCCAGACCAAGCTGGGCCAAGCCATCGGCGTAACCTGCCAGCAAGTCCAGAAATATGAGAACGGTGCCAACCGCATCGGGGCCAGCAATCTCTACAAGATTGCCTGCACCCTGGGTGTGGAGGTGTCGCATTTCTACGAAGGCATGCCGGATTTCGAACAGCCCGGACCTGCCAAAAAGGGCCTTGAGGACAATCCGAAGGCTTTTTTCGAAAACGACCCCATGGCGTCCCGCGAAGCCATCGAGCTGGTGCATAATTATTTCCGGGTGCCCGACGAACAGGTGCGTAAACGTATCTCCCAGTTTCTCAAACCCGTGGCCCGCTCGGGCAAGGCTCTGGCCTGAAACTGTCGCACGGTTGATTGGGGCCTGGTTGTCAAATTCTTTCCCCGCCCGGCCCAAACCGTTAACATGGGCTTATGGCGCATGAACAACTTGACGGCCTTCTGGCGGCTTGCGGTCTGATACGCCGGGGCGGGTTTACACCCGGCCCGGAGGACGGCCTGCCCGACAAGGGTGCCAGCCTGATCCTCATCGGCAATGACGGCCCGGCAATGTGGCGGGTCTTTAGCGCGCAAGCCGGGCAGAGGCCCAATCCACTGAACGATTGGAGCCGCGGCAATCTGGAGCGCATCGCGGCGGAGCTGGGAGCCATCGCCTATTTTCCCTTCGGCGGTCCGCCCCATCTGCCTTTCCAGAAATGGGCCATGAAGGCCGAAAAGCTCCATGCCTCGCCGATCCGCACCTTGTTGCATCCCAGCTTCGGCCTTTGGCACAGCTACCGGGGTGCGTTGTTGTTCGCCCAGCCCCAGGAACTGGACCCCATGGAAGACTGGGCGTCTCCTTGCGCAACTTGTTCTGACCGGCCTTGTTTGAATTCCTGCCCGGTGGAAGCATGGTCGGGCGGCAATCTTGATATCGGCACCTGCATGGCCGGGCTGGATAGCCCGGAGGGGTCGGATTGCATGGGCGGGGGATGTCTGGCCCGGCGTGCCTGTCCGGTGGGCCGGGACCATATTTATGCGCCCGAACAGGCCAGCTTCCATATGCGTGCTTTCCTGGAAATGCTGCACGCCAGATTTGCCCCAGATATTGCTTGAGCAAAAATTATGACTGAACTGGCTTTCACCAAAATGCATGGTCTGGGCAATGATTTCGTGATCATTGACCAGCGTCAGAAGGATTTCAACCCAAGCTCGGATCAGGCCCGCGCCCTGGCCGACCGGCAACGGGGTGTGGGCTGCGATCAGTTGATCCTGCTGGCACCGCCAACTGATGCGGCCGCGGTGATTGCCATGCGTATTTTAAATGCCGATGGGGGCGAGGCGGGGGCTTGCGGCAATGCGGCCCGCTGCGTGGCGGATTTGATGATGGCGGAGACGGGCTCGGATGAAGCAGTGATCCAGACCCCGGCGGGTTTGGTCCGGGCCCGGCGTGCCGATGGCGGCTTGATTGCGGTGGATATGGGACCGGCGCATCTGGATTGGCGTCAAATCCCTCTGGCCCGCGAAGTGGATCATCTTCATCTTCCCGTCCAGCATAGGGAATTGAAGGACGGCGTCGGCGTCGGCATGGGCAATCCCCATGCGGTTTTCTTTGTGGATCAGGTGAACGGGGTGGATCTGGCCCGGACCGGCCCGGAAATGGAGCATGATCCCTTGTTTCCCGAGCGCACCAATGTGGAAGTGGTTCAGTGCATATCCCGGGATCTTCTGCGGGTGCGGGTCTGGGAGCGGGGTGCGGGCCTGACCCTGGCTTGCGGCACGGGGGCCTGCGCGGCCCTGGTGGCGGCCAATTTGCGGGGCCTGGCCGGCCGCAAAGCGGACGTCGAGCTGGATGGCGGGGTGCTCAATATCGAATGGCTGCAAGATGATCATGTGCTGATGACCGGCTCGGCTAGCAAGGTCTTTTCCGGAACACTGGAGCTTTCGGAATTGTCATGAGCGCCCCCCGCATTATCACTTTGGGCTGCCGTCTCAACCGCTTCGAATCAGAGGTGATGTGGGTCGGCACGGAAGAGGCCGGGTTGGATGATGCCATCATCATCAATAGCTGCGCCGTCACCGGTGAGGCGGAGCGCCAGACCAGATCGGAAATCCGCAAAGCCCGCCGGGATCATCCGGAGGCCCGGATCATCGTTTGCGGCTGCGCTGCCCAGATCGCGCCCGAAAAATTCGTCGCCATGGAAGAAGTGGATCAAGTGCTGGGCAACCGGGAAAAAATGTTGCCGGGAAGTTTTGACGGCAGCCGGGTCCAGGTCGGCGATATTTCCCGGCGGCATGCCATGCAGCCCATGGAACTGGAAGGCTTTCAGTCACGCAGCCGGGCATTGGTTCAGATTCAGCAAGGCTGCGATCATAGCTGCACCTTTTGCATCGTGCCGGCGGCCAGGGGCCCCAATCAAAGCCTGCCCTCGCAGGCGATCATCACCCAAGTACAGTCCTTGATCGAACGAGGTCACAGCGAAGTGGTGCTGACCGGGGCCGATATCAGTTCTTACGGACAGGATATGAGCGGGGGAGAATCCCTGGGCAGGCTGGCCCGCGCCCTTTTGGACCAAGTGGATGGGCTGGCCCGGCTGCGCCTCAGTTCCCTCGATCCGGCCATGGAGGACGGGGAATTGGCCGACCTTTTGGCCCATGAGCCCCGCCTCATGCCCCATCTTCATTTCAGCTTGCAGGCGGGCAATGATCTGGTGCTCAAACGCATGAAACGGCGCCATAGCCGCGACGGCGCCATCCGTCTTTGTGGGCGCCTGCGGGATGCCAAGCCAGATGTTGCCTTGGGCGCCGATCTGATTGCCGGCTTTCCCACTGAAAGCGATGAAATGTTCGCCGATAGTCTGAGCCTGATCGAGGCTTGCGGCCTCAGCCATCTGCATGTCTTTCCTTATTCGCCCCGCCCCGGAACGCCGGCGGCCCGCATGGAACAGGTCCCCGCACCGGTGCGCCGCGAACGGGCGCGCATTTTGCGCGAAGCCGGCGCCCGGGCCTTAGGCGAGCGCATGGATAAATCCCTGGGCGCCACGGCCAAGGTTTTGATCGAGACGGACCGGCGGGGGTATACCGAACATTATCTGCCCGTGCGGCTTGATTTTCAGGCCGACGCGGGAGGCATAGCCGATGTACGGCTCATCGCCCGGGACGGCAACGGGCTGATCGGAGCGCGGGCGGCGTGAGCGGGGAGAAAAAAGGCTGGGCCCATCGCCTGAGATTGGGCCTCGGCCGTTCACGGGACGCGCTGACCGATGGCGTCAACCGCCTGTTCCGGAGTGGCCAGGTGGATCAGGCGACCCTGGATGAGCTGGAAGAATTGCTCATCGCCGCCGATCTGGGGGTGGAAACGGCTGGCCGGTTGGCCCGTCAATTGGGCGAAAAGCGCCTTGCACATGATATTACGCCCGCCGAGGTCTATGAGACCCTGGCTTCTGAAATCACCAATATTCTGGAGCCCGTCGCCCAGCCCCTGGAAATTACCGGCGGCGCCCGGCCCCATGTGGTTCTGGTCGCTGGCGTCAATGGCAGCGGCAAGACGACGACCATCGGCAAGCTGGCCAGCCAATATGCCGCATCCGGCGCCAAAGTGATGATGGCGGCGGGTGATACCTTCCGCGCCGCGGCCATTGAGCAATTGCAAATCTGGGGCGAGCGGGCCAATTGCCCGGTGATCGCGTCGGAGCCCGGCGCGGACGCGGCGGGTCTGGCGTTCCAGGCCCTGGAACAGGCCCGCGCCCAGGATATGGACCTTTTGTTGATCGACACGGCGGGCCGGCTTCATAACCGGGACGAGCTGATGGCCGAGCTTGAAAAAATCGCGCGCGTGCTGGGCAAGCTGGACCCCACGGCGCCCCACAGCCGTCTTTTGGTTCTGGACGCCACGGTCGGCCAGAACGGCCATGCGCAGGTGGAGGCCTTTTCACGCCTGATTGATATCACCGGGCTTATTCTGACCAAGCTGGACGGCACGGCAAAGGGAGGGGTGCTGGTGGCCTTGGCTGAGAAATTCGGGATTCCCGTCCATGCCATCGGCGTCGGCGAGGGGATCGAGGATCTGCAAAGCTTCGATGCCGGCAGTTTCGCCCGATCTCTGCTGGGGCTGGAGGATTAAAGCAGCGCTTCTATCGCCCCGGCCCATTCTTCCGGATCAAAGCCGTGGGGCCCATGGGCTCCGTTATAGGCGATCAATCCAGCCTCATCCACGAGGAATAGGCGGTCGGGTTTGGCGATATAGGCTTCTTCCGTCGAATTATCGATGTCATCGATGAGCATGGGAATTTCCAGGCCCAGCTCTATCTGACAGATGCCGGCCAGTTCTGTTCTCTCCTCATAGGTCTTGGGCTGATCGTAATGGATTTCTTCGTAAAGATTGGTTGGCGAGATCCAATAATCATCGGCATGGGCCTCGCGGATATAGACGACGAAGAAATGAACCTGGTCTTTGTAGAGGTTATAGATTTCGTTAAGGCGCACGGCCTTTTTGCGAAAGGGCGGTCAGGTATAAGACCCAAAGACCAGTCCCGCTGGTTTTCCCCGTAAATCACTCAGGGCGACCCTTTCGCCGGTTCCCTTACGGCCCGGGCCCAGCCTTTCCAGATTGAAACCGGGCGCTTCGCTGCCGGGTTTTGGCACGCGGCTCAGCCGTTCCCGGTTGGCGGCCAACATGGCATCGAAATGCTCTTCCGGAAAATCGTTGATTTCCATCCAGACCTGTTTTCTTTGTTCAGCACTCAGCGGCTGGGCGGCGAAATCCTTGAACTGTTTATAGCGCTCATCCATGCCCTTGCTCCCTTTGTCAGGGGCTCAGTCTAGGAGATTAATAGTGGGGAGGGAAGTGGTGTTAGACCTGAATATTAAGATGAAAGCCCCGAGGCACGTCGTCGCGGAGCGGCTTACCCGATTCCAATATCCGGTTCAGCCGGTCAACGGCGCACGTATGGGCCGGCGCATCATTGCGCCTCGTGATCGCGGCCCGGCGTTCGACTTCACGGGCCGACTGATAGCCGCTGGAAGCCCGTTGGGGTACGGGGGTCTGGAGGCTGGGAATTTGAATGCCATCGCTCATGGGCGGCACTATGGCGGAAAAAGATTAACGAATTCTGAGCGGGATGGGTTTTGTCTCAACGCCTGAAATAAGTTGGAAAGTCGTTTGCGGGCAAGGATGCAAGGTATATAACAGAGGGGGCGGGGAACGGCCCCCGCGCCAATTGGCAGGGAGAGGCGTCGAAAGGCCCAAGGCAAGGCCGGATTCGACGGAGAATTGGATGGGCGAGGAAAGCCCCTTCCGGGAACATATTTCCCAACCGAATGCGGCGGATTCATCGGCGCGCACTTTTTTGGGCGGTACGCGGGCGCAGACGCGCGTCAGGCTGTTCGTGGGGTTTGGCCTGATCTTCCTGATTGCGCTGGGGGTACTTTATTTCGTTGCCGAACAGCGCATGTCCGTGGCTTTGGCAAATTGGCGGGATGTGGGCCGGCTGAGCGATCTGGTGGGCAAGGTGGAAACAGGCACGCTACGCCTGCGCACCGGAGAGAAATTTTTTTTACTGAGCGGCGAAATGCAATATGGGCGGGACTATTTAAAGCAGGTTAACCCGTTGGTGGCGGATCTGAAGAGCCTGGAAAACCTGACGGCGGCCGAGGATGTGCGGCGCAACATATCAACCATCAATGACGGCATGGGGCAGCGGGCTAACGAATTCGCCGAGATCATCGAGATCAAAAAGCTTCTGGGTCTGAAGGAGGGTGGCGGATTGCAAAATCTGGTTCGTTCCTGGGCCAAGGGGCTTGAACAAAACCTGTCCCAATCCGGCGCCGCCGCCCTGATCGCTGAATTCGCACGTTTGCGGGGCATCGAACAACGGGTGTCTACGGGCGGCGCCAAGGAAAGCGATTTGCGCGAGATCACAAAGGTGCGCAAGAATTTCACGAGCCTGCTGGCGAAGGCCAAATTGAAAGATGGTCCGCGCAAGACCATCGGGGAACTGGCCCGCAAATATGGCGCCGATCTGACCCAGTTGGCGCGTACCGGCGGCGATCTGGCGGGCAAGGTGGCCCGTTTGAATGAAATTGATACCTATATGGCGCCGAGCCTTGAGGGGCTTATCGACTTCGCCCGGAAATCAACCGTCACGGCGGCCCGGAGCGTCGATGAGGCACGCCAATGGTCCAGCCGCTTGATGGTCGGCGGCGGCGGCGGCGCGGCCCTTCTTTTTCTTTTAGCCGGATTTATTCTCATGCGCAGCGTGACGGCGCCCCTGGTCAATCTGGCCCAGGCCGCGACCCGGCTTTCCCAAGGCGATCAAAGCGTGCCCATTCCCGTGCTGGGCAATTACGACGAAACCGGTGATGTGGCCAATGCCCTGACCGTTTTCCGCGAAAACATGATCCAGGCCGACCGCCTGCGCAAGGAGTTGGAAGATCACATGCGCGCCGCCGCCGAAGCATCCGAGCTGCCCGAAGCAACGCCCCCCAAAGAAGACGGCGAAGAAGAAGAGCTCCCCGCAAGGCCCGAACCTGCCGCCCCACCCGCCGCCCAACCTGAGCTCACCGAGGAGCAGGTCGAGCGGAGCTCAGACAGCGCGCTTTCCGATCTGACCCGGCAGGTGACCGAGACTTCGCAGCTTGCCTCGGTCGCTGCCTTCGAGGCCGAAAAGACGGAATCCATGGTTAACGGCCTGGCTCAGGCCGCCGAAAAGATCAAGGAAATCGAAAAGCTGGTGATGATGATCAATGACCAATCCTCCCTGCTTGCCGTGCAGACGGCGCTGGGCGACGGAAGTCCCCAGGCCGACGGCGAAAATCTGGTGCAGTTTTCATCGGCCGAACGGGCCGGCCAGGGCACGCCAAGGGGGCTGCCCCAATCGGTCAGCGACCGCATCGACGATATTCAGGTGACGGCGCAGCGGGCCGTCACGGCGGTGCGCGAAATGGACCAGACCATCGAACGGGTCAACGATGTGGCCGTCGATTTCGCCGCCGAGACATCCAATCAGGCATTGAACGCGGCCACCGACCTGTTGCGCCAATCGGAAGATTTGCGCAGCACGCTGGACAGCCTGCTGGGCAAAGTGCGCCAAGTGGGTGATTCTTGAGGATATGACGGATACCCGCACTTTTCACGAAAGCTTCAGGCGTAATGGAGAGGTCAAGGCGGGATCCGGGCGCTCCTTTGGGTTTGTCTTTGCCGGGGTTTTTGCCCTGGTAGCAGTCTGGCCCCTTTGGGGCGGCGAGCCCCTTCGATTGTAGGCGTTGGGACTTTGTGTCCTGTTTGGTGCCCTGGCACTGACGGCCCCCCGCCTGCTGGGCCCGCCCAACCGGATCTGGTTTGTTTTCGGCCTGGCGCTGCACAAGATCGTCAGCCCGTTGGTCATGGGTCTTTTGTTTTTCCTTACGGTGACGCCCACCGGGCTTTTGATGCGGGTCTTTGGGAAAAAACCGCTGCAATTGGATTTTGATAGGGAGGCCGCCAGCTATTGGATTGAACGCGAGCCGCCGGGGCCGCCGCCTGGCAGCATGAAGCGTCAATTTTGAAGGAGAGGTGATTTGCCTTTCTGTCCGAACTTTGGTTGTTCATGCGTGTGCGCAAGAAATTCTGGTTGTTGCCGATTTTGGTCATGATGGCGATATTCGGCGGGCTGGTAGTTTTAAGCCAAGGTTCCGCCGTGGCGCCTTTCATCTACACCATTTTCTGATACGGACCATGCGTATTCTTGGTATTTCAGCCTTTTACCACGGCAGCGCCGCGGCGCTGATCGAAGACGGCCGGATCGCGGCGGCGGCCCAGGAAGAACGCTTTACCCGCAAAAGCAGGATGCCGGGTTTCCCGGGAACGCCGTCTCTTACTGCCTGGATCAGGCAGGAACGGCGTTGGGTGATATGGATTATGTCTGCTTTTATGACAAACCTTTCCTCAAATTTGAATGCCTGGTGGAGACCTACTGTCCTTTGCGCCCAGGGGGTTCTCCTCTTTCAGACTGGCCATTCCCGTATGGCTCCGGGAAAAATTGTTTCAAAATGATTTGCTGGCCAAGGAGCTGAAAAATTGGGATGCCGATTTTGATTGGCAGAATAAATTGCTGTTTGCCGAACATCATCTGAGCCACGCCGCCAGCGCCTTTTTCCCCTCGCCATTTGATGAGGCCTGCGTGCTGACCATGGATGGGGTGGGCGAATGGGCGACAACATCGGCGGCCATCGGCCAGGGCAGCGAATTGAAAGTAATCAAGGAAATCCATTTCCCCCATTCCCTAGGCCTGCTTTATTCGGCCTTGACCTACTACACCGGTTTTCGGGTCAATTCGGGCGAATATAAGGTGATGGGGCTGGCGCCTTATGGGGAGCCCAAATACGCCCAATTGATGCTCGATAATCTGATCGATGTGAAAGACGATGGCTTGTTCCGCCTGGACCAGGATTACTTTAATTATTGCACCGGGCTGACCATGACCAACCAGCGCTTTCATGATCTGCTCGGCGCACCGCCGCGTCCGCCGGAAGATCTTTTGACCGAATGTGATATGGATCTGGCGGCCTCGGTCCAGGCGGTGACGGAAGAAGTCATCCTCAAAATGACTCGCGCCCTGGCGCGGGAAACGGGTCAGAAAAATCTGTGCCTGGCCGGTGGTGTCGCGCTTAATTGTGTGGCTAATGGAAAAGTTTTGCGTGTCGGCGCATTCGAGCGGATTTGGGTGCAGCCCACCGCCGGTGATGCGGGCGGTGCGCTTGGCGCGGCCCTGGCCACCTATCACATCGAGGCCGGCGGGGCGCGTCAGGTGCCCGGCGGGGGTGATGCCATGTTGGGCTCATACTTGGGGCCCGAATATGATCAGGCCGGGATCAAGCAACGCCTGAGCGCCGCTGGAGCCAAATTCGACAGTCTGGACGAAGCCGCCATGATCGACCGGGCGGTGCAAGCTTTGGCCGATGGCAAGGTCGTCGGCTGGTTTCAGGGCCGCATGGAATTTGGCCCGCGCGCCCTTGGCGGGCGTTCGATCCTAGCAGATGCCCGCTCGCCCGAAATGCAGAAGCTGCTTAATCTGAAAGTTAAATACCGGGAATCATTCCGCCCCTTCGCGCCGTCGGTTCTGGCCGAGGATGCCTCCGAGTGGTTTGAGATTGAGAAGGACAGTCCTTATATGCTGATGGTCTGCGATGTGGCGGAAAGATTGCGCCGCCCCATGACCGCCCAGGAAAACGCGCTGTTTGGGATCGACAAGCTGAACGTGCCGCGCTCCCAAATTTCGGCCGTAACCCATGTGGATTATTCGGCCAGGGTGCAAACCGTGCATAGCGAAACCAATCCGCTCTATCACGCCCTGATTAGCCGCTTCAAGCAATTGACCGGCTGCCCGGTGATCGTCAATACTAGCTTCAATATACGCGGTGAGCCCATCGTCGGCACGCCCGAGGATGCTTTCAGATGCTTCATGGGCACGGATACGGAATTGCTGGTCATCGGCAATGCGGTCCTGGACAAGGAGCTCCAGGACCCCGCCCTGAAACAGGACTATAAAGACGATTTCGAACTGGACTGAATTTGTCTATGATCGCCTAAATCTGAACACCATCTGGGAAATCTATGACTGATCCGCTTAATCCTCTCGCAGGCAAAAAGGTTTGGGTTGCCGGCCACGGGGGCATGGTGGGATCTGCTCTCGTCCGCCGGTTGGAGAGCGAGGATTGCGAAATTCTTACCGCCGGGCGGGGAGCGCTGGACCTGTTGCGCCAGGACGATGTTGAAAGCTGGATGGCCGAATTGCGCCCCGACGCGGTGTTCATTGCCGCCGCCAAGGTCGGCGGTATCTACGCCAACTCCTCGCTGCCAGCCAATTTCATCTATGAAAATCTGATGATCGAGGCCAACATCATCCACGGCGCATATCTGGCCGGGGTCGAGAAGCTGATGTTTTTGGGCTCGTCCTGCATCTATCCTAAACTGGCGCCCCAGCCGATGACCGAGGATGTGTTGCTTACCGGTCCGCTGGAGCCGACCAACGAATGGTATGCCGTCGCCAAAATCGCAGGCATCAAGCTGTGCCAGGCTTACCGCACACAGCATGGCAGGGATTTCATTTCCGCCATGCCGACAAATCTTTACGGGCCTGGCGATAATTTCGATCTGGCCACCAGCCATGTGCCGGCGGCGTTAATGGTCAAGGCCCATCAAGCCAAACTGGCCGGCAACCGGGAGATCGAGATATGGGGTACGGGCAAGCCAAAACGCGAATTCCTCCATGTGGATGATTTGGCCGACGGCCTGGTGTTTTTGATGCAGCATTATTCCGATTCTGACCACATCAATATCGGTGGCGGAGATGAAGTCACCATTAAGGAACTGGCCGACACGATTGCCGAAGCTGTAGGCTATGAGGGCACCTATTCGTATAATTTGGACAAGCCTGATGGCTCGCCGCGCAAACTGATGGATTGCACCCGTATTCACCGACTTGGCTGGCGTGCCCCGACGACCCTGACGGAAGGCATGGCCCGCACCTACGAATGGTATCTGGAAAACATAACTTAAGGGCATCACCCAGATCAGAAATCTCCGGATTGCCGGTCACCGAGACGACAAGAATACTACCCTGTTTGCGTATCTCGGCCGGGTGGTGGTGCAGCAGGTCAAATGCTTCGTGGCAATGGATGATGGTCTAGCCTTCGGCCCTGGGACCAGAGGGTGCCTGGGTGAGATCCCTAAGGGATTTCAGCTTTCCCCTGGCTGAATTCCTTTGGCTGGCCGATTTTTCACTCTTTTTGAGTGCCAATGTATTACCAAAGCCTGTTGAACGCGGTTTTGGCCAATTGTTGTATGCGGCGGTGA
>CAZBQG010000146.1:0-11389 GCA_964493945.1 uncultured Rhodospirillaceae bacterium
TACAAGTCTAACAATCTTATCCAGGGATTGTTAATGAAAAAGGTAAAAGGAATAGTCCCCGTGTTTATCCCCCTTTTTCACCCAATTGAGAACCGGTGTTTTATCAAATTTACCAGGCCTTGCTGTAAACTGATCCTGATTTATGCACTGGGCAGGTCCATGGATAGCTGATTTTCACGGGAGGGCGGATAGGCCAGGGAAAAAAAATAATCCCCCTTTTCAAGTCCCCAACAACAACAACAACTTTTTTTTAATTTAATAGAATGATTGTATAGGGGCATCTGGATAACTTCACAAGACCGGTTGAACTCATGGCCAAGTCAGAAAAAAAACTTCTTAGAGCCCTGGCAGGCGAAACCCAAAAAGTTCCGCCCATCTGGCTTATGCGTCAGGCCGGCAGGCATCTCCCCGAATACCGGGAGCTGCGCGCCCAAGAGAAAAATTTTCTGGATTTCTGCTATAACCCCGAGCTGGCCGTCCAGGCAACCTTGCAGCCGGTTGAGCGCTACGGGATGGATGGGGCCATTCTGTTCAGCGATATTCTGGTCATCCCCCATGCTTTGGGCCAAAAGGTCTGGTTCGCCGAAGGCGAGGGACCCAAGCTTGAGCCTTTGCGCACCACCCAGGATTTGGAAAAACTGGATGCCGGGCCTCTCCATGAACATCTCCAGCCGGTCTATGAAACCGTACAACAGCTTTCTGGCGCCTTGCCTGAAGGGGCCGCCCTGATCGGTTTCGCCGGTGCACCCTGGACCGTCGCCACCTATATGATAGAGGGAGGTGCGAGCCGGGATTACCGTAACGCCAGAGGATGGGCCTACCGGCGGCCCGATGAATTCCAAAGGCTGATGGATTTGCTGATCCAGGCAACGGCGGATTATCTCATCGCCCAGGTGGAACGGGGCGCCGAAGCAGTTCAGCTGTTCGACAGTTGGGCGGGCGTCTTGCCGCCAGCCCAGTTCCGCCAATGGTCCATTCGTCCCATCCGCGAAATCACGCAACGTTTAAAGGAGAAATTTCCGGATATTCCGGTCATCGGTTTTCCCCGTGGCGCTGGTCTTCTTTATGAGGAATTCGCCAGGGAGACCAGCGTCGATTGTGTGTCCATCGATGGTAATATCGCGCCCGGCTGGGCACGGGACAATCTGCAAACTCAATGCTGCGTTCAGGGAAATCTGGATAATCTTGTTCTCATCGAAGGCGGTGATCTGCTGGACGCCGAGACTAACCAAATTCTGCAAGCGCTTATTGGTGGCCCATTTATTTTCAATCTGGGGCATGGAATTTTACCCGAAACACCGCCCGAACATGTGGAACGACTGGTCCGGCGCGTGCGGGCAGGCACGCCGCTATGAGCAAATGCGCCGTGGTGCTGTTCAATCTGGGGGGGCCGGACGGGCCCGAGGCGATCCAGCCCTTTTTGTTCAATCTGTTCAACGATCCGGCTATCATCGGGCTTCCTTTTTTTCTGCGCCAGCCCCTGGCCCATTTTATTTCTTCCAGGCGTGCGCCGGTAGCGGCGGAAATCTATGCCCATCTCGGGGGCCGCTCGCCCCTTTTGGAATTGACCCAGGGCCAGGCTTCCGCCTTGCACGAAAATCTGGGTGGCGGGGATGACGTCCGGGTGTTCATCGCCATGCGCTATTGGCATCCCCTGGCGGGCGAGACGGCCAAACAGGTGCGGGAATTCGATCCCGATGAGATTATTCTTATGCCCCTTTATCCTCATTATTCCAGCACCACCACGGGCTCATCGCTAACGGATTGGCACAAGGCCGCCAAGGATGCGGGGCTGGATAAGCCCGCCAGTGCCATTTGCTGCTATCCGCTTATGGAAGGGCTGATCCGGGCTCATGACAAGCTGCTCCAGTCCACACTTTCCGCCCTGGCGCCGGGCCAGGCAAAACGGGTTTTATTTTCCGCCCATGGCTTGCCTGAAAAAATTATCCTGGCCGGCGATCCCTATCAGTTCCAGATCGAACAGACCGCCCGGGCCCTGGCCTCAAAGGCGGGGCTTGGCCCCGAAGAATGGGTGATCTGTTATCAAAGCCGGGTGGGGCGGCTCAAATGGATCGGGCCCAGCATCGATGAGGCGCTGCGGGGTGCGGCGGAAGATGGGCGGGCGGTTTTGGTGGTGCCCATTTCCTTCGTTTCGGATCATTCCGAAACCTTGGTGGAGCTGGATATTGAATATGCCGGGAAGGCCAAGGCGATGGGCATTGATCATTTTGCCAGGGTTCCGGCCCTGGGATGTGATGAGGATTTTATCGGTGGCCTAGCCGGGCTGGCCCGCCGTGCCCGCCACGATATGAAAATGATGGATAGCGGGGCGGGCGGGCGAAGCTGCCCGGAGGGGCGCCAATGCCCGTGCAGCACAAGCGATGGAGCGCAACATGTTTGATTTATCGGCGGATGCATTCGCCTGGCTGAAGGCCTTTCATATTATTGCCGTCACGGCCTGGATGGCCGGCATGCTTTATCTGCCCCGCCTGTTTGTCTATCACGCCGATGCGCCGGCTGGCTCGGAGCAATCCGAAACCTTCAAGATCATGGAACGAAGGCTGCTGAACGCCATCATGCATCCGGCGATGATTGTCTCCCTGGCCCTGGGGCTTGTCATGCTGGGTAATCTGGATAGTGAAACCTGGGTCGAGGGCTGGCTTCACGCCAAGCTGACGGCGGTGGCCGGGCTATTGGTCTTTCACGCCCTTTGCATCAAATGGCAGCGCGAATTCGCCGCGGACGGGGAAAGGAGGATTGCGCGTTTTTTCCGCATGATCAATGAACTACCCACCCTATTGATGATCGGCGTGGTTATTTTCGTGGTGGTCCGGCCATTTTAGTAGTTTCGCTTTTTTTTAAATAAGGCTTGAAATCCATATCAATAAGAATAAAGTAAAGTTTCAAAGAATAGCCGGACAACCTTTCTGGCCTTATTTCCTACCTGACTTCCCGCCTGTTTTCTTAGTGGCCGTCCCCATATGTATCGCCTGTCCGCTCCTGTTCGGGGCAACACCCCTTTTTTTCGAGGCTTGAAAAGCCATGGATCTCCAGGAACTGAAGACCAAAACCCCTCCCGAACTTCTTAATTTCGCCGAGGAATTGGAAATCGAGAACGCATCCACCCTGCGCAAGCAGGACATGCTGTTCGCCATTCTCAAGCAATTGGCAGAGAACGAGGTGGCCATTTTCGGCAATGGGGTCTTGGAGGTGTTGCAGGACGGGTTCGGTTTTTTGCGCTCACCGGAAGCCAATTATCTGCCCGGGCCCGATGACATCTATGTCTCGCCCAGCCAGGTGCGGCGCTTCGGCTTGCGCACCGGGGACACGGTGGAAGGGGAAATCCGCTCACCCAAGGAAGGGGAGCGTTATTTCGCCCTGCTCAAGGTCAAAGACATCAATTTCAGCGAGCCCGGCGAGGTCCGCCACCGCATAAATTTCGATAATCTGACGCCGCTTTATCCCGATCAGCGGATGCATATGGAAATCGAAAACTCGGAAAGCAAGGATTTCAGCCTGCGGGTGATCGATCTGATCACCCCCATCGGCATGGGACAGCGCGCCCTAATCGTGGCGCCGCCCAGGACGGGCAAGACCGTCATGCTGCAAAACATCGCCCAGGCCATCGCCAAAAATCATCCTGACGTCTATCTGATCGTGCTGTTAATCGATGAGCGGCCGGAAGAGGTGACCGACATGGCCCGCTCGGTCGACGGCGAGGTGGTCAGTTCCACTTTCGATGAGCCCGCCGGGCGCCATGTCCAGGTGGCCGAAATGGTCATCGAGAAAGCCAAGCGCCTTGTCGAACATAAGCGCGACGTGGTCATCTTGCTGGATTCCATCACCCGTCTGGCCAGGGCCTATAACACGGTGGTTCCCTCGTCTGGCAAGGTGCTGACCGGCGGCGTGGACGCCAACGCCCTGCAACGCCCGAAGCGTTTTTTCGGTGCTGCCCGCAACATCGAAGAAGGCGGCTCCCTGACGATCATTGCAACGGCCCTGGTGGATACGGGCTCGCGCATGGATGAGGTGATCTTCGAGGAATTCAAAGGGACGGGTAATTCGGAAATCATCCTGGACCGCAAGCTCACCGACAAACGCACCTGGCCCTCCATGGACATCACCCGCTCCGGCACCCGCAAGGAAGAACTGGCCAAAATGTGGGTGCTTAGGCGCATTCTCAATCCCATGGGGGTGGTGGATTCAATGGAATTCCTCCTGGCCAAGCTCAAGGATTCGAAGAACAATGCGGACTTCTTCGATCTGATGAACACCTAAAAGCCAGCCCCAAAAACCCCTTTTTCAGAAAAATACTGGAAACCTGCCATTTTTGGCGAAGGTGACGGTGGGATAATAGCACCTTATATTATGATTTATCACTAACGACAGTGAGTAAAACCGTTAAAGGATATTGACTTATAGATAATAATTTTGATCTAGAAGGCGGTCGAGAAGGCGGTCGGGTTCCGGGGACACAGTATCTAATTATTCTCTGGAGATAACATAAGAATTGTGAGCTAGGAACTATGTCCCCGGAGCTGTGGGCGTCTTGCTTTGCACGGCGGCCAGGCGTTTCCCCCAACCCCCGCCGATCACCTCTAGGGCAGCAGCACCGTAGAGCCGGTAGTTTTGCGGGCTTCCAGATCAGCATGGGCTTGGGCGGAGTTGCGGAGCTCCTGGGTCTGGTTGATTTTGATCTTCACATGTCCGGCCTCAACCACATCGAAGAGATCCTGTGCCGTGGAGAGCAACTCTTCCCGGGTCTCGACGAAATGGGCCAGTGTGGGCCGGGTGACCATTAAGGAGCCCTTGGCATTCAGAATGGCAGGCGCGAAGGGTGGCACCGGTCCCGAGGCATTGCCGAAGGTAACCATGATGCCCCGCTTTCTTAAGCAATTCAGCGAGGCTTCGAAGGTGTCCTTGCCGATGGAATCATAGACAACCGGCAAGCCCTTGCCATCGGTGATTTCCATCACCCGTTCGGTGAAATTTTCAGTGCGGTAATTGATCGGATGATCGCAGCCATGGCTTGCCGCCAGTTCAGCTTTTTCGGCGCTGCCCACCGTGCCGATCACCGTTGCGCCAAGATGCTTGGCCCATTGGCAGACAATCAGACCGACGCCGCCGGCGGCGGCATGGATCAAAATCGTATCCCCCGGCCCCACCCGGTAGATGGAGCGGATCAGATAATGAGAGGTCATGCCCTTGAGCATCATGGCCGCCGCCGTCTGATCGGGGATGGCGTCCGGTAGAGGGATGGCCAGGGCGGCAGGGAACAGCCGTTCTTCGCAATACGACCCCATGGAGCCCCCCGCATAGGCGATGCGCTGGCCAACTTCCAGACCTTCCACATCGGGGCTCAGCTCTTCGATCACGGCGGCCGCCTCGCCGCCCAGGATGGCGGGGAATTCCTTCACCGGATAAAGGCCAATCCGGACATAGGTGTCCAGAAAATTGAGGCCGATGGCCGTGTGGCGGAGGCGGATTTCGCCGGGGCCGGGTTGGCCCACTTCCACATCCTCCCATTTGAGAACTTCGGGCCCGCCGGTTTCATGAATGCGTATGGCTTTGGTCATTTTAATCCTCAAGCAATAAGAAGTTTACCCAGGGCCAGGGCTTCCAGATCGAGAAGCTGGCGCTTGGTTTTAATTCCTTCGGCGGCGGAGAAGCCGGTCATGGCGCCGCCCGCGCCCAGCACCCGGTGGCAAGGAATGATGATCGGCAAGGGGTTGCGCCCGCAGGCAGAGCCGACGGCGCGGGGCGAGCTTTTCAAGGCGCGGGCCAGATCGCCATAGCTGCGGGTTTCACCGTACGGAATGTCCGACATTTCCCGCCAGACTGATTGTTGATAGTCCGTGCCAGCGGGCCGGGTTGGGAATTCGAACTGGACGGGGGAGCCCGAAAAATATTCATCCAACCGGGCCTTGGTCTGCTCCAGCAATTGCGTTACCTCGCCCTCTTCCGCCCAGCCCCATTCAAGGGCCACCAGGGCATCGTCTTCTTCAAAAACGGTCAGGGCCCCCAGGGGGCTATGGAGGGACAAGTGGCTCATAGGGGGGTGATTTTACACTCCCGACAGGGCTTCCTTCAAGTCCGCCGGATCGGTCAGGGGCGGCCCGCAGCGGTTGCCGTAACAGACAAAGGCGGTGGGGATGGGTGCCTGCGGGGCCATGCCATGGGCCGGATGATGGGCGGGCAAGTGGGCGCCCGGCTCCAGCCACTGCATGACCATGCTGGGCTGGGCTGCCTCGATTGCCGCGCGGCGCAACTTATGTGTGGCTGCTTCTTCGTGGTGGCCGACGATGACCGCCTGGATGGCGTCGTCTAAAAGTCCAGCACCGGCGATCATTGTTGAGAAAGCGGTGTATTCCTGTTCCGGGCGGTTGGCGAAAGAGGCCACCAATTGGCGCGCGCGGTCGCGGTAGGCATCAATGCCAGTCAGATGATAAAGGCGGGCAAGATTTTCGGTCATGATGCCGTTGCCCGACGGGGAGGGGCCATCCTGGGCCGTGCGGCTGCGGGTGATCAGGTCATGGGCATCCACCGGCGTAAAGAAATAGCCTCCATTTTTTTCGTCCCAGAAATGGTGGTCCAAGGTATCCGTGAATTGACGGGCTTCTTCCAGATACGAAAGCTGCCCGGTGGCGGCGAAGAGCACTAATGCGGCGGCCGCCATCTGGGCGTAATCATCCAGAACGCCGCCGCCCCGGCATTGGTCATGCCGCCAGGAATGCGCTAGGCGTTCGCTGTCATAAAGATGCCCGGTGACGAAATCATAGGCCCGGGTGGCGGCCTCCAGCCAATCGGTCCGGTCCATGGCTTCGCCTGCCTGGGTCAGGGCCTGGATCATCATGCCGTTCCAATCGGTAAGAATTTTATCATCCAGTCCGGGGCGGGGCCGGTGCTCCCGTGCCGCCAGGAGCTTGTCCCGGGATTGGGTCAGAACCGCTTCGTCCCCTTTACCCATCCAGGTCAGGGCATCAAGCCGGTGAAGGATGTTTTTTCCTTCCCAATTGCCTTGCGTCTTGACGCCGTAGACGGTTTTGAAATGATCCGCCTCGGGGCCTAACAAGGCATCGATTTCCTCCGCGCTCCAGACATAAAAAAGTCCTTCGGCGCCTTCGCTGTCGGCATCCAGGGACCCGGCAAAGGCACCGCCTTCCATGGTCATTTCGCGCCCCAGCCAATCGATGGTTTCGGTGATCCTGGCTTCATAAAGGGGATTGGGGTTGCTCAGCCAGACCTGGCTCAGCAGGCCCAAAAGCTGGGCATTGTCGTAAAGCATTTTTTCGAAATGAGGTGCGAACCAGGCTTCGTCCGTCGAATATCTGGCAAAGCCCCCGCCCAGATGATCATAGATGCCGCCCTGGCAAATATGGTCGAGCGTGGTGCGGACGATAGCTCCTGTCGCCTCGTCGCCGGTTTTGCGGTGAGCCCGCCACATCAAAGTGAGGAGAGGGATTTCTGGAAATTTCGGAGCACCCCACCGCCCGCCATGATGAGGATCGTAATGGGGCAGTGCCAGGGCCGCCACTTTTTCCAATGGCGGTGGAGGGCTGCCCTGGCCGGTACGCGGGAGCGAGATATCCTCCAGGGCCTGGGAAATGGATTTGACGCTGTTGGTGATGCGCCCGGGGTCCTTGGCATAGGTCGACGAGATGGTGTCCAGAATTTGAGGAAACGAAGGGCGTTCAAAATTAGGCGCCGACGGAAAATAAGTGCCGCCCCAGAAAGGCTCTCCATCGGGGGTCAGGAACATGGTCAGGGGCCAGCCACCCTGGGTGCCCATCAGGGCCAGGGCGGTCTGATAGATGGCATCCAGGTCGGGGCGCTCTTCCCGGTCGATTTTTACATTGACGAAAAGCTGGTTCATGCGGGTAGCGATGGCCTGATCCTCGAAACATTCATGGGCCATCACATGGCACCAGTGACAGGCGGCATATCCGATGGAAAGTAATATCGGTTTTTTGTCTTTTTTCGCCTGGGCCAGGGTTTCGGGTGACCAGACCTGCCAGTGGACCGGATTGTCCTTATGCTGGAGCAAGTAAGGGCTGGTTTCGCCGCCGAGCTGGTTGGACCCCATGATTTGTTCTCCTGGCTCCCCTGGATTATCTTTCATTCAGATGTAGGTACTCTGTCCCATCCGGGCAAGGAAGGGATGGGTGCAAGCGGCTCCAATTTCCGGTAGATAAAAAGCAAGATGAAAAAGGATACCATATTCTCCCTGGCCAGCGGCGGCGGAAAGGCGGGGATTTGCGTCTATCGGCTATCGGGACCGGGTGCAGGTGCCGTGCTGCAATCCGTGACCGGTTTGGCGCTACCAACGCCGCGCATGGCCAGCCGGGTACGCATCAGCGATCCCCAAACCGGTGAGCATATAGACGATGGGCTGATGATCTGGTTTCCTTCACCGGCAAGTTATACGGGAGAAGACGTAGCAGAATTACATCTTCATGGGGGAAGGGCGGTGCAGGCTTCCATCAGTGAATTGCTGGCCCGCGACCTGCGTCTGGCAGAACCCGGCGAGTTTACCCGGCGTGCCTTTGAAAACGGCAAGATGGATCTGACCCAGGCCGAAGCTTTGGGGGATTTGATAGAGGCGGAAACCGCCGCCCAAAGGCGTCAAGCCCAGAGGCAAATGGAAGGAGCGCTGGGGGAGCTTTATGATGGCTGGCATGGGGTCCTGTTGGATTGCCGGGCCCGTCTGGAAGCGGCAGTCGATTTTTCCGAGGAGGATTTGCCTGAGGGACTGGTAGAAGCCGTGGAGAAAGAGGCGGCCTTATTGGCCGGGGAAATTGGCCGTCATCTGGATGATCAAGGCAGGGGAGAGACTTTGCGGCGGGGGTTTGAGATTGCCATCATCGGTCCGCC
The DNA here is from genome assembly GCA_964493945.1 of uncultured Rhodospirillaceae bacterium. GTDB lineage: Bacteria > Pseudomonadota > Alphaproteobacteria > Rhodospirillales > UBA2165 > CAZBQG01. The sequence goes on from CAZBQG010000146.1 coordinate 8,872, forward strand.
CAACGCCGGCAAATCTTCCTTGCTCAATGCCTTGGCCAAACGGGATGTGGCCATCGTTGCGCCCATGGCAGGCACGACCCGGGATGTGCTGGAGCTTCACCTGGATTTGAACGGCTACGGGGTGACGATTTGCGATACGGCGGGTTTGGCGGAAGGGGCGGATGAAGTTGAGGCGGAAGGGGTTCGCAGGGCGAGGCTTCGTGCCCAATCCTCTGATTTGGTAATCGCCTTGTTTGATGGGGCCAAATGGCCGGAACTGGACGAGGAAACCTTGGCCCATTGTGGGGAGGAAACTATTCAGGTTGTCAATAAAGTGGATTTGGAAGGGGTACCTAATCTGCCATTCCTGGAGGAGCAATCCTTTTTAGGCCTGTCAGTTTTGGGTGGAGAGGGTATGGAGGCTCTACTCAGCGCAATTGGCGAAAAGATTGGGGAAGGGTTGGGAGGATCGGAAGAGCCGGTTCTCACAAGGGCCCGGCACCGCCAGGGTCTGGAAAAATGCGTTGCTTCTCTTGACCGGTTTGCTGAGGCACCCCAATTGGAATTGGGGGCTGAGGATTTGCGCCTGGCCGGGCAGGCTATGGGGCGGCTCACCGGAAAAGTTGGTGTTGAGGATATTTTGGATGCGATCTTCGCTAAATTTTGCATCGGAAAATAAGGTTTTGTTTCACGTGAAACTTTTTTGAACAAATTTATGGCTAATGAACCAAAATTCGATGTGTTGGTGGTAGGCGGTGGCCATGCAGGGTGCGAGGCCGCCGCCGCCTCTGCCCGGGTGGGGGCCCGCACCCTGCTGATCAGCCATGGATTGGACCGGCTGGGAGAAATATCGTGCAATCCGGCCATCGGTGGTTTGGCCAAAGGGCAGCTGGTGCGGGAAGTAGATGCCCTGGACGGGCTTATGGGCCGGGTCATTGACCAAGCGGGCATACAGTTCCGGATACTTAACAAAAGTAAGGGCCCGGCCGTGCGCGGCCCCAGGGCCCAGGCCGACCGGGAACTTTACAAAAAAGCCATGACAGATTTGTTGGCCACCCAGGATAATCTTTCTCTGCGCCAAGGGGCCGTGCAGGGGCTTTTGCTGAATGACAAGGGCGCTTTGGCCGGATTGGTGCTGGCCGGCGGAGAGGAAATCAGGGCCCCTAAAGTGGTGCTTACCACGGGTACCTTTTTGCGGGGCATGATGCATGTGGGCGAAAGCCAGACCCCGGGTGGCCGGGTGGGCGAAGGGGCGGAGACAGGGCTTTCCGAATGTTTGGAAGGGCTGGGGTTCAAGTTAGGCCGTTTGAAAACAGGTACGCCACCCCGCCTGGATGGGCGGAGCATCGATTGGAGCGGGCTGGAGGTTCAGCATGGGGATAGCCCACCCCAGCCTTTTTCCTTTTTGAATTCCACCATCACAATGCCACAGATTCTTTGTCATGTGACCGGCACCACGCCTCAAACCCATGAAATCATCCGGCGGGACCTGCACCGGGCGCCCATATTTTCGGGCCAAATTTCCAGTCAGGGTCCACGCTATTGCCCTTCCATCGAGGACAAGGTGGTGCGCTTTGCCGACCGCGGCCGCCACCAGATTTTTCTAGAACCGGAAGGCCTGAACAGTGATCTTGTCTACCCCAACGGCATTTCCACCTCCCTGCCTGAAGAGGTGCAATTGGGCATGCTGGCCACCATCCCGGGGCTGGAACACGCGCGCATGGTGCGGCCCGGTTACGCTATCGAATATGATTTCGTGGACCCAAGGGAGTTGCGCCCCACGCTGGAAACAAGACGCCTTGCGGGGCTTTATCTGGCCGGGCAGATCAATGGTACCACGGGTTATGAAGAAGCCGCCGGTCTGGGTTTGATGGCCGGGGTCAATGCGGCGCTGGCGGCCGGCGGGGCGGATCAATTGGTGCTGGACAGGGCCCATGCCTATATTGGCGTGATGATTGATGATTTGATTACCCTGGGAACCAATGAGCCCTACCGGATGTTTACGTCCCGAGCCGAATACCGGCTTCATCTGAGGGCCGATAATGCGGACCAGCGTCTCACGGGCTTGGGGGTTTCCCATGGTTGCGTTAGTTCCGGGCGAGAGATTATATTCAAGGCCAAGGCAGAGGCCTTGACGGTGGGTATGGAGTTGGCCCGGTCCCTGTCGGCGACGCCAAACCAACTGGAGAAATTTAATATCCGGGTCAATAAGGATGGGCAGCGCCGGGATGTTCTGAAATTGCTGGCCCAGCCTGGTTTGGAAATGAAAGACCTGTTTCCCATCTGGCCCGAACTCAGGGAACTGGGACCGGAAGTGGTGGAGCAGTTGGTGATCACCGGGCTCTATGCCGGCTATACGGAACGCCAGGAAGAAGATATAGATAATTTCCGCAAGGACGAAACTTTGGGACTGCCGGATGATTTGGATTACGGGGAAATCGCCAGCCTGTCTAATGAGGTCCGGGCAAAATTGGAAGCGGTCCGCCCACCCACCCTGGGCGCCGCGGCCCGCATTTCCGGCATGACGCCCGCCGCCCTA
>CAZBQG010000147.1:0-11270 GCA_964493945.1 uncultured Rhodospirillaceae bacterium
CTTGATCGCCATATCTGATCCTCCTTTTCCTAACTATAAAGGTGGACCACTTTTTTGGGGGAGGACCACTTCAGCGCTATGAAGACCTGCGGCGCGAACGCACGGCCAAGATCGACGAGGGCGCCAACGAAAACGGTGACCGTTTCCGCAATAGAGCGATTTACGGCAGTGATGAAGATGCCGAGCGCTATCTGGACGAGGAATGGGCCCCCCAAAAAGTCATCGGCCGGTCCGAATGGCTTTACGATTATGGCGCAACCACCGTATCTATGTAAGCCGCGCTGTTGGCCGACAATGGTGAACAAGCGCGACTAATGTCTTGGCAGAGGCCGGGCTTTTGTGTATTCCCAACCCAACTGAAAAAGGGGGATAAATAAAAGTGGAGGTTGCCTGCCTTGATCTCGAAGGGGTTTTGGTTCCCGAAGTGTGGATTGGTGTCACCGAGACGATGGGCATCGAGGCGCTGCGCGCGACGACCCGCGATATCCCCGATTACGGCCAGCTCATGCGCCAGCGTCTGGAAATTTTGGACCAAAACGGCATCGGTCTGAGCCAGATCCAGGCGGTTATTGCGGAAATGGGGCCCCTTGAAGGTGCCCGGGAATTCCTCGATTGGCTGCGGGAAAATTATCAGGTGGTCATTCTTTCCGACACCTTTTATCAATTCGCCACCCCCCTGATGCGCCAGCTTGGCTGGCCCTTTTTGCTCTGCCATCATCTCCAGACCGATGGGGCGGGGCATATTACGGGCTGGGATCTTTGTGTACCGGGCCATAAACGCGAAGCGGTGCGCGCTTTCCATGGGCTCAATTTCAAGGTCATCGCGGTGGGGGACAGTTTCAACGATACGGGTATGCTGGGCGAGGCAGATACCGGTATCTTTTTCAGTGCACCTGAAAATGTGACCAGGGATTTCCCCGGGTTTCAAACGACACAGGATTACGGCGCTCTCAAAACAGCATTTCAGGAAGCCAGCCGCAAGCTGCGGGAAAGCTGAGCATGTTACTTAGACTGTCCAAAAAAAGTAGATAGTCTATCTACAATTATACAATCACTTGACAACTTTAGTCTGTATGGTTAATTGTATAATTAAAGGTGTGGCTTTGGTTGGGGTCGCGTTCACCAAAGGGGATGACGGGAAAATGCTCAGCAGCAAAAGTCTTTTGGAAAAAAGCGGCCTGTCACGGGCCACCTTGAATAACTATATCGGTTTGGGTTTGCTTCCAAAACCGGAAGTCAGGCAGCCCGATTCGGATAAAGACCGGGCCCGCCGTCTGGGATATTTTCCCGACTCTGCCATAAACAAGATCAAGGAAATTGACAGTCTAAAAAAGCGCGGCATGCGCATGTCCGAAATTGTCGCCAAATTGAAGATAACCAAGAAGGCGCGCTCCTCCCCGCCAGCGCCAAAGAAAGCCGATGCAAACCCCATTGAGGTTCCGCCCCAGACATCACCTGAGGCATCACCTAAAAAATCAGGCGGGGAGAAAGACAAACGCCCTGCATCTTCCCGCCGGTTGCGCCTCAGCATCGGCGATCTCGATCATCCCGCCTATCTGGTCAACAACAATTTCGAGATCGCCTGGTCAAACCGGCAAGCTGAGGAAACTATTTTGCAAAAAGCCGATGGGCTGAGCAGTGAGATTACCAACCGGAATGTTTTCCGCCTGTTAAGTGAATCCGGTTTCATCACAGGGGCCGAGGGACGCTCACCTCTTTTTCAATTTCATCTGTCCATCGCCAAGGGCCGGCTGTCCAAGGCCGCCCTCCTCACCCTGGATGGCGGTATGGACGAAGACAGCATCGATTTTTTGGCCGATCAATATGACGGGACGGATGCCGCGGCCTTCCAGCCCATCCTGGACACCGAAATCAATCTGGCGCCTCCCGGCGCCGAACCGGCCCGCTACCAACTCTACGCCACGACTTTCCGCGAAGGTATTTTCTTTGCCTATGTTCCTTGTGTCGGCGAGGATGACGCACTGCTCACTTTGCTGGCCCGGCGGGATCTGGTCATCCGCGACCTGCTCCGGGACCGCAAACCCTATATGACCCCTTTGGCCGTTCTGGTGGCCGACATTCAGAGTTCGATGAAAATTTGCGCCGAACTGCCGTCCGAGGAATATTTCACCCTGATCAATCAGGTTTGGGGCACCATGGAGCCCAAATTAAGAAAATACCACGCGACCCATGGCAAACATGTGGGTGATGGCATTCTTTATTATTTCTTCCCCAGGCCGGATTGCAACTATGTGCTCAATGCGCTCCGCTGCGCCCAGGAAATGAAGGAAGAAATGGTCGCCATCGACCGCCATTGGCGCAAGCAAAAGAACTGGTCCAACAGGCTGGAGCTGAATATGGGGCTGGATGAAGGCCAGGAATGGTTCGGCGCCTATCAGACGCCGACACATCTTGAATTTACCGTGCTCGGCGAAACGGTCAACCGCGCGGCCCGGATCAGCGATTTTGCCGAGGACGGATCCATCTGGGTAAGCAAGAACATGCTGGGCAGCCTGAACGCACGGGAAATGGAGGGGCTGAGCTATGGCATACGGCGCCGTGGTCCCGAAGGAGACAAGATTACCGTAGGCTCGACCTATTCCCGTTTATCCAATCTGGTCGATTTGTCCGATCCCGCAAACCAGAAAATGAGGGACATCGCGGCACTTCCGGTAACCGAAATCCTGGATACCGAATTCGCCCCCGAAAGCGGCTGAACCAGTCCCCTCCCCCAGCCTGTTCCTCACCGGTTTGGCTTATTCCTTGTGGCGCATCAGGCGGTCTTTGTCGCGCTTCCATTCCCGGGCTTTTATGGACGCGCGTTTTTCGTATTTCCGTTTGCCCTTGGCCAGCCCTAGTTCCACCTTGGCCAGCCCCCGGTCATTGAAGTAAATGCGCAGCGGTACGATGGTCATGCCTTCGCGGTTGACCGCACCGATTAATTTGCGCATTTCACGCTTGCGTACCAATAGCTTGCGCGGCCTGCGCGTGGCATGCTGATCCTGGCTGGCTGCCTGATATTCCGGGATATAGGTGTTCAGTAAATATAGCTCACCACCCTGTTCGGCGGCATAGCCGTCGGCAATGGTCGCCCGGCCCGATCGCAGCGATTTGACCTCCGTGCCGACCAGCATGATCCCCGCTTCCAAAGTGTCCTCGATGAAATAATCGTGGCGCGCCTTGCGGTTTCGGGCCGCGATTCCGGTCAGGGCTTGAGCTTTTTTAGCCATATCCTGATCGCCCAGGGATTTGGATCAAGGGATTTTGGTCAGTTGAGAAGGCCCACGGCCTGCAAGGCGCCACGGACCTTTTCCTTGCTGCTTTCGGCGATTTCCACCAAGGGCAGCCTGGTTTCGGGCTGGCATAAATTCAGAAGGTTGGCGGCGTATTTCACCGGCCCGGGGCTGCTTTCGCAAAAAAGCGCGTCATGCAAGGGCATGAGGCGGTCCTGCAGGGCAAGCGCCTCATCTACGTCGCGCTCGCGCCAGGCGGCATGCATTTCGGCGCAAAGCCTGGGCGCCACATTGGCTGAGACCGAAATGCAGCCATGTCCCCCCGCCGCCATGAACGGAAGTGCCGTGCCGTCCTCGCCCGAAAGCTGACAAAAATCATCACCGGTGGCGAGACCGGTAAGGATCGGCCGGGCCAGATCGCTGGTCGCGTCCTTGACGCCCGCGATATTGGGCAGCTTGGCCAGACCGGCCATGGTCTCCACGGTCATATCGATAACCGAGCGCCCGGGGATATTGTAAATGATGATGGGAATGTTCACCGCATCATTGATCACCTTGTAATGTTCACGAAGACCGGCCTGGGTCGGTTTGTTGTAATAGGGTGTGACGATCAGCACCCCATCGGCGCCCGCCTGTTCGGCATGACGGGACAGGGACAAGGCCTCATCGGTCGAGTTGGAACCGGCACCGGCAATCACCGGCACCCGGCCACCGGCTACTTCGATGCAAATCTCCACAACCCGTTGATGTTCGGCGTGATCGAGGGTTGGCGATTCGCCCGTGGTTCCACAGGGGACAAGCCCCTCCGTTCCCTCGGCGATTTGCCAATCAATCAGAGACCGATAAGCTGCTTCATCCACTTGGCCGTCCTTGAAGGGCGTAATCAAGGCGACGATTGACCCCTGGAACATGGCTAACTCCTTATTTCATTGCGCGAATCATAGCCCCCACGCCGCCCGGCGGCAAGAGAAGCCTGCCCCATGCAGGCGGGTTCCACGAGGGCGGCGCCCATCAGTCATGTCCCGGCCAGCTTGCTCCAAAGGGGCGGCCCCCATAGACTTGGGCTGGTTGCAAATAAAAAGATGGGGCCATGAGATCAACCGCCATCCTTGCCGCCTTATTCTGCATGGGTTTTCTGCTGGCCCAGGCTGCCCCATCGCCGGGCCTGGCGGCACAAGTGATCAGGTCCGGCATCAAGCCAGGCCATAAGCCGCCATTCTTCAAACCCGCTCCGCCCAAGCCCATACCACGAAACCTTGACCCCACTTCCCTCAGCCTGCGCCAAGGCTTCGATGCGGCCAAGCGGGGAAAAGTGTCTAGTCTGGCCCGCATCGAACGGCGCACCAAAAATGAAGTGGCCGCCAGGATATTGCGCTGGCTTAGGCTTCGCGCGCCGAATTCGGGGGCTGGCTTTGCCGAAATTACGGGCTTCATCGCCGCCCATCCCTCCTGGCCCCGCCTCAGGGATTTGTTCAAAAGGGCTGAGGCCGCCATGGGCCCAGCCATGTCGGAACGCGCCGTCCTGGCCTGGTTCGCCCGCCATCCGCCACGGACAACGCCCGGCCATGTCAGGCTGGGCGCCGCGGTTCTGGCGACGGGTGATAAGGCAGGTGCCACGCGTATTCTCCGCGAAACCTGGATCAAGAGAAATTTCGGAGCCCGCAAGGAACGTATATTTTACAAGCGCTACCGGCGCCATCTGGAGTTTGGTGATCATATCAAGCGGCTTGACCGCCTGTTATGGGAAAGCCGCTATTATCCGACCCGGCGCATGTATCGCCGCATCAACCGGAAATACCGGGCCCTGGCCGAGGCGCGCTTGTCGCTCCGGCGCATGACCGGCGGCGTCGACCGGGCCATCGCCCGCGTACCCCTGGAATTGAGGAGCGATCCCGGCCTGGTTTACGAAAGATTGCGCTGGCGCAGGCGCAAGGGACACGACGGGGATGCCCGGCTTTTGCTGGATGGTCCGCCCCCCGATCTGGTGCGGCCCGTCAAATGGTGGCGGGAACGCTCCATTCTGGCCAGGCGCGCATTGCGGGCCGGGCATGTGTCGGAAGCCTACCGCATCGTCTCCGCACATGGTCTGGCCGAAGGGCGGGAATATCAGGAAGCCGAATGGCTGGCCGGTTGGATCATGCTGCGCTTCCTGGCGGAAGCCAAAACCGCTGGCGTTCATTTCCAGGCCCTCTACCGGGCAGCCCGCTTTCCCATCAGCCAGGCGCGCGGCGCCTATTGGGCGGGACGGGCGGCTGAAGCCAACGGTCAGGTGGACCAAGCGCGCCTTTGGTTCGCCCGCGCGGCCCGTTTTCCGGCCACTTTCTATGGGCAGTTGGCGGCGGTGAGGGCCGCGCAAAAAAAATCCCTGAACCTGCCGCCTGAGCCCTTTATCGATCCCATCGAACGGGCTGCTTTCCAGCAACATGATCTGGTCCGGGCGGCGCGTCTTCTGGTGGAGGCCGGGCTCCGGGACAGGATTGATCCCTTTATCCGGCGTCTCAATCAAATTGGGCTGACGCCGGGCTGGCGCGCCCTGACGGCCGGTCTTGCGGGCGGGCTAAAGCGCAAGGACCTGGCCGTATGGGCAGCCAAAAGGGCGTTGCGCGACGGCATCAATATGGTCAAGGCGGGCTATCCCTTGTTGGATACTGCCCCGCCGCCCGGCCTGGAGCTTCCCCTTATTTTTGCCGTTATCCGTCAGGAAAGCGCCTTTCGCGAACGGGCCATCAGCCGCGCCGGCGCCCGGGGCCTGATGCAGATCATGCCTAGAACTGCGCGCCGGGTGGCCAAAAGCCTGGCCAAACCTTATGGCCGGGACCGGCTGATCAAAGACAGCGATTATAACCTGACCCTGGGCAAAGCCTACCTTAGCGGCTTGATCAAGGAATTCAACGGCTCTTATATTCTGGCGCTGGCCGCTTATAACGCGGGCCCCAACCGGGTGCGCCGGTGGTTGCGCAATAATGGCGATCCCCGTGATGCCGAAGTCAGCGCCGTCGATTGGGTGGAGAAGATCCCCTTCCGGGAGACCCGCAATTACGTTCAGCGGGTGATCGAAAACCTACATGTCTACCGCCAACGCCTGGGCCAGACGCAGCTTGCGTTTAATCCGGAAGGCGATTTGCGGAGATAAAAGTTAAGCGCTCTTGATCAGGCGGGGTTTTTAAGGCCCGCCGAGCCATCGGCCATGACCTTCTTGGGTGGCGGTTCGGCCTTGGCTTTGGAGCTGCTTTTGCCCAGAATATTTATGCCGCTTTCTTCTTTTTTCTTGGGCGGCTGTTCCTGGCGCCGGCAATGGCCTTCCAGGTAGGCGCCCTGCTCGATGGCCAGACTGACATGGATGATGTCACCCAGAACATGGGCGCTTTTCAAAAGAGACACATTGTCCGCCTTGATCTGGCCTTGAATGCTGCCCAGAACGCGCACGGCCTGGGCCGTAATCTCGCCCTTGACCAGGGCCGTCTCGCCGACCACCAGCACATCCGTATTGATGTCGCCCTCGATGGTCCCGTCCACCTGAATTTCGCCGGCGCAGTCGATATCGCCGATGATGCGTAAATCCGTGCTCAACAGAGATGGCGGTGCCGGTTCCTTCGGCGCCACGGGGCGCAGGGGTTCTTCAACCTTCTTAGCCTTTGTAAACATTTTTTCCAGCCCGTATGAACTTCCATGGATTTCGTGGCCTGCCCTTATGATGAATTTCATAATGAAGGTGGGCACCGGTGCTTCGCCCGGTATTGCCGAGCAAGCCTATTTTTTTCCTATATTCCACCTTTTGGCCCCGTTTCACAAGAATCTTGCTCAAATGGCCATAGCGGGTTTTGAGCCCTTTGCCGTGGGTGATTTCCACCAGCTTCCCATATTTACCCTTGCGCCCGGCCCAGGTCACCACGCCGGGTGCCGTGGCAAGCACCGGAGCGCGGTAGAAACTGCCGAAATCCAGACCGTAATGCATGGCCCATTTCTGGCTGATGGGATCGCGGCGCTTGCCGTAACGGCTTGAAACGCTGAAGAAATCCAGAGGCGCTGCCAAAGGCGTGATGCGCATCGTATGCTTCAGCTCTTCCCAGCGGGACAGGCGTTTTTCAAGCTCAAAAAGGGCTACTTCAAGCTCCTGGGCGGGGCTCTTGACCGGCTTGGCGGCGATGAAAGGCCCACCCTGCCCGTTGGAAGCGATGTTGCTTTTGCCCATAAGCATGCTCAGCTTCACGCCGGTTTTGGACAGAATGGCAACCATTTCGGCGCTGTTTTCCTGGGCCCTGTCGGCCAGGCGATGCAGCATTTCCTTTTCGGAATTTCTCAGCTTGGTCAGTTTTTCGTTGAGCCCAACTACCAGACCGACCAACCGTTCGCCTTCCTTTCTGGCCTGGTTGCGCTCATAGAGGGCTTCTTCCAAATCGGTCGAGATGGAAGTCAGGTTATCCTTGAGCTTGAAATTCCGGGTATTGAGCTGGCTCATCTCGGATTCAATTTCGCCCAGACGTGTTTTCAGATTGGCGCGCTTCACGGCGATCTGCGCGATTTGTTCCTTGGAGGATTCGAGCCGGTTGGCGGTGGTTTGCAGGCTTTGTTTGAGGTCCGAGTTCTTTTCTACCAGTTCCAGCGTCTTGCCGTGATTCTTCTCCAGCTCGCCGGTCAGGGTGGTGAATTTTTTCTGATAATCGGAAACTTCGGACAACAGGCTGCGATAGGTCAGCCGCGCATTGAGGATTTCGCCATCCTTGGTCTGAATGATTTTGATATTCAGGAAATAAGCAGTGGTGGAAAAAGCCGCCCATCCGCCCGCTGCGAGAACCACCACGGCCAGGCAAATCTGAGCCACCCCCGAAAACCGCACAAACCTTATCCGCCCATCGGTACGAAAGGTCACTTCCCGGTCTGGAAGGAACCTTCTTTTGAAACCCAACAGCCATTCGCCGGGTGTTCTGGTTTGCCGCTTTTCCGAATCGCGCATCACCCCTCCGCCGCTTCCCATTTTCCGCCGTAGTCACCGCATTCCGGCCTGGCGCGGATCGTTTGTTATGGATCAGAGCGTTGGGCAGAAAATATCCGCTCACATCAAGCCTTGCAAGGGTTATCGCGCCCGGCGGAGCCTCCTTTTTCACATAATTGGCGCCGCCATCCCGTAAGCGGTTATAATCCCCCGTTTGAGAGTTAATTTTGGCTCTGATCCGAGTTAGAAATCCGGATTAGATGGCGCAATAGAAGAGGATAAGCGAATCGATTACCGGCGCCCACCGATCCTCCTGGCCGTCTGGTTTGGCGCCGGGCTATTGCCCAAAGCGCCGGGAAGCTGGGGCTCGGCCGCCGCCCTGCCCCTGGCCTGGCTGATCCATGGATGGCTGGAAGGCCCGGGGCTGGCCATCGCCGCTCTTTTTATTTTTCTGATCGGCATCTGGGCTGCCCAGGCTTATGCGGACGCGGCCGGTGGCGGGGATCCGGCGCCGGTGGTGATCGACGAAGTCGCCGGTCAAATGCTGACCCTCTCGGTAGTGCCCACCGAGCTTTGGCTTTATGGGGCCGGTTTTATTCTCTTCCGTCTCGCCGATATCTGGAAACCCTGGCCCGTTTCCTGGGCAGACCGTACCATCAAAGGCGGTTTGGGGATCATGCTGGATGATATCCTGGCCGCAATTTATGCCGGCGCCCTGTTGTTTGCCCTCACCCGGTTGATTGGAGTGTAGTCATGTTCCCCGTTGAGATTTTGGACCGGGCCGCAAGCCTGATCGGTGCCTGCAACAAGGCTGGCGTTAAAATAGGCATGGCCGAATCCTGCACGGGCGGCCTGATCGGCGCCAGCCTGACTGCCGTCGCCGGCTCATCATCAGTGGTGGAACGTGGCTTTATCACCTATTCGAACGAGGCCAAAATGGCCCTGTTGGGCGTGCCCGAAGCTTTGCTCATCGCCCATGGCGCAGTCAGCCGGGAAGTGGCCATAGCCATGGCTGAAGGCGCATTGAACACCGCCCCCGTGGGGCTGACCATGGCGGTTACAGGCATCGCCGGTCCGGGCGGCGGAACCGCCGAAAAACCGGTGGGCACGGTGCATATCGCGGCGGCTGGAAAAGGCGGAAAAATGCTCCACGAACATCATGTTTTCGAAGGCGGACGGGATGAGGTGCGCCTGGCCACGGTGGGGGCAGCGCTTATGCTGGCCGGAAGCTGTTTGGAGGGGTATTAAAGCAATCATCATGATTTTACTATAAAAACCACGATGTTATAGATGGATTTTTGTGTTGAGATGGCCCAGCCGATGGGGTAACAGCAAGGCCGAAAAAGTGGGAAACAGGGGTTTTAGTGTGTGTTTTACACCTAGCGTCCTGTTAAAATTTATTTGTTACCGATTTACACCGAAATCCGGGGAGGAAGAAGTTGGAATACAAGAACCTGAAATGGGAAATCCGGGAAAATCCGAACCGACCAGGCGAAATGTCGATCGGCATGCTGGTCTTAAACCGTCCCGATTTTCTGAACGCGGTCGATGTCCGCATGCGGGTTGAGCTGGATATCCTGTGCGACGAGATCGCCCATAACAGCAACATCAAGGTAATGATCATCACCGGCGAGGGCCGCGGATTCTCCGCCGGCGGCGATCTCAAGTCGGAGGCCGGCCCGCTGGGCGCCGGCGAGGAGGATTTCGATTTCGGCAATTTCGGCGACTACAAGGAAATCGCCAGTTACTTCTTCAACGATCTGCGCCACCAGGTATTGCAGCGCGCCTTCAAGAAGTTCGAGGACCTGCCCTGCATCGTGATAGCGGCGATCAACGGCCCGGCGGTCGGTATCGGCCTCGAAATCTGCACGCTCTGCGATCTGCGTTTTGCCTCGGATAAGGCGAAACTGGGCGAGGTTGCCGTGCCCGCCGGGTTCCTGCCGGAATCCGGTGGCTCGAGAAATTTGCCGAAGCTCATCGGTATCGGAAAGGCGCTCGACATGATCCTTACCGGCAAGATCATTGACGCCAGCGAGGCGCTTGCCATCGGTCTGGTCGAGAAAGTTCTCGCCCCTAACGATCTGCTTGACGAAACCTTCGCCTATGCCGCTCAAATCGCGTCGAACCCGTACCTGTCCGTCCGCTATGCCAAGGATCTGGTGAAGATGTACTGGAACCACAACCGGTCCGACGCGGGTTGGGCCCGCGAGTTCGCCGCCATTCAGGAAATCACCCGCACCGGCGACTGCGTCGAGGGTATCCGCGCCTTTCTGGACAAACGCCCGGCGGAATATCGCGGCCCCTTTTACGACAACCCTCCTTACGGTGGCGGCAGGTCTAAATGACCGGTTCCCCACCCTCGCCGCCGCCGCCTGGATACCGGGAAATACCGGCGAGTCTGAATATAGCCGGCGAACTGATCGACAGGATTGGCGAAAGGTCCTTCGGCAGCCGCCTCGCATTTGTTTGGGACGGTGGCGAGCTGACCTTCGATCAGGTTGCGGGGCGGATAAACCGCTTGGCCCATGGCTTTGCCGCGAACGGCATCAAGCGGGACATGCCGGTGCTGGTTCGTATGCATAATTCGCACGAGTTTGCGGAAACGCTGCTGGCGCTTATCAAGATCGGCGCCCTGCCGGTTTTGCAAAACTCCCAACTCGGAGAGGAGGAGGTCGCCTACGTGCTCGAACATTCCGGCGCACGGGCGGGGGTTACCCTGATGTCCGTGGCCGAGCCGCTGCTCAAACTTTCCAGCAAGTTGCCAGCCGGCATTTTCTCCGCCCGGGGCGCGCCTGAGGGAACCAAATCAGTCGAGGAACTCATTGACAATGCTCCCGGAGATGTATTCCCGTGCGCCGATACGACGGCCAACGACCCGGCCTTTTTGGTCTATACCTCCGGCACCACCGGGCGCCCCAAGGGAATTGTGCATGCCCATCGCTGGCTGATCGCCCTGGGCGATGCAAACCGCTACCGCCTGCCGACACTGCCCGGTGACCGCATCTATGCGACGGGCGAATGGAGCTTTATCAGCGCCCTCGGCCATAACATCATGTTCCCGCTTCGCAATGGCGTCACCGGAGTTATTCTGGAGGGCCGCGCGA
>CAZBQG010000148.1:0-10994 GCA_964493945.1 uncultured Rhodospirillaceae bacterium
ATGGGCTCATCGATGATTCTTTTTGCAAATTGGTATAAGTTTCGGGCATCCACCCCTCAACCAAACATTTCTGGCCCGGGTTTCCTTTCAGGAAACCTGATCAACGCGAAAATATTCCATAAAGATTTGCGCCCCACTGCGGCGGAGGCGTGAGCAGCGCCCAAGACAGAAAGCGATGCACCAGAGCGTCCGTCATCATGCGTCTCCGCGTGCCCTGCCTTTGATCGTAAATCCGCTCTATCTTCAGCCCGCAGGCGATCCCCAATTGCCTCAGGCTTTCGCCGTTATAGGCTGTCTTGTGGGTCAGATCGCCAAACTGATAATTCATCCCCCAGGGTGAGGCGGCGTTGGGCACTTTGACGATGATCTTTCCTTGTTCACTGAGCGCATTCTTGACCTTGGACAGCAGGCGGAACCCTTCTTCCGGCGTGAAATGTTCCAGCACGTCAAGAAGTACGATCCGGTCAAAAACCCTATCTCCCAGATTATCCAGATATTGCCCCGCATCCATGCATTCAAACCGTCCGGCGACCTCCGGCGGCTGCATGCCGGTCAATTGGGGGTCGTGATCTATCCCCTGGAAATCCGCCACCCCCTTGCGGGCCAGATAAAGCAGAAAACCACCGGTTCCGGAGCCGATCTCCAGGCAGTTCATATTGGGCGAAAAGGCTGCTGGATTCCATATCTCGGCATCAAATCGGGCCATATCCTTGTCCGCCAATGATGCGGGCTGATATTGCTTGTAAGCGCTATAGCTGGAATAGAAATCGGAGGACATGTTTCGGGCAGTTCCGGAAAAATTCAATACCAACGAGAGGGGTATAATTACCATATCGGGGGTGAGGGAGGGCAATCTTCTCGCCCGCTTGTTGCCGGGGCTTGTGGCATATAAGCTGGCCGCAAGTGGCGCCACCTATCCTGGAGGCATTGGATGGAGGAACGATCATGCCCATAGCATCCGTCAACGGTTTGGACATCAACTACGAGACCTTCGGCGATGATGGTCCCTGGATAGCCCTTATTACCGGGGGGCGGCGGGGATATCAGGAACTTATCCCCCTGGCCGGCAAGATCGCGGCGGAAGGCTTCCGCGTGTTGCTCCATGACCGGCGGAACACGGGTGCATCGGGCATTTCGATCACGGCGGAGGATGTGGAGGAAGTGGTCTGGGCCGATGATCTGCGCGGGCTTTTGGGCCAATTGGATGCCCTTCCGGCCTTCATCGGCGGATCATCCTCGGGTGCCCGGACGGCGATCTTCTATTGTCTGCGCCATGCCGAAACCATGCAGGGCCTGTTGCTGTTGCGGGTAACGGGGGGTGAATTCGCCGCCAAGCGCTTGCCCGAAAATTATTACGGCCAGTTTATCCGGGCAGCCCAGGATGGCGGCATGGAGGCCTTTTGCGCGACCGAGGCCTACCAGGAACGGATCGAGGCAAATCCGGCCAACCTGGAAACCCTCATGGGCATGGCGGTGGGAGACTTCATTGAAAAGATGTCCCGCCTCCAGGAACTTTTTATCGCCGGCGCCCATTATGCGGTGATGGGGGTGAGCGAGGCAGAACTTGAATCCATCACCACGCCGACCCTCATCATCCCCGGCAACGACAACACCCATTCGTCTGCCAGCGGTCTCGCCGCCCACCAATCCTTCCCTGGCAGTAAGCTTCATCAATTGCCGGTTACGGACCAGGATTTGCCGCTGATTCCATTTGAGGAATGGGCTCCCTTTGAGGAAGAAATCACCCGCGTGTTCCGTGATTTCATGAAGGGCATCAGTTGAATAACTGCGGATAGAATGTTTTATTGACCCCAATCAATAAGTGATCCCAGGGGACCGGTGCATGGCGGAAAATGAAGGGGGAGACGTGATTCCGGTGGGCGATCAACCGCCCGGCGATTACCAACGGGAACCCCAATACGAAAACATGGTCCGCGAGACCGACGTCATGGTTGAAATGCGGGACGGGGTGAATATCTGCATCGATATCTACCGTCCCGACGGCAAGGAAAAATTCCCAGCACTCCTTGCTTTTGCCGTCTACAACAAGGACATCCAGGGCCCCGAAGTGGCCGAAAACCTGCCGCCCCAGCCGGCCTGGTCACCCCTGTGGATGGGGCCGCTGGAGGCCGGTGACAGCCATTTTCTTACCTCCCGGGGCTATGTCCATGTGATCGGATCACCCCGGGGCGTGGGCAAATCGGAAGGCGGCGGATCGCGCCAGTGGGATTGTTATGACCTGATTGAATGGATCGCGGAGCAGCCCTGGTGCGACGGCAATGTGGGGATGGTGGGCATATCTGGATTTGGCGCCGAGCAACTATTCGTGGCCAAGCAGCAACCGCCCCATCTGAAAGCCATTTTTCCGTTTGATTCGCGGGGTGCTTACGGCGAGATGGGCGGCTTTCGCGACGAATATCCCGGCGGCGTCTTGCATGTCTTCCGCTTCCTCATCGGCCTCAACGCGGTCATGCATCAAAACAAGACCCAGCCCGGTGATCTGGGCGAGCCCCGCGAAGCCCTCTGGCGCCAGGCCATGGAGAACCCGGATTACTGCATGTATCCGGCGCTCCTTAATTTGCTGAGCGTCAAGGGTCAGCATATGCCGCCATATTTTGGTGTGCTGATCGATCCCTTCGACAAAGAAGAAGATGTGGCCAAGAGCGAGGCGGAATTTTCCCAGATCCAAGTGCCCACCTATACGGGGTCCGGCTGGTATGGCTACACCTACAAAACCCATTTGCAGGGTTGCCAGGGCTGGTACGCCAATATTATCGCACCCAAGAAGCTTTTGCTTACCGGCCCCGCCCATCTGCCCCGCCCCTTCAGCTCATTCCACGGCGAATTGCTCCGCTGGAACGATCAATGGCTGAAGGGCATGGACACCGGCATCATGGACGAACCACCGGTCAAATATTGGGTGATGGGGGCAAACCTTTGGCGCACCGCCCAGGACTGGCCGCCGTCCGAAGTGGTTTGGACTAAATTCTATCTGGATGGTTGGGAGAGTCTGCGCACGCGGAGCTTTGTTCCCAAAAGCGCCGATGATTATCTGCCGCCCGACAGTTTTGTTCAAATGCCGCCGATCCAGACCAAGGAGATCCAGAGACTGCGCTATTTGAGCGATCCCCTGCCGGATGACATGCTCATCGCCGGGCCCGCCGTGCTCAATCTGTTTGCCGCCATCGACAAGACCGACACCAACTGGATTGTCATTCTAAAAGATGTGGGCCCGGATGCATCCGTAATGACGGTCCGCGAAGGCGAGCGCGACCTGCCGGATGATCTGCCAGAACGTGAGCTGACCCGGGGTTGGCTCAAGGCATCCCACCGGGCGCTTGATGAAAAACGCTCCAAGCCCTGGAAGCCCTGGCATCCCCTGACCCGCGAGGCGCACCAGCCCGTGACGCCCGGCGAGGTTTGCGAATATGCCATTGAAATTCTGGCCACCGCCAATCTGTTCCGCAAGGGCCACAGAATTTGTGTGGAGATCACCAGCATGGATGTACCGGCGGGTGTTGCCGGGGCGACGGACGCCGAATATGTGCCCTATCATATCTGTTCGTCGGAAACCGTGTTGCATACCATCCATCATGATACGAACCGTCCGTCGCACCTGTTATTGCCAGTGATACCGTAAGGCTCATGAGCGATTTCAAACTGCGCGTCGGATCGGATGTGGGCGGCACCTTCACCGATCTTTGGGTCTGGGCGTCGGACGGGCGGGCCAATATCTTCAAGGCACCCACCAGCGCCAACATCCTGACCGGCATGAGCGAGGTCATGGAACTGGCCGCTGACTGGCTGGGTCTGGATTTGGCTGAATATTGCGCCCGTATAGAACGTTTTGGGCATGGATCGACGGTGGGGCTTAACGCGCTCCTTACGGGCCGGGCCGCCAAGACGGCGGTGCTCACCACCCAGGGGTTCCGCGATACCTTGGAGATCGGGCGCATGAAGCGCCAATTCGCCGGGCTCACTGAATTGGAAGTCACCGATCAATATCAGCGTGGCCGCTGGCCCCCCGCCGTCGCCCGCAAGATGGTCCTGGAAGTGCCCGAACGGATGGACTGGAAGGGAAGCGTCATCCAGCCTTTGGACGAATCCCAAGCCGGGGCATGTCTTAAGCAAGCGGTCAGGGACGGGGTGGAGGCGCTGGCCATCTGCACGCTCTGGTCCACCAGCAACGGCGCCCATGAGAAACGCCTGGCCGAAATGGCGGCGGAGGCGTTGCCGGATGCCTTTATCAGTACGTCACATATTACCTGCCCAGTGGTGGGCGAATATGAACGCATGTCGACTACGGCGCTTAATGCCGCCCTGGGCCCGGTCATGAGCCATTATTTGAGCGAAATGGAAAGCACCTTCGAAGGATATGGCCTCTGCGCACCCGTGTTGGTGATGACCGGGGCGGGCGGCGTGGTGTCGGCCGGGGCCGCGTCCAGCCTGCCGGCTTCGGCGGTTCTGTCAGGCCCCGCCGCTGGGGTCATGGGCTGTCACGCAGCGGCTCGCCAGGCAGGGCTGGATAATGTGCTGACCATGGATGTGGGGGGCACTAGTTTCGATGTGGGCATGATCCATGGGGGCAAGCCCCTAATGCGGGCCCGGACAGAGGTCGCCGGCGGCGTCATTTTACTGCCCTCCATCGATGTTGCGACCATCGGGGCGGGAGGGGGCTCTATCGCCAGTGTTGAGCATGACAGCTTGGAGGTGGGGCCGCAAAGCGCCGGCGCCGATCCGGGCCCGGCCTGCTATGGGCGGGGCGGCAAGCTGCCGACTGCCACCGATGCCGATCTTGTGCTGGGCATTCTGGACCCGGAGAATTTCTTAGGGGGACGCATGGCGCTGGATATGGGGGCCGCAAAGCGAGCCATCCGCACTCATGTGGCCAAGCCTTTGGGTCTCACGGTCAACCGGGCCGCCTGGGGCATCCGCCGGGTCTTTGAAACCCGCATGGCCGATCTTTTGCGGAGGGTCTCTATCGAGCGGGGCCACGACCCACGGGAATTCACCCTGTTTGCCACCGGCGGCGCCGGCCCGGCCCATGCCTATTCCTTGTGTGCCGAGGTGGGGCTGGAGAATTTCGCCATTCCCGCCACGGCGACGGCCCAATCGGCCTATGGCACGGGGACTTCGGACCTGCGCCACGCCGCCGAGCGCGCCGTTTATGGGCGCTTGTCATCCGGCGGGCAGGCCAACAGCGATCAGGTCAGATCCATTGCCGCCGCGCTCAAAGACGCCGAAGCCGAAGTGCGGGCTGCCTTGAAAATGGACCGCATCCCCCATGGCGAGGACCGGGTGGAACGCAGCCTGGGCATCCGCTATCTGGGCCAGACCAACCAGTTGGAAGTGCCCGCCGGGCTGGGCAAACCCACCACCAAAAGCATCGCGGCGGCCATCGAGAGTTTCGAGGAGATGTATGAGGCATTGTTCGGGCGGGGTGCGGGATTCCGTCAGGCGGGTTTTGAAATTTCCCATGCAAGGGCTGTCGGCACCGGCGTTCTGGATGCGCTGCCGGGTACGGCGAAGGGCGAAAAGCTGAAACCCAAAGGAAGCCGGGCGGTGATTTTCGATAATCCGGAACGCCCGGTGAAAACCAAGGTCTTTGCCGTCACCCATCCAAGGGCCAGCACTCGGGTTCAAGGTCCCTGCATCATCGAATATCCGGGCCATACAGCGGTTCTGCCGCCGGGATCCAAGGCCCGCGCCGATAAGTTCGGCAATCTCCATGTGAGGGTCTCGAAATGAGCAATAAATCCATGGATCCCGTAACATACCAAGTGGTGCGCAACCGGCTGATCGCCGCCACTGAGGAAATGCGCATCGCCCTGCAAAGCGTTTCGGGCTCGCCCACGGTGACCGAGGCCTCGGATTTCTACACCGGGCTGTTCCTGGCCGACGGCACCTTCGCCACCATGGGCTTCCAGGTCACCTTCGAAGCACCCCCCGTCTCCCAATCCATCAAATATTTGATTGCCGAGGGAAAAGTGGATATCCGCGACGGCGACATGTTCGTCTGCAATGATCCATGGATCGGGGCGCTGCATCAGAACGACATCCAGATGGTCGGACCCATATTTCACGCGGGCGAGATCGTCGCCTGGGCCGGCGTCATGGCTCATCAGACCGATGTGGGCGGCATGGATTTCGCAAGCTGGTGCCCCAAGGCCAGCGAGGTTTACCAGGAAGGCCAGCGCATCCCCGGCGTGCGCCTGGTGGAACAAGGGGAAGTCCGGGGCGACATTCTGGATTTCATTCTTTCGGCGTCCCGCCTGCCGGCCCAGGTGGGGCTGGATTTGCGGGCCTTCATCGCCACCATCAATGTGGCCCGCGAACGGGTGGCGGACGCCATATCCCGCTATGGAATCCAGACTTTCAAATCGACCATGGCCCGCATGCTGGATCTGTCGGAAGCCCGCATGCTGGACCGGCTTTCTGATCTTCCAGACGGCGTGGTGCGGGCCAGGACCTTTATGGAACATGATGGCCATGCCAACCGGCTCTACCGGCTGGACCTAGTCATGACCAAAAAGGGCAGGGCGTTGAGTTTCGATTTTTCCGGCTCCAGCCCCCAGGCGCCGGGCTTCATCAATTGCACAAGGGCGGGGCTCATGGGGGCGGTAACCGGCGCCATTCTGCCGGTGATGGGCTGGGACGTGCCGTGGAATGCGGGGCTCATGCGCCCGGTCGATGTGATCGCGCCCGACGGCTTGATCTGCACGGCGCTTCATCCCGCCCCCGTCGGCGCGGCGACGGTGGAAGCGGTCTGGGCCCTTTGTCACCTATGCATGGGGGCGCTCAATAAGCTGATTGCGGCTTCGCCCGCCCTGGCCCACCGGGCCCAGGCGGTGAGCACGGGGACCATGGCGACGTTTAATTTGGGCGGCGTCAATCAATATGGCGAACGGTTCGGCTTTCACAGCCTGGACCCCCAGGCCGGCGGCGCCGGGGCCTATGCGAGCAAGGACGGCATGGCTGGCGGCGGTCCCATCAACAGCCCCATGCCGGCCATGGCCGATGTGGAAATCAACGAACGCTGGGCGCCCTTGCGTTATATCCATCGGCGCATCGCCACCGACAGCGGCGGGGCCGGCGCCTCCAAGGGCGGCGAGGGGGTGGAAATGGCCTTGACCCTGGGCGGCATCAAAGCGGCCAATGCCCTGGTCATGACCCATGGGCTGGAAGTGCCCAACGCCATGGGTCTGGGCGGCGGTTGGCCGGGCGCCACCGTCGGCCAGCGCTTTGGCAAGGGCGCGCTGGTGGGCGGTCGCTATCCCAAAGGCAGCCTGCCCCATAATCTGGTCCATATGGGTGGCGACTGGCAGGATATGGGCCCCAAACCCGGCCATGTGCCCATGACCAACCAGGATATTTTCCATACCTCCTGGCAGGGTGGCGGCGGCTGGGGTGATCCCCTGGACCGGGACCCGGCTAAGGTTACCGCCGATCTGGAACAAGAACTGATCACCAAGACCGCAGCCAAGCGGCTCTATGGGGTGGTGATTAGGAAGAGCAAATTGGATGCGCCCGCCACCCGCGCCGCCCGTAAGGCCATCAAACGGGACCGCATCGGGCGCGCGCCGAAGGCCGGAAAGGAAACAAAATTCGACCATCCGTTAGGGGCCGGCATGGGTCTCATTCTCAAGGGCAAGAGCTGGCACGCCGCCTGCGCCTGCGGCCATCAACTGGCCAAGGGCTCGACGGCATGGCGTTCCGGCGCGCTGGCCAAAACCGTCCGTCCCCCCAGCCTGGCCGCCCCCATGAAGCTGCACCGCCGCCTTTCAGCCACGGCATATTATTGCCCCGCCTGTGCCCGCCAACTGGCACTTGATATTGACGAAAAATCGACGGCCACGCTTGATGATCTGGAGCTTGATCTGGGTAGGGTGGTCTAAGAGGGTCAACAAGGCGAGGAAATGCGCACGAAGCCCCAGCCCGAATATTTGTCCCAAGCCTTTTTGTCGCGGTCCTTGGCATGCTTGCGGAAATGCTGGCGGATCGGTTCTAGCTCCTTGATGCCCTTATATTTTATGAGCGCGGCGGTGAAGCCGGCCAGAATGGGAGAGGAAAAAGACGTGCCCAACATGGCCTTGCCGCCCCCCGGAACCACCGACCAGACGCGGACGCCGGGCGTGGTGAATTCCACATAAGGCCCAGCCGATGAAAATCTCGCGACCCTTCCCGATCCGTCCGATACGGCGACGGCGATCACCGGCTTGTAGGCGCCGGGATAGTTTTTCTTTTTGTTGAACGGCCCGTTATTGCCGGCGGAGGCAACCACGATAATGCCTTTTTCCGTAGCCTTGGCGACGGCCTTTTCGATCAGGATATTGGCCGAGCCGCCCAGGCTCATATTGATCACCTGGACCGCTGTTTGACCAGCCAACTGACCGCCATGAGGATGCTTCTGGCGCTGGCCCGGGGTTTACCGCTTCCCCGTTTGTGAAACACATTGCCCGCGAAAACCTGCGCTTCGGGCAACAGCCCGCCGAATTGGCCGGCGCCAATCAAGATAGAGGCCGCCGCCGTTCCGTGGGGGAAGGCGCCCGGTGTCTGGCCTTTCAGATGGAAAGAACGGAATTTCAGTTTGCGTCCCTTGAAGGCCGCATGTTTGGTGTCCACGCCGCCATCCACGACGCCGATGCGGATGCCCTTGCCGCAGCCGGGCTTGGCCCGGCCCCAACTGGTCAGGCGCCGGGAGGGATGGGCTTTCTGTCTCCGTTTTTTGCGCTTTCTGGCGTGCTGTTCGAAATGATGATGGATATCGGCGGCAACACCGGGATATTTTTTGCCGTGCAGATGGCGGGCATGAAAGGGATGGGCGCCGTCGTCGATTTTAAGGTGGTAGAGCTTGGAGCCCAAACCTTCTAGATGCGTGATGTCGATGACCGAAAGCCCCAATTCATGCAAATCAGCCACATATTCGGGTGGCGGATCGAGAACCAGAAGCTCGCCTGCGTGATGGGCCGCCTCGTCTGGGTGACGGGTGAGGCTTTCCAGCGGCGGTAAGGCCGTGCAGGCGCTGAGTGCCAAACAGATCACCGGCAGGCGGAGCCAAATTGATTTTCCAGAATTTATCATTTCAATCCATTTCCCAATGCATTCACCAAGGACTTTAGGCGAAAAGACCTTGACCACATAGCGAAAGGGGTGGATCAAATCGGCAGGCAATAAAGGGAGGCTCATAATGTTCAAAATCGTAATCGTTGGGACCGGCTGGTGGGGGATGGAACTGGGTAATGCGGCCCATTCCCTGACGGACAATGTTGAAGTGGGCGGATGCCATTCCCTGTCCCAGGAAGAATGCACCGAGTTCCAATCAAAATATGGCGGTAAGGTCTATGCGGATATGGATCATGTGTTGGACGATGACAGCGTGGATGCGGTCTTTCTGGCCACGCCCCACAGCCTTCATTGGACCCAGATCATGAACATTGCCAAGGCCGGCAAGCATGTTTTTTGCGAAAAGCCCCTGGCGCTCAGCGTCAGAACCGCTTCGGCCGCGATCCAATCATGCCACGAAAATTCCGTCGTTCTGGGCGTTGGGCATAACCGGCGATTTTCGCCGGTGGTGGAAAAAATGAAGGAAATGGTGGAGGCTGGCGAATGCGGCCAGATCATCCATGCCGAAGGGAATTATTCGGGCAATGGGGGGTTCAAATATGCACCTGATTATTGGCGTGCCCAGCGGGAAGAATTGCCGGGTGGCGGGCTGACGCCCATGGCCCTTCATGTGGTGGACAGCATGACCTGGATTCTAGGGCCCATCAAGCGCCTGGCCGCCCTGTCTAAAAGCCAGGCCGTGCCCATCAAACTGGATGACACCACGGCAGCGCTCTTTGAACTGAACAGCGGCGTCACGGCCTCATTGGGGACCCTGATGGCCGTGCCCCAGGCCAATTATCTGAGAATTTACGGAACCAAGGTCAATCTGGAAGCCACGGGAAATTTCAGTCAATTGACCGTCACCAGGCTTGAGGCCAAGGGGCCGGAAGTTCTTCTTAAACTCGACGATGACCAAACCTTGCGCCGCGAAATCACCAATTTCCAGCAGGCCTGTACGGGCGGCGAGGTTTACCGGGTTCTCCCGGAAGAAGCCCTGCGCAACGTGGCGGTGGTCGAAGCCATCAAGAATTCCGCTGCGGCCGACGGCGCCTGGATGGATGTGGCCCAGGATGTGGTTTAGGAATTAGTCGAACGGTGACGATTCGCCGTCCGGCAGTTCGATATCAAAGACGGTGCAGGTCTGTCCCACCAGGGAATAGATGCCGCAAACGCTGATCAGTTCCACCAGGCCCACCTCGCCCAACTGGTCCATGGCCTTTTTCTGCACTGCCTCGGAGATGGGGCGGCGCTCCAGGGTGGCACTGACGAAATCATAGACCGCTTCTTCGTCTTCTTTGGTGAAATCCGGGCGCTGCTCGTTGCGAAGCGCTTCCACTATATCCTCGGACAGCCCCGCCTTGACGCCGGCAACGGCGTGCAGTGCCCAGGCATATTTTGCCGACCAGAAGCGCACGGTGATGAGCATGCAAAGCTCGGCGATGCGGGGCGACAGGGATAATCCGCCCCCTGCTGCGAAATAAGCGCGGATTTCATCGAATATGCGGGCGAAGCCCGGATTGTGCAGATAAATGGCGGAAGGCCCGTTCAGCCGCCCGCCCAGCCGGCCGTAAATAAATTTGCCCGTTTCCAATTGCTCCCCCGCAGCACTTTCCAGACTTACCGGTTTTACCACGCCCATCTTTATCTCCTTTACCTGATCTCCGCTCCGCCCGATGGCACGCGGCTTGCGCCAATTGCCAGCACCATAGCAGTTCCTCTGAGGGATGGTAACCGGAAGCAATAACCGGAAACGTCTTGTTCAACCCGCGAAAGGCAAACCTGTCCATGCCAAATCAAACCAAACCGGACAGGCGCCAGGAAAAGAGAAAACCGCCTCATACCAATTCCCAAAAAGAATCACCGATGGGCCCATTCACGCATACCGATGG
>CAZBQG010000149.1:0-10945 GCA_964493945.1 uncultured Rhodospirillaceae bacterium
AAAAAGCCGATAACCAATCCAGCCTGCCTTCCATGGAAGAAGTCATGCCCAAGATGTTCACTGAGCTGAACGTTGTGCGTGAGCGTCTGGAGAGCCATTACCGCGACATGCAGGATATGGAGTTTACCATCCAGCAGGGAAGGCTGTGGATGCTTCAGACCCGGTCCGGCAAGCGGACCACCCAGGCGGCCCTGCGAATCGCTGTGGAGATGGCCGAAGCGGGCATGATTACCAAAGAAGAAGCGGTCATGAGCATCGAGCCCGCCCAATTGGATCAATTGCTCCATCCCATGCTCGATCCCGATGCGGAGCGTGATATTCTGGGCAGGGGCCTGCCTGCCTCACCCGGCGCGGTATCGGGCAAGGTTGCCTTCAGTGCCGCCGACGCCGAAGAAATGACGGCTGCCGGCGAAAAAGCCATCCTTGTCCGGGTCGAAACCAGCCCGGAGGATATCGGCGGCATGCATGCGGCCCAGGGCATCCTCACGACGCGGGGCGGCATGACCAGCCACGCCGCCGTCGTGGCCCGGGGCATGGGCCGGCCTTGTGTTGCCGGTGCCGGTGATTTACGGGTCGATTACAATGCCCAGACCCTGAGTGCCGGCGGGCGCGTCGTCGAAGCAGGCGGGGTGATCACCATCGACGGGTCCCGGGGTGAGGTCATGGCAGGCCAGGTGCCGACCATCGAGCCTAAGCTGACAGGCGGTTTTGCTACCCTCATGGACTGGGCCGACGGGGTGCGCAAGATGGGCGTCAGGGCCAATGCGGAAACCCCCGATGATACGCGCACAGCGATCCAGTTCGGCGCCGAGGGGATCGGACTTTGCCGCACCGAACACATGTTTTTCGATCCGGAACGCATCATCAATATGCGCCAGATGATCCTGGCCGGCGATGAGGCCGGGCGGCGTGCCGCCCTGAGTAAGCTGTTGCCCTATCAGCGCGACGATTTCGCCGAACTTTTCCGCATCATGGGCGACCTGCCCGTCACCGTGCGCCTTTTGGACCCACCCTTGCACGAATTCCTTCCCACCGATGAGGTGGGCACGAAAGAGGTGGCCAAGGCGGCAGGCCTTGAGCCCAAGGAAATCGCCGCCCGCGCGGCTGCGCTGCATGAAGCCAATCCCATGCTGGGTTTGCGCGGATGCCGGTTGGGCATCATGTATCCGGAAATCTATGAAATGCAGTGCCGCGCCATTTTCGAAGCGGCCCAGCTGGTGGGCAAGGAAACCGGATCGACGGTAACGCCCGAAGTGATGATCCCCCTGATCGGATCCAGGCGCGAATTCGATATCATGAAAAAAATGGTGGATGATGTCGCCGCCCAGGTGGGCCAGGAGACCGGTGGCGAGATATCCTACCTGACTGGCACCATGATCGAGCTGCCCCGGGCCGCCTTGCGGGCCGCCGAGATCGCCGAGGGGGCGGAATTTTTCAGCTTCGGTACCAATGATCTGACCCAGACCACCTATGGCTTGTCGCGCGATGATGCGGGAAGTTTTCTGGAAGCCTATCAAGACAGCGCCATTTACGAACATGATCCTTTCGTGACCATCGATCAGGACGGTGTTGGTGAACTGGTCAAGATCGCCGCCGAGCGGGGACGCAGCGTGCGTGGTGATATCAAGCTGGGCATTTGCGGCGAACATGGCGGCGATCCCGCTTCCGTCATGTTTTGCCAAAGCGTCGGGCTGGATTACGTATCGTGCTCGCCCTACCGGGTCCCCATCGCTCGCCTGGCCGCCGCCCAGGCGGCCTTAGGCAAGGAAATGGAATAGACGGCCTACCACCGTCTACCTTTGGGTCATGGCCGAAACCCTCACCGCCCTGCTCACCGCTGAACTCGCTTTCGGCGCCTTGTTCTCCCTGCTGGGCGGTATCGTGCATGGCTTTACCGGTTTCGGTGGCGGATTGCTTTTGGTTCCCTCCCTGGCCTTTTTCTTCGGCCCCGTCGAAGGGCTGGCGGTGGCCGTGATCGCCGGGATTGTCGGATCTTTGCAGCTTTTCCCGGGTGCTGTACGCCACGCGGATTGGTCCGAAGTCGTGCCGGTCGGTTTGTTCATTTTCCTGGGCACGCCGGCGGGCGTCTTTTTTCTGTTCACCCTGGATCCCGATTTGGTGCGCCGCGCCATGGGTGGCTTCGTTATCGTGGCGGCATTGCTCATGGTCAGCGGCTGGACATATACCGGGCCGCGGGGCGCGCTGGCCGGGGCCGGTGTGGGCGGACTTTGCGGTCTGGTCACCGGGGCGACGGGGGCAGGGGCATCATTGATCGGGCTTTATTTTCTGTCTTCGCCCCAGCCGGCGGAAATCCAGCGGGCCAATCTGATCTTCAGCGCGGCCATTCTGGTCGCCGCCGTTCTTGTTTTTATCGGATTGGGCGGTGGGTTAGGCTGGGAGACGCTGGCCAGAGGCATAGCCATCACGCCTTTTTATATTGTGGGCACGGTTGGGGGCGGTCGCTTGTTCAGACGGGCACCCAGCGTCTATTTCCGGCGGGGAGCCTTGGCATTGCTGATAATCACCGGATTGAGCGCCCTTATCGCCTGATTTAAAATTTTACCGGGTCACCAGGATGGTCCATTCGGGCATATGGTAATCGTGGCGCAGGCAGACATTGTGGGACAGGGTCTGCTGGCAGAATTCAACGAAATAGACCGGGTCCGCGTAATAGAGATTCTTTTCTTTTTTTTCGCCCAGCCGGCTCATCATGTTGAAGGCCAGCCCCAGGCGGCTGTTTTTCCATAACATGGTCAGGCTTTGTTCGATAAAGGTGAGCCAGGTGGCGTCATCAGCTTCCATCTTGATGTTGTAGGTGCCCGATACCAATGAGTAATCGGCCATGCGGGTGACTTCGTGGCCGTGGATGAAGCGGGCCCGGGGATCGCTGATGCGTGCCTCCGCCTGGGCCAACATGCGCTGATTGATGTCATATCCCCAATAAGACCCGTCCTGCATGAAGGGTTCGGTCCGGAAGGCATCGAACATGGCGCCGTAGCCGCAGCCCAGCTCGTTGATGCTGACCCCGCCCCGGTGGCGCCGCCCGGCCATTACCTGGGCTAGAATGTGAAAACGCATGACCTGTTCTTCCGGCTTGCGCCAGCCGACGCCCCTGGAGATGGGTCCGAACAGATTGAGCGCCGCACCGTAGGATTTGGATACGGAACGCAGCAGGGGCGGCAGGGGAAGGGCCTTGGAGCCCGGTCTTTCTTCGTACATGGGTTGAATGCTAGCCCGCGCCGGGGCCGGCTGCAACTCGAGCGCTAAAAGGATGCCCAGGCGGGTTTTCTTGGCGTCAGTTTGGTCTTGCCGGCGGATAGGGAGCTATCCGCGCCGTTGAGTTTTTCAATGGCGTCGAGGCGCAAAAGGGCCAGCCCCGCGCCTTCCGAGCCCGATCGCATTTCACCCGCATTTTTGCCGTCCTGCATGATGGGCGTGCCCGGCGCCGGGGCCGGGCCATCATAGGTGACCGGCAGGATGCGCCGCTTGAGCAGTCCGCGGTGCTTAGTCCTGGCGGTCAGTTCCTGTCCGATATAGCACCCCTTTTCCCAATCGATGCCGTTCAGTTCATGGAAACCGCCCTCCAGGAGAACGGCTTTTTCCACCTCCAGGTCGCGGCTGCCGTCGGCCAGACCCAGACCCAGGCGGCGCGCCTCATAATTTTCCCTCTCCGCCTTGCCGAAGCCCGCCTTCAGTAATTCATCCTCCGCCGTAGCGGCGGGAAGTATGGCCCGCCCACCCATGGCCGCCAGACGGGGATCGGTGAAAGTGATGCCACCGGCAAATTCCCAGGCCTGGCCGGCCTCCCCATCCGGCTCTTCACCCAGGAGAGCGAAAACCTTCAGATCCGCCGCGTGGCCGATTTCCAGATCGGCGTTCAAGCGATAGCGCAAAAGGCGTTCCCTCAGATCATCCAGTCTGGCCCCGCCTTCGCAATCCAGGATCAGTGCTCCATTTATTTCGGCGACAAAGAAATCATGCAGGAATTTGCCCTGGGGAGTGAGCAGGGCAGCGTGAAGGGCGCGGGTGGGGCTTACTTTATCCATGTCATTGGTGATCAATCCCTGGAGCAGGGCGCGCCCGTCGGGGCCACTGACGCGGAGCAGTCCCCGTTCATCCAGTTCGACATATTCGGCTTGGCTCATGTTGGATGCCATTTTTGGTGCTCCAGACCCATATATGGGGCCGCGATATAGGCTTACAAGCCAAGCTTCCCTTTGCAAGCCCCCGCAAGCTTCCCTTTGCAAGCATAGCCTGTCCGCCCTATAAATTCGCCCATGCAGGTGACGCTGATCGACAGCTCCCATCCCTTTGACGGCGAGACTTCCCAGGCCAGGCCCCTGGGCGGGGCGGAAAAGGCCTTCGCCGGCCTCGCCACGGCCTTGGCCGCTCGCGGCCATGAGGTCGTGGCGATCAATCAGTGCGACTATCAGCGCTCCGTCGCGGGCGTCGATTGGTTGCCCTGGAATACGCCCAGGCCACCCGAGGTGGATGTGCTCATCGCTTTCAGAAAGCCGGAGCTTTTGGACGAAGTGCCCCATGCCGGGCGTCATGTCATGTGGGTTTGGGGCTCGCCGCGCCATCTAAACCGGCCGGCCAATCAGACCATTCTGGATCGCCGCCGCCCCACCCTGGCCTTCGTGTCCGATCATCAGAAGCGAAGCTGGAAACCTTGGCGGGATTTTTCTCAAAAGGTCATCCGTCCGGGGCTGGTGCAGGCCTATCTGGAAAATCCTGACGATAAGCAGCTGGACCAGCCACCCATCGCCGT
Organism: uncultured Rhodospirillaceae bacterium; assembly: GCA_964493945.1. Classification (GTDB taxonomy): domain Bacteria; phylum Pseudomonadota; class Alphaproteobacteria; order Rhodospirillales; family UBA2165; genus CAZBQG01. The sequence continues at coordinate 4,772 of CAZBQG010000149.1, forward strand.
GATGACCACCCATCCCAAGCATGGCATGGAGGAAATCATCCGCCTCTGGCGCGAAGGCATCCACCCCGATCAGCCTGAAGCTGAACTCCATATCTATTCGGCCAGCCTGCACCGGGCCATGATCGGCGACGTGCCGGGCGAGTTGGGCGATCCGGTTTTCCAGGCGGCCCGCGATGCCCCCGGCGTGGTCATCAAGGCGCCCCTGGGTGATGGGCAGATGGCCCGGGTCTATGAGGGCGCGCGGCTGCATATCTATCCGCCTATCGGTTTTGAAATATATTGTTCGACCTTGGCCGAATCCCAGGCTTGTGGCTTGCCTGCCCTGGTTGGGCCCATGGATGGCAATCAGGCCCCGGCGGTGGGTGAACGGATGCATGATGGGCGGACCGGCTATCTGGCCCCCGATGGTGCCGCCCTGATCAATCTGGCCCGGCAATTATTGGCTGATGACCAGATATACGGGTCCCTCAGCCGGGATGCCAAAACCTTGCAGGGCCAGCGCGGCTGGGACGTGGCGGCCATCGAATTCGAAAACCTGTGGGATCGGGGATAATGACTGTCTCACCTGAAAATATTCTGTTCGTCACCTCCACCCGGGTGGGTGATGCCATTTTGTCCACCGGGCTTCTCGCCCACCTGATGGAAACCCGGCCGGGCGCGCGCTTTACCATCGCCTGCGGCCCTGCGGCTGCCCCCTTGTTTGATGCCGTTCCCAATCTGGCCCGCATTGTCGTGTTGGATAAGATGCTCTTTTCCCTGCATTGGCTCAGGCTTTGGGCATTATGTGCCTTCCGGCTGTGGGATCTGGTTGTGGATTTGCGTAATGCGCCGGTCACCTATCTGATCCCCACCAGGCGCCGGCGCGGCATGAGCCGTGAAGGCGGCGATGCCAGGCGGGTCGAACGTCTGGCCCGGGTTCTGAATCTTGAGAACATTCCGGCGCCCTGCCTTTGGACCACGGATGAAGATGAGCGCCTGGCCACCCAATTCATCAGCGATGGTCCGCCCGTGCTGGCCGTCGGGCCGACCGCTAATTGGCGGGCCAAGACCTGGCGGGCCGAAAATTTTTCACAACTCATCGAAAGGCTGACCGGTCCGGATGGCATTTTGCCGGGTGCGCGGGTAGCGCTGTTCGGGCGCGATGATGAACGGCCCATGGCGCTTGGCCTGATCCAGGCCCTGCCGCCCGAACGCTGCATCGATCTGGTGGGCAAGTTGGATTTGCTTACGGTGCACGCTTGTCTGGGGCGCTGCGCCTTTTATGTGGGCAATGATTCAGGCCTCATGCATCTGGCCGCGGCTTCGGGCATTCCGACCTTGGGGCTGTTCGGCCCGACCCAGGAATCTCTCTATGCGCCCTGGGGTGAACATACGGGCATCGTGCGTACCCGCATCCCCTTTGGCGAAATTTTCCCGGAGGATTTCGATCACCGCACCTCGGATAGCCTGATGGGCAGCCTGAGTGTGGAAATGGCCGAACAAGGTGCCCGTGATCTTTGGCGGAGATGTCAGGTGGAGGGCTAACCATGAAACTTTCCGCCGTGATCAGTGTGCATAACGAAGAAGAGCGTCTGGCCGCCTGCCTGGATTGTCTGACCTTCGCCGAGGAGATCGTCGTCTTGCTGGACCGCTGCACCGATGGCACCGAACAGATCGCGGCCCGCTATACGGAGCGCCTCATCCATGGCGCATGGGAAAAGGAAGGCGATCGGCGCAATGCTGGCATTGATGCCTGCGCCGGCGATTGGATTTTGGAAGTGGATGCGGACGAACATGTGCCGGCGGAACTGGCCCGGGAAATCACGGAGACCATCGGGGCCACCTCTTATGATTGGCACGAAATTCCGGTTCATAATTATGTGGGCACAAGGCTGGTGCGCCATGGCTGGGGGGCATCTTACGGCAAGGCGGCTTATCCTGGATTGTTTCGGAACGGGGCCAAGGAATGGGGGCTGCAGCGGGTTCATCCACGGCTGCTCTGGTCGGGGCGCAAGGGGCCCATGTTGAAGAATCCGCTCCGCCATTATGTGGACCGGGACATATCGGACATGATCCGGCGCTTGGACAATTATTCGACGGCGCGGGCCAAGGATATGGTGGAAGCAGGCGAGATCGGATCGACGGCCAATAATATCCGGCGCTTTTTTTCCCGCTTCATCAAATGCTATCTGGGGCGGGGGGGCTACAAGGAAGGCGGGCTTGGCTTCGTGATCGCTGTTTTCGCCGGGCTTTACCCGCTGATTTCCCACCTCAAGGCCCGCGCCGGAGAGCCGTGATGGCCCGCATCGTGATCGCTGATGACGGCATCAGCTTCGACGGTGAGAGCCCGGAGGCAGGGCCCCTGGGCGGCGTTGAAAGTTCCATCGTCTATCTGGCCCGGGAGCTGGCGGGACGCGGCCATCAAGTCATGGTACGCAATAAATGCGAGCGGGCGCACCTGATCGATGGCGTCGATTGGGCGCCTATCAGAGAAGGCCTGCCAGAAAGCGCTGATTTATATATCGCCAACCGGGGCGATAAGCTTCTGGGCCAAATGCCCGGCGCCCGGCGCAACATCTTCTGGATACACAATCCGGCCCGCTATCTGATGAAGCGGCGCTATCTGTGGAAATTGTGGCGGGTGCGCCCGGTGATCATCTTTATCGGAACCTACCATGCCACCACCTATCCTGCCTGGGCGCCGGACGGCGGGCGGGGCGTCATTCCCTATGGCATCGCCGAAGCCTTCCGCCAGGTGCCCGAAACCGGCGAACTTCCCCCGCCCCGGGCCATCTTTACTTCCAACCCCTTGCGCTCTTTGGATTGGTTGTTGGATATCTGGGCCGGCGCCATTCGCCCCCGCGTGCCAGAAGCGGAATTGCACCTGTTCACCGGGGCCCGGACCTATGGTCAGGTGGGGGCTGCAAAGTCCAGCGAGATGGGCCGGGTGCTGGAACAGGCGGGCAATTTGGCCAATGCCGGCGTGGTCCTGCGCCAACCCGTACCCAAGGCTGAATTGATAGAGGAGCTTCGCCAAAGCCGCGTCATGTTGTATAGAGGCGACATAAATGAGACATTTTGCCTCGCCGTTGGTGAGGCGCAGGCCGCCGGGGTGCCCGCCGTGGTACAAAATCTGGGTTCGGTGGCCGAACGGGTAAGGGATGGAAAAACGGGAACCGTGGCCGAAACGGACGAGGAATTCGCCGATGCAGCCGTTCAGCTTTTGAGCGATGGGCCGCTTTGGAAGCAGCGCCACCAGGCAGCTAAAAAGCACCAGTGCGTCTGGAGCTGGGCGCGTGCCGCCCAGGCGTTCGAGGGATTGATACCCTAATGAAAGTGCTGCAAACCATGGCCGGCGCCGAACATGGCGGCGCCGAGGATTTTTTTACCCGCCTGGCGGTGGCCCTGCAGCGTGCCGGTGTCGATCAACGGGTGGTCATTCGCCACAACCCGGTGCGCGCCGAAAAATTGCGCCGCGAAGGTGTCCATCCCCGGGAGCTGAGCTTCGGCGGACCCATAGATGTGAAAAGCCGTTGGGCCATCCGCCGGGAAATCGCCGAATACAAACCGGACATCGTGTTCAGTTGGATGAACCGGGCGGCGGCCATGTGCCCCAAGGGGAAATTCACCCATATCGGGCGGCTGGGTGGTTACTACAAAATGAAATATTACCGCAATTGCGATCATCTGGTGGCCAATACGGAAGATATCGCCGGCTATCTGGCGCGCAATGGCTGGCCGCCGGAGAAGATCCACTTTCTGCCCAATTTCGTTCATGCCGGCGGTGCCAAACCGATCAAACGCGAAGATTATTATACGCCTTACAAGACTCCTTTGATCCTGGCCATGGGCCGCCTGCACGAGAACAAGGCCTTCGATACCCTGCTGGAAGCGGTGGCCAGGGTGCCCGACGTCTATTTATGGCTGGCCGGTGATGGACCATTGCGGGGCGAGTTGGAAGCGCAGGCCGAGAGATTGGGCATCAAGCCCCGCGTAAGATTTCTGGGCTGGTGCGAGGATACCGGACCACTGTTGGCAGCGGCGGATATCTTCGTCTGCCCGTCCCGCCACGAGCCCCTCGGTAATGTGGTGATCGAAGCCTGGGCCCACAGCGTTCCGGTGGTCGCCGCCGACAGTCTGGGTCCCGGCACCTTATTGGATCAGGGCGACAGCGGCCTTTTGGTGCCGGTCGATGATGCCCCGGCCATGGCCGGTGCCATCCGCTCCGTGATCAACGATAACGTGCTCGCCCAGCACCTGGCCGATCATGGCCACGCCGCCTATCAGGCGGGCTTTACCGAGAAAATCGTGGTCGAGAAATATCTCGAATTCTTTCAGCGGCTGCTGACCTGATGTGTGGCATCGCCGGCGTCATGACGCGTGCCGGCGGCGCGCCCGATACTGTAATTCTGGACGGGCTGGCCAAATCCCTGACCCACCGGGGACCCGACGGTGAGGGGCGTTTCAACCACGGGGAATCAGGACTGGGCCTAGTCCACCGGCGTCTGGCGATCATTGATCTGGAGACCGGTGATCAGCCCTTCATCAGCGATGGCGGCAATGCGCTTATCGCCAACGGAGAAATCTACAACTTTCTCGAACTCATCGATGAGCTGGGGCCTGAGCCATTTAAAACCCGCTCCGACTGTGAGCCGCCCCTTCACATCCATGCCCTGGACGGTGCGGATTTCCCGGTACGGCTGCGGGGCATGTATGCCATCGCCATTGCGGAACCCGGCCTCGGGCGCCTTACCCTGGCCCGTGATCCGTTCGGCATCAAGCCGCTCTATTACACGGAAAATGATTTGGGATTCGCCTTCGCCTCCGAGCCCCGCGCATTGATCGAAGCCGGGCAGGTGGGGCGTGAATTGGACGCGGTCAGGCGCGACGAATTGCTCCAGGTCCAGTTCACCAGTGGGGCCCAGACTATTTTTTCAGGCATCAAACGGGTCCTGCCTGGCCAAACCCTGATCATCGAAGAGGGGCGGCTGGTAAGCGCCAATCAACGCCCGGCCCTGCCATCAGGCCCGCCCGAGGAGAGGGGCGATGATGAGGCGCTGGCCCTGCTGGATGAGGTGTTGGAGGATTCGGTCCGGGTGCATCAGCGTTCCGATGTGGGTTATGGCATGTTTCTTTCGGGCGGCATCGATTCCAGCGCCCTTCTGGCCTGCATGCGGGATTTGAACACCCATCCGGTGAAAAGCTTCACGGCGGGCTTTACGGGAACCGGGGTTGCCGATGAGCGCGATCTCGCCAGTCAGGTGGCAAAGGCGGCCGGGGCCGATTTTCAGCCGGTGGAATTCGACAAGGATGATTTTTGGGATCTGTTGCCCGAGATCACCGCCTGCCTGGATGATCCGGCGGCCGATTACGCCACCTTGCCCACTTACAAGCTTGGCCGGGTGGCCAGGGAACAGGGCTTCAAGGTGATCCTCAGCGGTGAGGGCGGGGATGAATTATTCGCGGGCTATGGCCGCTACCGGCGGATGCTCCGGCCACGCCTGTTGGGCGGGCGGCCCATGCGCCGGGACGGAATTTTGCAAGGGCTTGGCCTGTTGCGCCAGGAAAACCGGGACTGGCGGGCCGGGCTGGAGGCTCAGGCCCAGACCCAGGCCCTGCCCGGGCGCTCGCGCCTGCAGATTGCCCAGGCTACGGATTGCGCCGATTGGCTGGCCCATGATCTTTTGCTCAAGCTGGACCGCTGCCTCATGGCCCATGGGGTGGAAGGCCGTACACCTTTCCTTGATCCCTATGTCGCCAGCCTGGCCATGGGGCTGCCCGACCGGCTCAAGATCCGGGGCAGGATGGGGAAATATCTTTTACGCTGCTGGCTGGAAGGCAAGCTGCCCCAGGCCAATCCCTTCAGCCGCAAGCGGGGCTTTACGGTGCCCGTGGCCCATTGGATGGCGGGTGAAGCAAAGCGCCTGGCGCCACTGATGGCAGCCCAGCCGGCCATCCGCGAGATATGCGATCCCGATGCCGTCCGGGCCTTGTTCGCTAATCTCTCCCCGGATGGTGGGCGGAGCTCCAAGCAGGGGCAGGCGGCCTGGGTATTGTTGTTTTATGCCTTGTGGCACCGCTGTCACATTTCCGGGCTGGCGGCTGATGGTGATGTATTCCATTGTTTGGATGAAACCGGCGCTAGAGCACTTTCCGATTAAATGCGATCATTCTGACTGGGTGCCACCTTTCCAA
>CAZBQG010000150.1:0-10908 GCA_964493945.1 uncultured Rhodospirillaceae bacterium
CCCAGGGGATTGGCCGAAAAGGCGGGCGCGTCATCATCAAATTCGTTGCTTATAATGTAAGACTCCATATTTTTATTCACCATTATTGTTATGACAATACTTGTACAATGATTCATTCTCACTATCAAGCCCGTACCAAAAACGCCCATTCTTTAGGTGAATGGGCGGCAAAAGCTGGTTTAGGGGGATTCCTTCAGCTTTTGACGGAGCGCTGCAAAAAGGCCGGAACGTGCTCACCCAAGCCGATGATAGGACCGTCTGGCTCTGGTGATTCTTTTTTCCGGGCGGGCTTCTTTTCCCTGGGTTTGTTTTCGCCGCCCGATGATTTTTTTGCACTGCGTGAGCGTTTGCGGGCCGATTTGGGCTCGGATTCGGGCTCGAATTCGGGCTTGGATTCAAGCTCTGGTGCCTTGGCTTCCGGTTCGCTCTTTGTCTCGGATTCTGAAACCTGGGTCTCGGGCGCCGTCTCGGGCTCCGTCTGGGGCTCCGTCTGGGGCGCCGCTTCTGGAGCTTTTTCCTGCTTGGCGCCGGTCAGACCCGGGCGCGGCACGGGATAGCCGATCAGTCTTTCGATGGCTACAATGAATTTGGCATCTTCCGAGGTCCCCAATGTGAAGGCCCGGCCTTCGCGCCCTGCCCGGCCCGTGCGGCCGATGCGGTGGACATAATCCTCGGCCCGGATGGGCACGTCGAAATTGAACACATGGCTGAGATCATTGAGATCCAACCCGCGGGCCGCCACGTCGGAGCAGACCAGCAAGATAATCTCGCCCTGCTTGAAGCGGTCCATGGTTTCGGTGCGCACCGGCTGGGACATGTCGCCATGGAGTGCGGCGGCATTATGGCCGTGTTTCTTCAAGGACCTTTGCAGAATATCCACGTCGCGCTTGCGGTTGCAAAAAATAAGCGCGGCCCTGGGCTCTTCCTGGGCCAGCAATTTGCGCAAGATTTCCCGCTTTTCCTTTTGCGCCCCGCCCCGCCCGCCGCCCCGCACCATGAGCAGCCCCTGCACCACCTTTTCAGCCGGTGTCGAGGGCGGTGTCACGGCTATTTCCCGTGGGTTGATCAGGAAGGCATCGCCTAAGCGGCGGATCTCGGGGGCCAGGGTGGCGGAAAAGAACAGGGTCTGGCGGATTTTGGGCAAGAGCGACACGATGCGCTCCACATCCGGAATGAAGCCCATATCCAGCATGCGGTCGGCTTCGTCGATGACTAGAACCTTTACGTCATTGAGCAGCAATCCGCCCCGGTCAAAGAGATCGATCAGCCGTCCGGGCGTGGCGACCAGCACATCGACGCCCCGGTCCAGAAGCTTGGTCTGATCCCCCATGGAGGCGCCGCCGATGATCAGCGCCTTCGATAATTTGTGATACTTGCCATAGATATCGAAGTTTTCGGCCACCTGGGCGGCCAATTCGCGGGTCGGTTCCAGAATCAATGTGCGGGGCATGCGGGCTCTTGCCCGGCCACTGCTGAGAATATCGATCATGGGCAGGGTGAAGGAGGCGGTCTTGCCCGTGCCCGTCTGGGCGCAACCCAGCACGTCGCGGCCCATCAGTACATGGGGGATCGCCTGGCTCTGGATGGGCGTTGGATCAGAATATCCCGCGTCCGAAACGGCGCGCAGGACTTCATCACTCAAACCGAGATCGGCAAAACTCATTTCCGGTAATCAAGCCCGATTGTTATCGAGGCAACCAATTAAGCGGCCCGTGACAGGCCGTGTTGGGCGCGAAATAGGCCAAATGGACCCCCATGTCAATGGACTCCCGCGCCCAAACCATGTGAGGTCTTGGCCGGGGAGCCGGCTTGGGCTAATTTCAGAGGGTAATTTATGCTGGTTTTCGCCTCCCTGAACGGATTTCCCAAAGATGCTGCTGAATGCAGATCAGTCCTGTCTCGTGATCGTCGATATGCAGGAAAATCTTCTGCCCGCCGTGATGGAACCGGGCCGCCTGGTGGCAAATTGCGCCTTTTTGATGAAGAGCGCGGTCCGGCTTGGCGTGCCGGTTCTGATCACCGAACAATACCCGAAGGGGCTGGGCCCCACGGTAAAGGGATTGGGCAGCCTTGAGAACGGCGCACAAGTAATTGAAAAATTAGAGTTTTCCTGTATGGCCAATGAGGATTTCGTGGAGAAATTCGCGGGTCTTGGGCGCCCACAAGCCATCATCACGGGCATGGAAACCCATGTCTGTGTGTTGCAGACCGTGCTTCAATTATGCGCCTTGGGTCATCAGGCCTTCGTGGTGGGCGATGCCACTTCGTCCCGGGGGGCCATGGATGCGCGCCTCGCCATTCAGCGCATGCGGGCCGGCGGCGCCCAGATCGTGAGCACGGAAATGGTCGCCTTCGAATGGCTGGGCCGGGCCGCGACGCCCGAATTCAAGGAAATCAGCACCCTGATCAAACAACGCGCACCAAACTGAAGATTTAATAAGGACCCCCAAATCATGAGCGGACTGATCCTGCCCTTTCGCGGCGTTATGCCCGAAATCCACCCCGACGCCTTTATCGCCCCCAATGCCACGGTGATTGGTGATGTACAAATCGGTGCCGGTTCCTCCATTTGGTTTGGCACTATCTTGCGGGGCGATGTGGCGCCCATCCGGGTGGGGGCCGGAACCAATCTGCAAGACGGCACCATCGTCCATGTGACGGAGGGCGTCTCGGACGTTCATATCGGAGATGGGGTGCTGGTGGGCCACGCCGCCATCATCCATGGCGCAACCCTGGAAGACGGCGCCTTCGTCGGTATGCAGGCCGTCGTGCTGGACGGGGCCCGGGTGAAAACGGGCGCCATGGTCGCCGCCGGCGCCCTGGTGGCGCCGGGCAAAACGGTGGAGACGGGACAGGTCTGGGCCGGGCGACCGGCCAAATATATGCGCGACCTGAAGCCAGAAGAAATCGCCCATCGGCCCATCGGCAGCGAAAATTACCGCAAACTAGGCGCCGAATTCAAAGAGATGCTGGAAGATCCAAACCTGCCCTAAAGGTTGATCGCACCCCAGTTGATCAACTATGATCGACCCTTCCGGGGTTGGGCGTTCTCAAAATCGCGTTCGTAAACTGTTAACTAAATTGGGCGATTCTGCATCTGGATATTTGTAAGATGCGGAAATTAGGGCAATAAAAGGGCTATAGCCATGCAGCAATATAATCAGGCACAAAAAACCCGCGATGCCTCGCCAGGCAGTGCAACCGGACCTAAAATTGGACCCAGGATTGGACGAAGAGGCCGCCTTGCCGCGGTTTTCACCCTGACCGCCTTCATCGCGGCCTGTTCTTCCGTGCCCGATGCGGTCAATCCGGTGGAATGGTACAAAGATGCCCGCGATCTGATCTCCGGTGATGACGAAAAGCCGTCTGGCCGCCTGGCCAAGGACCGCGACACGGCGGCGCCCGGGGCGGACAAGCCCTTCCCCAAATTATCCACGGTGCCCTCCAGGCCCCAAACTTCGTCTTCCGAGGAGCGCAAGGCCCTGGCCCAGGGTCTGATCGCCGATCCCCAGCCGACGCGCCAATACTCCACCGAGGTGGTGCGCCGCCAGGGAAGTGCCGCCAACCCCCTGCCCGACGTTCTTGCCCCAGTGGCCGTGGCCAAGCCGCCACCACCCAGCAAACCCATCATCGCCCGCACCCCGCCGGTGCTGGTCAGGCCGAGAGTGGCCGTAAAGCCAGCGCCCACGGTGGTGGCCAAACTCCCCGCCCCAACCACGATAAAGATGCCCACCCTTCCCAAGGTGACCCTGAAGGCGCCAAAGATGGCCTCGGTCTCAGCCACCATTCCGGCATTTGGGTCTGATAATCTGGGCACCGTGGTCATTTCCGGATCGGGCGTACAAACCCTGGTCGGCACACCCATCGCCCGGACGCCGCGCCTCAAAATTGCCCCCCAGACCCTGCCTCAAACCCAGCCCCAATTGGCGCTCCGGGCTCAGACTCGTCCCGCGATGCCCTTCGCCGGCGGGACCCAAGGGTCTTATCAGGTGGCAACCATTTTGTTCGATAATGGATCCTCGCGCCTGAAATCGACCGACCGGCGCATCCTGCGCCAGGTGGCCCAGCAACATCAAAGCTTGGGCGGCGTCATCCGCATCGTCGGCCACGCCAGTTCGCGTACCCGCTCCATGGATGTGATCCGTCACAAAATGGTCAATCTTCAGGTTTCGGTGGCGCGCGCGGAAACGGTGGCCAAGGCCCTGGTCGGTCTGGGCGCCAAGCCAGAAAATCTGATGATTGGCGCTGCGGCGGACCGGGAGCCCAAATATTTCGAATTCATGCCGTCTGGCGAGGCAGGCAACCGACGCACCGAAATTTTCATCGAATATTGAAACTTTCCGGGCGCTATCGGCCCGGAAGGTCTAGAATGGTATTATTAAGTGAGCAACGCCGGTCAGTTGGACGGCGGGCTTTCCGTTTTGGCAGAGGAACATGGCCCAGGAATTCCACAGAATAAAGCGCTTGCCACCTTATGTTTTCGATGAAGTCAATGCCCAGAAGGCGCGCGCCCGGGCGACCGGCGACGATATTATCGATTTCGGGATGGGCAATCCGGACCAGCCCACGCCCCCCCATATCGTGCAAAAGCTGGTGGAGACGATTACCGATCCACGCACCCACCGCTATTCGGCATCGCGTGGCATTCCCGGCCTGCGCAAGGCCCATGCGGCCTATTACGCACGCCGCTTTAATGTGGAGATCGATCCCAACCGGGAAGCCATCGTCACGCTCGGCTCCAAAGAAGGCCTGGCCAATCTGGCATCCGCCATTTCCAGCCCGGGCGATGTGATCTTGGTACCCAATCCCAGCTACCCGATCCATCAGTTCGGCTTCATCATCCATGAAGCGGCGGTGCGCAATGTGCCTGTCTCGCCGGACAAGGAACTTCTGGATGCGCTGGAGCAGGCCGTCGCCCATTCCATTCCCAAACCGACAGCACTGGTGCTCAATTATCCCAACAATCCGACAACCATGATTGCCAATCTGGATTTCTACGGACAGGTGGTGGATTTCTGCCGCCACCACAATATCTATATCCTTTCCGATCTGGCTTATGCGGAATTGTATTTCGATGAGGACCCACCCCCCTCGATCCTGCAAATCCCAGGCGCCAAGAAAATCGCAGTGGAATTCACTTCCATGAGCAAGACCTTTTCCATGCCCGGCTGGCGCATCGGATTCGCGGCGGGCAATGCCCACCTGATTGCCGCCCTGGGGCGCATCAAATCCTATCTGGATTACGGCGCCTTTACGCCGATCCAGGTCGCCGCCGCGGCTGCCCTGAACGGCCCCACCGATTGCATAGACGATATCCGCACCCTGTACCGGGAAAGGCGCGATGTCCTGGTCGACAGCCTGTCGGTAGCGGGGTGGGACATCCCCAAACCGGCCGCCACCATGTTCGCCTGGGCGCCGGTGCCGCCGGCCTTCGCCCATCTGGGATCAGTCGGGTTCGCAAAATTGCTGTTGAGCGAAGCCAAGGTGGCCGTATCGCCGGGCGTCGCCTTCGGCGAACATGGGGACGGCTTCGTGCGTATCTCCCTGGTGGAGAACCGCCAGCGCATCCGCCAGGCGGCGCGCAACATAAAGGCCTTCTTTGCATCCCAAGACAGAATTCTGGAAGAAGCCGAAAAGGTTGAGGCCCGGGCCAGTTGAGCGCACCCCTGAAAATAGGCATTGCCGGGCTGGGAACCGTCGGTGGGGGCACGGTCAAGCTGCTCTGCGGGCAGGCCGCTCTGCTGGCTCTTCGTTGCGGGCGGGAAATTGAAATTGCCGGGGTTTCCGCCCTGGACAAGGGCGAAGGGCAGGATTTCCCCCGGGACGGGCTGGTCTGGTACGAAGACGCCATGGAATTGGCCGAGGCACCGGACATCGACCTGGTGGTCGAACTGATCGGCGGCTCGGAAGGTATTGCCAAGAAACTGATCGAGGCTTCCATCGCTGGCGGCAAACATGTGGTCACGGCCAACAAGGCCCTGATAGCCCACCACGGTGCCGATTTGGCCACCAAGGCCGAGGCGGCCGGCGTCGTTCTGGCCTTCGAGGCCGCCGTCGCCGGCGGCATCCCCATCGTCAAGGCGCTGCGCGAGGGACTGGCGGCCAACCGCTTCAGCCAGGTGTTCGGCATCCTCAACGGAACCTGCAATTACATCCTCACCGAAATGCGCCAGACCGGGCGCGATTTCGGCGAAGTCCTGGCCGAGGCCCAGGCGCTGGGCTTCGCCGAGGCCGATCCGTCCTTCGATGTGGATGGCGTCGATGCGGCCCATAAGCTGGCCATCCTGACCAGTTTGGCCTTCGGCGTGGAGATGGATTTCGATGCCATCCATATGGAAGGTATCCGCCATGTCTCGGCCCTGGATATTCAATTCGCCGATGAGCTGGGCTACCGCATCAAATTGCTGGGCATTACCCGGCTGACCGATCAGGGCATCGAGCAGCGGGTCCATCCCTGCATGGTTCCCCAAGGTACGCCCATTTCCAATGTGGAAGGCGTCTTCAACGCCGTTGTTGTCGAGGGCGATTTCGTCGAGACAACCATCTATGAAGGCAAGGGTGCGGGCGCTGGGCCCACCGCATCGGCCGTGGTTGCCGATATCGCCGACATCGCCAGAGGCCGGGACGCGAGGGTGTTTTCCGTGCCCACCGATAAGCTTGAGCCCCATAAACATCTGCCCATGAACGCCCATGCCGGGTACTATTATGTGCGCCTGATGGTTCTGGACAGGCCCGGGGCATTCGCCGATATCGCAGGCGTGCTTAGGGATAACAAGGTCTCCATGGAAGCCATCCTGCAGCGGGGCCGGGCACCGGGCGAGGCCGTGCCGGTGGTCCTCACCACCCACGAAACCGATGAAGCGGCCATGAGCGCAACCCTGGACGCCATCGCCAAGCTGAATACGGTGGTCGAAACGCCAAGAATGATTAGAATAGAGGCCTTCGATTGACCCTCTTGCCCGCTGGGAGATACCAAATTGGCCGACGAAAATAAAATGGACCGGAATTTAGCTCTCGAAGCCGTGCGTGTGACCGAGGCTGCCGCCCTCGCCGCATCCAGGCAGATGGGCCTGGGCGATGAGGTGGCCGCCGATCAGGCCGCCGTGGACGCCATGCGGGGCGCGCTGAATGCCCTGCCCATACAAGGCACCGTACGCATCGGCGAAGGCGAGCGGGACGAAGCCCCCATGTTGTTTGTCGGCGAGGAAGTGGGCCTGGGCGTCGGGCCCAAGATCGATATCGCCCTCGATCCGTTAGAGGGAACCACCATCACCGCCAAGGGAGGCCCCAACGCCCTGGCGGTCATCGCCATGGCCGAGGAAGGCGGGTTTCTCAATGCGCCGGACGTCTATATGGAAAAGATCGCCATCGGCGGCGGCCTGCCCGATGATCTGGTGGATATGGATGAAGACCCGGCGGCCAATCTGGAAGAGCTGGCCAAGGCCAAGCAGGTCGACAAATCTGATCTGGTGGTCTGCATTCTGGACCGGCCGCGTCATGCCGAGGCCATCGCCAAAATCCGTGAATTCGGCGCCCGCATTACGCTGATTGGCGATGGCGACGTGAACGGCGTGATCGCCACCTCCCTGGAGGAGACCGGGGTGGACATGTATATGGGCGTCGGTGGTGCGCCGGAAGGCGTGCTGGCGGCGGCTGCTCTGCAATGCATCGGTGGGCAGATGCAGGGCCGGCTGGTCTTTCGCAATGATGACGAACGGGCCAGGGGCCAGCGCTGGGGCATTACGGATTTCAACCGGAAATATTCGCTGGACGAAATGGCCTGCGGCGACATCATGTTCGCTGCCACCGGCGTCACGTCGGGCGCTATGCTTCGCGGCGTCAGGCGTTTCGGCCATGGCGCCAACACCCATTCCCTGGTTATGCGTTCCAAATCAGGAACGGTGCGCTACGTCGAAGCGACCCATAATTTCAACCGCAAGATCGGCTTCGAAGCCCTCGACAGGTGAACACTAATGACAGCCAGAGCGAGGTGTTCCTAGGCGTCGAAAGTTCCGTAACCGGAAAATGCTGGCGCCAGAGGCCGGCGGACGAACGCCTGGGCCTGGGCCTGGCGCAACGCTTCGATCTGCCTGAAATCATCGGGCGTCTTTTGGCTGGGCGCGGCATCACAGAAGACAATGCGGAAGATTTCCTAGACCCGCGCCTGGCCAGCTCCCTGCCTGATCCCGCTCATCTTTTGGGCATGGAGGATGCCGTCGACCGCATTGCCCTGGCCGTTGAGAAAGGCCAGGCAATATGCGTGTTCGGCGATTACGATGTGGACGGCGCCACATCGAGCGCCTTGCTCAGCCGCTTTTTTCGGGCACTGGGCATGGATATCCGCGTCTATATCCCGGACCGCATCAAGGAAGGCTACGGCCCCAACCAAGCCGCGCTCGATATGCTCAGAAGTGATGGGGCGGAGCTGCTGATCACCGTCGATTGCGGGACCAATGCGTTTGAGCCCCTGGCCCGGGCAGCCGGTCAGGGGCTGGACGTCATCGTGCTGGATCATCATATCGCCGAGGCCCACCTGCCCGATGCCGTCGCGGTCATCAACCCCAACCGCATCGATGATGACAGCCCGCACAAACAATTGGCAGCCGTCGGCGTTACATTTTTGCTTATTGTCGCCGTCAACCGGGCGCTCCGGGATGGTGGATTTTACGCCAAGGATAATTCCCCGGCCGAGCCCAACCTGATGCAGTGGCTTGATCTGGTGGCGCTGGGTACGGTCGCCGATGTGGTGTCCCTGACCGGCGTCAACCGCGCCTTCGTAACCCAGGGCCTGAAAGTCCTGGCCAGGCGCGCCAATACGGGGCTTGCCGCGTTGAGCGATGCGGCGGGCATCGATGAGACGCCCGGCGCCTATCATCTGGGCTTCATCCTGGGCCCCCGCATCAATGCCGGCGGCCGGGTGGGAGAATCTGCCCTGGGTGCCCGTCTGCTGGCCAGCGATGATGCCATCGAAGCCACCCGCATCGCCACCCAATTGGATCAATATAACCGAGAACGCCGCAACATTGAGGCCGCCGTCCTGGCCCAGGCGCTGGAGAGCACACCGGAAGCGGGCCAGACCAGGGGAGGCGTGTTCGCCATGGGCCAGGGTTGGCATCCGGGCGTCATCGGCATCGTCGCCAGCCGGCTGGTGGAACGCTTCGACCAGCCCGCCTTCGTGATCTCGCTTGGAGAAGACGGCACGGGCGTCGCCTCGGCCCGCTCAATGCCCGGCATTGATCTTGGCGCCATGGTCTCGGAGGCCCGCCAGAAAGGCCTGTTGCTGGCCGGCGGCGGGCATGCCATGGCGGCAGGCTTCACCGTCGGGTTGGAACATTTGAAGGAGCTGCGTAAATTTTTGAATGAGCGCATAGCTGCCTGCATGGAAGAAGCCTCCCTGGCGCCGGTGCTTAAACTGGATGGGGTTCTCACCACCGCCGCCGCCAACAGCATCGAGCTGGTTGAAACCATCCAGCGTCTGGCGCCCTTTGGCAGCGGCAACGCCGAGCCCCGCTTTGCCTTCTCCGGCGTACGCATTGCGCATTCCGATGTTGTCGGCGCGGATCATGTGCGTTGCCGTCTGGCCAGTTCGGGCAGCGGCCAGTTATCGGCCATCTCCTTTCGCTCCGCCGAGGGGCCCCTGGGGCGCGCCCTGCTCAAACATAATGATCTGCCCCTGCATCTGGCCGGGCGGGCGCGCCTCAATCATTGGCAGGGCAAGACCAATGTGCAGATCCTGATCGACGACGCGGCGCCAAGCCGGTAAGCACCATGATACGACTTCAACCAGTTCCTTTGATCATCGTCATGTGCCTGGCCCAGGTACTGACCCTTTTGGGGCTTTTCACCTTTCCCGCATTGTTGGTGGATTTTCAGGGCCAATGGGGGATGGACAATACGGCCGCCGGCTGGATCGCGGGGGCAAGTTTTGCCGGCTACGCCATCTGCGTGCCTTTTCTTACCGCCCTCACCGACCGGATGGATGCGCGCATCGTCTATATCTGGGGCACCATCGCAACGGCATTATTGTTGGCCGCCTTCTCCCTCTGGGCGGAAGGATTCTGGAGAGCATTCATCTTACGCCTGGCCTCGGGCGGCGCCCTGGCGTCGACCTATATGCCCGGGCTCCGCGCTATATCAGACCGTTATCAGGGCCCGGGCCTGCCCCGGGGCGTGGCCTTTTATACGGCGGGCTTTTCCCTGGGCACGGCCATATCCTTTTGGGCGTCGGGCGAACTGGGCGCCCTTTTGGGTTGGCGCGAAACCTTCGCTCTGGCCAGCGGCGGGGCAGGCCTTGCCGCCCTGCTGGCCATCATTTTCCTGGCCCCGGTAAAGACCGAAAGGAAAACCAGCGGCCCAATTCTCGATTTCCGGCCCGTCATGCGCAACCGCGAAGCCATGGGTTATATCCTGGCCTATGCCGCCCATAACTGGGAGTTGTTCGCGTTCCGTTCCTGGCTGGTCGCCTTCCTGGCCTTCAGCGCCAGCCTGCAACCGGCGGGCACCAACATCTGGCCAAGCCCTACTGCGGTCGCCGGGCTGGTGGCGGTGATTGCCATGGCGTCTTCCATCCTGGGCGGCGAAGCGGCCAACCGCTGGGGCCGGTGGCACATGGTCAGCGCCTATATGGGGATGTCCGGCATCCTGGCCATGCTAGTGGGTTTCTCGGCATCTCTGCCCTACAGCGCCGTGGTGCTGTTGATGTGCCTCTATTCCATCACGGTGCAATCGGATTCGGCGGCCCTGACCACCGGCGCCCTAGCGGCTGCCGAACGGGGGCGCGAGGGCGCCACATTAGGGCTTCATGCCTTGATCGGTTTTGCCGGCGCCTCCATCGGGCCTTTGGGCGTGGGTCTGGTGCTGGATCTGTCGGGGGGAGCGGATAACATTTTCAGTTGGGGGTTGGCCTTT
>CAZBQG010000151.1:0-10849 GCA_964493945.1 uncultured Rhodospirillaceae bacterium
GCACTCTCCTGCCGAGGAACCGGGATATGGGATCGTATGGGTACCATATGTTAGATTTCATCCACTAGGGGTTAAACGGGTATCAGGGTATGATTTTCAGTGATTTTGACTATGAACGGCCGGACACGCTGGAAGAGGCATTGGCCCTTCTGGGCAAACCCGGCGGAGAAGGACGGCTGTTGGCCGGGGGGACGGATTTGCTGCCCAATATGCGCGCCGCCATCGCCAATCCGGACCTGCTGATCAGTCTGGGCGGCATTGGGGCGCGGGCGCCCGAAATCGATGGGGACGGCAACCTGCATCTGGATGCCTTGTCGCGCCTCGCCGATCTTGAACGGTCCGGTCTGTTGCGGGATGCTTTTCCCATGCTGGCCGAAGCGGCCCACAGCGTGGCCGGCAATCAGGTACGCGAAATGGGTACGCTGGGCGGCAATTTGTGCCAGGAAAACCGCTGCCTCTATTACAATCAGCCGCATGATTATCAATTCGTCGAACCCTGTTACAAACGGGACGGGGATTGCTGCTATCCCTTCCCGGGCAATGATTTGAATGTCTGCTGGTCGGTCTATATGTCGGATGTGGCGACGGTGCTCATCGCGCTCGAAGCCGAAATCGAAATTCTGGGCCAGGTCGGCACAAGGCGCATCCCGGCAGGCGACTTGTTCAGCAGCGACGGCATGAAGCCCTTGACCCTGGCGCCGGGAGAAATTATCCGCTCGGTCATCGTGCCCCCTCTGCCCTCCGGTTCTGGTTGGGCCTATCACAAGACAACGGTGCGGGGCGGACTGGATTTCGGCACGGCCATCATCGCCGTCACGCTTCGTTTGGAAGAAGACGGCGAAACCTGCGCCGATGCCCGCATTGTCTTTGGCGCGGTGGGCGAGGGGCCCTTGCGCCCGGCGGTGGTGGAACAAGGCCTCAAGGGCAGCCGGCCCACCAAGGAAAGCCTGACGGAAACCGCCGATGAGGCCAGCCGGGAAGTCAATCCTTTGCCCCATCATGGCTTCAACAAGGGCTATCTCAGAGACAATATCCGGGTTCATCTGGCCCGCAGCCTGGACCGCGCCCTGGCGCGCGCCCAGGGGAAGGAATAGGGAGAAGCTATCATGGCGCAAGATCAGGAAAACAAAGGCAAAAAACGGGTCCGGGGCCGGACCGTATCGCTGAACGTCAATGGGGAATGGCAAGATATCAGCATCAAGCCCAACACGTTGTTGCTGGATGCCATCCGCGATCAGGTGGGTCTGACCGGCACCAAGGATGGCTGTGAATCGGGCACCTGTGGGGCCTGTACCGTACTGGCCGACGGGCGCCCGGTGCTTTCGTGCATCACGCTGGCCGTCGAATGCGACGAAATGGAAATCAGCACGGTGGAAGGGCTGGCCCAGGGTGAGGATCTGAACCCCTTACAGGAGGCTTTCCTGGACCAAGGCGCCGTGCAATGCGGCTTCTGCACGCCGGGGGTTTTGATGTCGGCGACGGCGCTGCTGGCGCGCACGCCTAAACCCACCCGGGAAGAAATCAACAAGGCGCTGGAAGGCAATCTTTGCCGTTGCACGGGATACAATTCCATCGTCGATGCCATTTTGCAGGTATCCGGCCAGGGCGTTGCGCCCCGCATGCTCTAACAGGGAATAAATGTCATGAACGAACTTAATTTCGTCGGCAAAAGCTGGAAGCGCAAGGACGGCCCGGACAAGGTCACCGGCCGGGCGATGTTCAGCCAGGACGTCAAGCTGCCCGGCACCTTGGTTGGCAGGATTTTGCGCAGCCCCCACCCCCATGCCCGCATCATCTCCATCGATACCTGCAAGGCCAAGGCCCTGGACGGGGTTAAAGGTGTGATCACCGTCGATGATACCAAGGGCATCAAGCACGGCTTCGTCGAAACGCCCCGTTATCCGGCAGACCAGGAAGTGCTGGCCCGCGACAAGGTTGTCCATGTGGGCGAGGAACTGGCTGCCGTCGCCGCCATCGATGCCCAGACCGCTCAGCGGGCCCTGGGCCTGATCGAGGTGGAATACGAAATGCTCGATCCCGTCTTCGATCCCTTCAAGGCCATGAAGGAAGATGCGCCCGAAATCCATCCCACCCATCCCAAGGTGGCGGCCAAGGAATCCGTCTCCAATATTGGCGGCAAGACCGAAACCGGCTGGGGCGATGTGGAAGAAGGTTTTGCCCAATCCGATCTGGTGCGCACCGACCGGTTCGAAAGCCATCTGC
This sequence comes from uncultured Rhodospirillaceae bacterium, assembly GCA_964493945.1. Taxonomy (GTDB): domain Bacteria; phylum Pseudomonadota; class Alphaproteobacteria; order Rhodospirillales; family UBA2165; genus CAZBQG01. The sequence continues at coordinate 2,224 of CAZBQG010000151.1, forward strand.
GCACGCACGGATATTTGGAGCCCCCCGTCACCCTGGCCCATTGGGAAGGGGATAAGCTGAATGTGTGGACCTCGTCCATGGGGGCGTTCAACAAACGCGCCAAGATCGCCAAGGTGCTGGACCTGCCCTTTTCATCGGTGCGCGTGCACAAGGCCTATGTGGGCGGCGCCTTTGGCGGCAAGGTGGATTTGTTTTCCCATGAATATTGCGCGGCCCGGCTCTCCATGTTGACCTCGCGGCCAGTGCGGTTCGTCGCCAGCCGCGAAGAGGTATTCTCCGCCTACCGCCACGGCCAGCCCCTGGTGGTCGAGGTCAAGACCGGCGTTAAAAAAGACGGCACGTTGTTGGCCCAGGAAATCCGCGTGATCAATAATGGTGGCGCCTTTCGGGGATCGGGCGTGGTGATTGTTTTCCTGGCCTGGGGCTTCACCATGGCGCCTTACCGGTTGCCGAACCTGAAATATGAAGGTTATTCGGTCTATACCAATTACACCGTCCGCGCGCCCCAGCGGGGCCACGGCGCGCCCCAGGTGCGTTTCGCTGTAGAATCCCAACTGGACATGATCGCCGAGGAGTTGGGCATTGATCCCATCGCTATCCGTCTGGCCAATGCCCGCGAGCCCTATGAAGACCTGCCCAACAATGACAATGTGCATCAGGCGGGACTGATCGATTGCATCAAGATGGCCGCCGAAAAATCCGACTACCTGACGAAATTCGGCAAGAACAGAAATGGTGCCAAGCATGACGGTCCCATCCGCAAGGGGATTGGCATGGGGGTTACTTCTTACATGGGCGGCACGCTGATTTATCCCAATGGATCGGGCGTTATCGTCAAGATGAACGATGATGGATCGGCGGTGGTGCTCACCGGCGCTATCGATATCGGCCAGGGATCGGAAACCGTCATCACCCAGATCGTCGCTGAGGAACTGGGCGTCGGCATGGATGATATCAAGATCATTGCTTCCGACACCGATGTGACGCCGCAGGATATAGGCGCCTGGATCAGTGGCTTGACTTACGTCACCGGCAATGCGGCGCGTCAGGCGGCGGCCAAGGCCAAGGAGAAGCTTATCTCCGTGGCGGCGGAACGGATGAATGTGGACATCAAGGATCTGGTGGCCGAAAACAAAAAGGTCACCAGCCAAAGCAATCCGGACAACAACCTGTCTTATGCCGAAGTGGTGGCCCACAGCGTTTCCACCCACCGGGGCGACACGATCATCGGTGAAGGCTTCTGGCGCACCATGCGCGACGAGCCCAATCATCCAAGTCTGGCTACCACCAAAGGCCGCTGGACGGAAAACTATGCCTTCTCGACGCAGGTGGCCGAAGTGGAAGTGGATGTGGAGACCGGCGAGGCCAAACTGATCAAGGCGCTGACCGTTCATGATTGCGGCTTTCCGGTCAATCCGGCCCTGGTCAAAGGCCAGATCGATGGTCAGGTTTCCATGGCCTTGGGCCATGCCTTCATGGAAGAGGTCATGACCGCCAAGGGCTATACTCTCAATCCAAGCTGGCTCGATTACCGCATGCCGACGATCCATAATATGGCGGAATCCGAAGACGCCGATGTGATCACCGAGAAATACGAAGTGGGCAAGTCCTACCGCACCAAGGAAGTGGGTGAGGGGCTGGTATCGGGCGTGCTGGCGGCCATCGCCAACGCCATCTATGACGCCACCGGCGTGCGCCTTCATTCCACGCCCTTCACCCCCGATAAAATCTTAAAGGGCTTGAAGGAACTGGAGCGGCACAAATAAAATAAGCGTTTGGCGGATAACGAACCGGGGGGGCGAATGGAAGAGGTAGTCTATTGGGACAAGGCAACGGAATGCCTGCCCCGCGAACAGATTGAACAGAACCAATTGGCAAAGCTGCGTGACAAGATGGCTTATGTCATCGCCAAAAGCTCTTTTTACAAGCGCAAATTCGAGGCCGCCAAAATCGCCCCCGAACAGATCCTGAAAATGGAGGATTTGCAGCGCATCCCCCTGACCACCAAGGAGGAGTTGCAACAAAGCCAGGCCGAAAACCCGCCCTGGGGCGATTTCGCATGTATTACGTCGGATGACGCGGTGCGCGTCTTCCAGACCTCGGGCACCACCGGCAAGCCGGTCAAGTTCATGTTCAGCCGCACCGACTGGCACGATGTATTTTACGAACAGTTCATGCATTACCGGTGCGGCTATGGGCTGACGGAGAAAGACGTGCTGTTTGTGCCCTTCAATTACGGTCTCTACATTGCCTGGTGGGGCTTTCAGACGGCCATGGAACGGGCCGGTTTGATGATCATCCCGGGTGGCGGGCTAAGCACCAAGGACCGTGTCAAGGCCATGCTCGATTGGGGCGCCACTGTGGTTTGTGGAACGCCGTCCTATATGCTTTTTCTGTCCGAAACGGCGGCTGGAATGGGCGTCGATCTGGCTGGCTCTTCAATCCGCAAGATCGTCGTCGCCGGCGAGCCGGGCGCCAACGTGCCGGCCACCAAGAAGGCTCTGGAGGGCCTTTGGGGGGCGGAATGTTTCGACAATATCGGAGCCACCGAAATCAACAATTTCGGCCATGAATGCATCAAGCATCAGGGCACCCACATGATCGAGAGCCTGTTCCTCCCCGAGGTGCTGGACACCGAAACCCACAAACCCCTGCCCGATGACGAGATCGGCGAGATGGTGCTTACTAACCTGTCTTGCGAAAGCACGCCCCTGATCCGCTACCGCCTCAAGGATCTGGTCAAGTTCAACCGGGAACCCTGCGAATGCGGGCGCACACATCTGCGCCTGATGGGTGGCGTGCTGGGCCGCGCCGACGATATGTTTCACCATGCGGGGACCAATATCTATCCGTCTCAAATCCAAAACCTGCTTCATCACGAAGATGCTTTTTCCTTGGAATTCCAATTGGTTGTCCCTCCCCAGGGCAGTGGCCGGCACTTAAAAATCCGCGTCGAGCCGGCGGCCGAAGACCTCAGTGCCGATCAGTTGGAAACATCGCGCGCGCATCTGATTGAGGCGGTCAAATATGCCGTCCATGTGACCCCCGATGTTGAGGTGGTGGAGATCAACAGCCTGCCCCGCTTCGAGGGCAAGGGAAAACGCCTGATCCGCGAGGACAAATGAACCAAAGCCTAACCCGCATCGCCGGGGTCGTGCTGGCGGGGGGCATGTCCAGGCGTTTCGGAACCAACAAACTGCTGGCGAAGCTGGGTGATAAGCCCTTGATCCGCATCGTGACGGAGGCGGCGCTGGCTTCAAACTTGGCCCGCCTGTTCGTCGTGCTGGGCCATGAAGCGAACAGGGTTGGGGTAGCTCTGGATGATGATCCGCGCTTGCAGTCCGTGATCAATCCGGATTTCGCCACCGGGCAGGCCAGCACGGTCACGGCAGGGCTCCGGGCGACCCAGGGGGATTTCAACGCGGTCATGTTCCTGATGGGGGATCAGCCTCTTCTGGGCAGCGCCATCATCAATGCATTGATTGATACTTTTCAAGCATCGGATAAGGAAATCTGTTATCCTTCTCATGGAGGAAAGCGGAGGAACCCGGTCATCTTCGATAAGTGTTTTTTTCCTGAAATTCTGTCCCTGACGGGGGATACGGGTGCCCGCGCCATCATTGATGCCAACCCGGACCGGGCCTGCGTGTTGGAGCAATCCGATGCCGCCCCCTTCCGCGATGTGGACCGGGAATCCGATCTGGCCGCCCTTATTGGGGAGCCGGACCCATGAGTAGTGCGCCCTTGTCGCCATTTATTCTGATTCGGGGCGCCGGTGAAATGGCCAGTGCCGTCGCCTGGCGTTTGTACATGTCCAATATGCGGCGCATCCTCATGCTGGAATTGCCCAACCCCATGGCCGTGCGCCGCCGGGTTTCCTTCTGCACCGCCCTGGAAGAAAGGTCTTGTGCCGTCGAAGGGGTGGAGGCAGTCACCGCAATCGGGGCAGATGACATTCAGGCCGCCTGGAGTGCCGAAAAAATAGCGGTTGTCCTGACCGAGGATTGGGAACGCATGGAGGACATGCCGCCCGACATTGTAATCGACGCCATCCTGGCCAAGCGCAACATCGCCACCAAGATCGATCAGGCTCCTTTGGTCATGGCCTTGGGGCCCGGCTTCGATGCGGGCGGGGATTGCCATATGGTGATCGAGACCAACCGGGGCCATGATCTGGGGCGCATCATCACCGCCGGGCAGGCAGCGCCCAACACCGGCAATCCTGGCAATATCGCGGGCTTCACCGGCGAGCGCGTGCTGCGCGCCCCCGCCGAGGGCATGTTCAAATCAGGCCATCAGATCGGCGATATGGTTGCTAAGGGTGATACGGTGGGGCAAGTGGGCGACGCCCCGGTAATCGCCGGCCTGGACGGTGTTTTACGGGGCCTGATCCGGGATGGATCGGAAATGCCCGCTGGGCGCAAGCTGGGGGATATCGATCCCCGCGGCGACGCGGCCTATTGCGATACTATTTCGGACAAAGCGAGGGCCATCGCCGGATCGGTACTGGAAGCCATCCTGCGCCATCACAACGCGCCAACCGCTGGGTCATGAGCCTGCTCCAAAGTCTGGGCCTGGAAGGATCGCACCTAGTCTCCCTGGTGGGCGCGGGGGGCAAGACATCGCTCATGTTCGCCTTGGCGGGCGAATATGCTCAGGCCGGCGGACGGGTCTTGATCAGCACCACCACCAAGATCGCCAGCGATGAGGCTGCCGGCCCCTGGCCCGCCTTCGCCGCCGGTGACGCCAAGGCCATCTTGTCCCGGGGGCGCGAAGCATTAGGCGATGCTCCGGGCGCCGTCATCGCCTATTCGGGGGAGATCGGCGACGGGTTGCGGCTCACCGGTTTCGCACCCGAAGTCTTCGAGGAAATTCTGGCGGACGGGTTTTTCGATCATATCGTCATCGAGGCCGACGGCTCAGCCCGGAAACCCCTTAAAGCGCCCGCCGGTCACGAACCGGTGGTGCCGTGCTTAAGCGATGCCTTCATCATGGTGGCGGGTCTGGGCGGCCTGGGCAGGCCCTTGGAACAAGCCAATCTGTTCCGCCCTGAAATATGGGCGGAGCTAACCGGTCAGGAATTGGGCGCGCCGGTCAGTGTGGAGGCTCTGGCGTGCATGGCCGTGGCCGAAGGAGGTTTCCGAAAAGGCTGCCCCTCCGAGGCCAGGCGCATTCTGTTTCTCAATCAGGCGGATACGCCGGAACGGGAGGATCAGGCAAAACAGGCTGCAGCCCTGATCGAGGCGGCCCCGGAAGGACGGCCCCATTGCCTGGCTTATGGGTGCATGCAGCCGGCGCCGGAAATTACCGGGATGACCGGGTTTCCCTAATCGCCAATCCACTGGGCCGGTTTGATATGTTCGTGTTCGGGGCGGGCGACCCAGGCATGGCCATAGAAACTTGGATCGCTGCCGTCGAATTCCCGGACTTCCCAATCATTGCCGGTCTGATCCAGATCGCAGAGGATTTCCATGACCCCACCGGCCGGGTTCCACATATACCAGGAAAGGCTGGAGCCGATATTATGCCGGAGCGGCCCCACATTGGTCTTCCAGCCCTGGTTCTCCATAAGAGTGCCCAGCATCATCAATTCGTCAAAATCCGCCACTTCGTAGGAGACATGCTGAAAGCCAATGAAATCGTCGCTCCGCTGCAAAAACAGATTATGGTGATCGGTGCATCCGTCGCATTGCATGAAGGTCCCGGCACTGGGCAGATCAGTGATGCGAAAGCCTAAGCGCTGGGTATAGAAATCGACGGCCCCGGGGGACGGGTTGGGCACCCAATAGACCATATGGCTGAACCGGTAGGGATGCGTGCGGTTGCGTTGGGCCCCCTTGGCCCGGCGGTCGATGCGCCCAAGATTTTTCACCGTATTGAATTGGGGCTGATCGGCCTGGGGGGCATCCAGCGTGGAAATGGCAAACCCCATGCCGTTGCCCAACGGATCAACCGTGTGGAGCACACCCTCTCCGTCCGTCTCTACCTTCCGATCGGTGCTGAGTTCGGCGCCCAGGGCATCCAGGCTGGCCTTCGTGTCCACCGCCCAGACCACTTCGTGGAGAGTTGAATGGTTCATATGGAGCCAGTTGATATTGGCCGGCGGAAGGCTTTCGTCATCGGCCGGGCGGATCATCACCCGGGCCCCATCCAAAAGCTGGAAATCGGCGCCCCTATCCCCTTCATGCAGCACCTCCAGCCCCAAATCCTGGTGAAAGCGGATAGAGGCATCCAGGTCCTTAACGCCGTAGGTATAACTTTCAATTCCCATGATCGACATTTTTCTATCCCTTCCTCTGCCCCTCCAGATTACAACTTTCGGCACCAGAATTGATACATGCCCATAAAAATACGCGGGTTCTCAAGCTCAAATTTGTGCCAGAGCGATAAAGAAGTCAGAGCCCGCGCCTGGGAATGGGTTTTCCGGAATCTGTGAATGGCTTGCTGATCCCCTATTTCGAAGCCCAGAAATTTCAGCCCAAGCTCACCAAGAGCGGTTTCGATCTGGGGCAAAGTGAAGCGGTGTTCCTGTACATGAAACAGTAAATCCCGGCATTCGCTCAGGCTGAAAAAGGCGCTGATATTGCATATTTTACCCATGGCCTGATCGCCACTTTCGGCCTTGGCGATGATCTCTTGGCGGCATCGGCGCATATCATCGGCAGTGGCTTTATAGCCTTCATCGGCGATCATGGCCCGTGCTTCGACGATTTCGCGCCTGGCGGTTTCACTGTAAAGACCGATCTTGATCAGTCCTCCGGGGTGCAACAAATCCACCAGGATGCGCCATCCCTCCAACGGCTCACCCAGATGATGCAGCACGCCCAGGCTTTCGATCAGATCAAACCGCCGCTCCAGGCTGCCCAGTTCCATAATGTCGGCCTGGGCGTATTCCAGATTGGGGATTTTGATTTCTTCCGTCTTGCGCTGGGCATAGGAAAGACTGCTCAGGCTCAGATCCACGGCCAGTACTTTGGCGCCTGCAAATCGGGTGGCCGCGATCAATGCATGCCGCCCCGTGCCACAGCCCGCCACCAGAATTTCGGGATTGTCGGGAGAAACATAGCCGCCAAGATCCAGGTGCAGGGGCGCCCCCCCCAAGACGGTACCGATAGCATTCGCGTTTTCCAGGATGCCGCTTCTGATCCAGCGGGGATAGGGATTTTCCTCGTATTGGTCCCGGACAGATTGGGAGACCGTGTTTTCTATGAGGGTGAGTTGGGGAATTTGGGCGCGCAGGGATTGCTCCATCCGGGGCTCGGTAATCTGGCGCCGGATCACTTCTTTGATGGGGGCCGGGTGATCGGCATGATCCAGTTTTTTGGCCCATGGAAAACTGGAAAGCGGCCTGTAGGCACCTAGCACCGCCAGAAGATGGGGCGGGATATCCTTCCCTTTTTCGGCCAGCCTGGAAAGCTCCTCGACCCATTCCTTTTCCCCGTCCGTTTCCTGGAAAACATATTCGTTGGCAAAGCATTGAAGGGCCAGGGCCACCAAAAATTCCAAACCCTCCCCGACCACTTCATCCTCACTCATGGCGCGGCGCAGGCGGGTGAGCATACGCTCCACCCTCAGATCATCGATTGGGCTCAGTGCCATAATCTTGAGAAACAGCGGTTTGGCCGATAATTGCCTGGCCACTTCCCCATAGGCAATCTCCTCCGCCTCATCTTCCAAAATTCGTCCGAATTCCGGGTCAAGGCAGAGGGCGCTGAGGATCGCTGTAATCAGGCGCTGGGAATTAACCGTGGGCTGCTCCAGAAGGCTCATCAGGTCGTGCAAAAGCCCATCATCCACCCGAGTGAAGATTTGACTCTCCAGACATTGTTCCAGGCCGGTCCAGAAGACGCCGTCCTGGGGATCGAGAGCGACGGCGCGGCGCTGGCAGGCGAAAGCCTCTTCGGCCCGCCCCAGACCGCGTAACGCATTTCCCAGATTGTTATGGGCCTTGGCGTAATCGGGATTAAGGGCCAGGGCCCGATTGTGGCTGGTCACGGCGTCTTCCAGCCTGCCCAAATCCTGCAACGCATTGCCCAGATTATTATGGGCCTCAGCGTAATCCGGTGCCAGTTTAAGGGCTCTGCCATAGCTGGCGACGGCTTCTTTGGGCCTGCCCATATTCTGCAGCGCATTGCCCAGATTATTGTGCGCCTGGGTGTAATCGGGTTTGATGGCCAGCGCGCGCTCGTAACTGGCGGCGGCATCCTCCAGCTTTCCCAGCTCCTGCAAAGCCGTGCCCAAATTGTTATGGGCATCGGCATATTGGGGCTGGATGGAAAGAGCCTTTTGGATCAGGCCGACGGCCCTATCACTTTTGCCAAACTGATGGGCGATGACGCCCAGCAGATGAAGCGCGATGGCGTGATCGGGCTCGTTTTCAAGAATTTGACGGTAAAGGCTTTCGGCCTGGGGCAGACGCCCGGCCTGATGGTGGGCGACGGCCATTTCCAGGGCCTGCCCGGATTTCTGTTCTGTGTTTTCTTTTTTTTCCACGCGTGGCGCCTCTTTTCAGACCCTTTATCACACCTATCAGCTCTGGAATGGTTGTTTATTTGTGCGGATTGATATTAACCCCCATTTCCCAAATGGGCACGCCTTTAACGGACCTTTCATCATGATTTTGCTG
>CAZBQG010000152.1:0-10825 GCA_964493945.1 uncultured Rhodospirillaceae bacterium
TAAAAGCATCATCAAGTGAAATCCTGAATGAATAATTAATGGGTCCTGAGCCTAGGTGATGGTTTTGTGGGGTTGAGTTTAGAATTGGTTAACGCTTTTCGCTTATAGGCTTGGATATCAAGTAAAAAAGGGTTCAAAAAGCAGAAATGGCCGACGAGGAGCAGGCATTACCGACGGCGACCGAACAGCGCTCTGCGGAAAGCTCGCTGCTCGATCATGTGGTGCGGATCGCCCATAACCGGACATCCGTGTTGGCCGTCTATGTGCATATGTCCCGCCTGCGGTCCCACCACCGCCGGCCCTATCATCTGCGCGTTGCGGAACGCAGCTTCGATGCCTTGATCAATGCGGTGGAAGCTCAGATCTACAACCTGTCCAGCGGCGATATGGTGGTGATGTGCAAAGACGCCCCGATCGATGACGTGGATCATGCCCTCCACAAACTCAAATCCCTGTTCCCGACCGACCCGGCGATCGCTTCTTCCGGCCAGGAGGAGGAAGAAGATTTCGACACCTGGTTCGACATGGAAATCAATTACGACGAGTTCCGCGATCTGGTCACCGCGATTGCCAAAAAAGCCGAAAGCCTGGCACCCAAAGCCGAGGATGCCTCGGCCGGGCGCGGCGTTCTGGGTGATTTAGGTGGGCAGTCTCTGGATCCGTTCAGCCTGGCCAAGGTGAACGATTCCCTCGAACGATCCAATGTGGGGAGATTGATTCGCCAGCAGCCCTCGGTGGAGATCGGCGCTGACGGTACGGAAAGAATTCTGTTCCAGGAACATTTTGTATCGATCACCGAATTGCAGCGGCGCCTGGCGCCAGGTTTCAACCTGCTTTCTAACGCCTGGCTGTTCCAGCATCTGACCCAGACCATCGACAAGCGCATATTGGCGGCAATCGGACGCGAGAATTTGGCTGCCCGCCAGGAACATATCAGCATCAATCTCAACATCTCGACCATCCGGTCAAGGGAATTCGAAAGGTTTGACGCCGCCGTCGGGGATCATTCCTCAAAACTGATCATCGAACTGCAGCAGATCGACGTGTTTTCAGACCTGCCCGATTACGCCGAAGTGCGCGACTGGCTGAGCGGGCGGAGATACCGCGTCTTGCTGGACGGGCTTAATCCTCTGTCTTTGCGTTTTTTCAATCCGGGCCAACTGAAGGCCGATTATGTCAAGGTCGGCTGGGGCGAAGAATTCAGCGATGAGGTTTTTCAGACCGATGATGCGGAACTGGCCCAGCTGATCAAGGAGGTCGGTCCGCAAAAATTCATTTTGGCAAGGACCGATTCTGAGCGTGCCGTGCGTTGGGCCCTGATGCTGGGCATTCGGCGCTTTCAGGGCCGTTTCATCGATCTTTTGGTGGAAAAACAGACCGAGAGGGATGGCCGCATTCCGGCCGGTGGGTGACGATGGCACAAGAACCGACAGAACAGACACGGCTGCCCAGCCAGGAGAGTCTTCTTCTCGATTACATCCACCGGCTGGAAAGCCACCGGGAAGGGCGCCAGGCGGTGCATGTTCATTTGTCCGGGCTGAAGGCCGAAAACCGGCGCGACCATCATGTGCGGATGGCCGCCAACACCTTCGATCCCCTGGTCAAGATGCTGTCCGGGCAGCTTTTCGTATTGAAGAATTCAGATCTGTTTTTCATCTATAAAGGCGATGTCAGGGCCGATGTGAAAACTTCGATCCTGAAGATACGTTTCCTGTTCAGCGACGATCCCCTGGTCGACGGGGCCGAGGCAGGCCCCTTCAACAGCTTTTACGATGTGGAGCGGGATTTCGAGGAGATCCTCAATCTGGTGCGCACCCTGGTCCATGAGGAAAGCGCCGAGCAGGGTGACGAGGAAGGTGGAACCCCAGAGGGCATCACCAAGTCGGCGATGCTCAGCAGAAAAGAACGGGGCGAGCCGCTGACGCCGCGGGCGCTGGGCCGGGTCGAACAGGCCCTGCAGCGGGCCGATCTGTCCAATCTGGTTCGGCGCCAGTTCATCTGCGCCCTGATCGGCGAGGCGGCACCCCAGCCTTTGTTCAGCGAGTTGTTCATCTCGATCAAGGATCTCCGCGAAACCCTCATGCCGGACATCGATCTGGGTGCCAGCCGCTGGCTGTTTCAGCATCTGACCGAAACCCTGGACCGCCGGGTTCTGGCCATGCTCAGTAAATCCACCGACCGTTCGATCACCGGCGAGGTCAGTGTTAATCTCAATCTGTCCACCCTGCTTTCCCAGGAATTCATGAAGTTCGATGATTCGGTGATCGCCGCCCTCAGGGGCTCCATCGTTGTCGAATTGCAGATCGTCGACATATTCGCCGATCTCAACGCCTATTTGTTCGCCCGCGATTTCGTCAAGGAGCGGGACTACCGCATCTGCATCGACGGGCTGACCCACCAGACCCTGCCTTTCATCCATCGCGACAAGCTGGGCGCGGACATGGTCAAGCTCATCTGGAATACGGATCTGAAGGAACAGGTGACGGTTGAGGAATTGGGCGCCATGGTCAAATCAGTCGGCGATTCCCGCGTCGTTCTTTGCCGCTGTGACGACAATGAGGCGGTGGAATTCGGCCAGGCCATCGGCATCTCCATGTTCCAGGGCCGTCATATCGAAAATCTGCTAGCCGATGAAAACCGCCGCCGCGAAATGGGTATCTCGCGGGCCGGCATGGTCAACGCTGAAATTGTTGAATAGGAACCAAAAAGGAGCATCCAATGAAAAAATTGAAATTCCGCCGGGCTTTCCCGGCATTGGTCCTAGCCGCCACACTGGTGCTTGGCGGTTGCCTGAACACCAGCCGGACCGCCACCACCAGCCAGGCCCTGGTTGATGGTGCAACGAAGACGCTCCGCGCCTTGAAGGCACGCGAAAACCTGCATCAATTTCCGCCCCTGCTTAGGCAGGCCGCCGGCGTGGCCATCTTCCCCGCATTGTATAAAGGCGGCTTCCTGGTCGGCGTCGAGGGCGGCCACGGCGTTCTTCTTTCGCGCAAGCCCGATGGGACCTGGAGCTATCCCGCCTTTTATTCCATGGCCGCCGGCAGCTTCGGCATGCAGATGGGAGCCCAGAAATCCGAAGTGGTTCTGATCATCCGCAATCCGGGCGCCCTAAAGGCGATCCTGAGGCATCAGGGCAAGCTGGGCGCCGATGCGGGCGTCGCGGTGGCCTGGGAAGGGGCCGGCGTGGAAGGTGCGGTAACCACAAATATGGGTATGGATGTGTGGGCCTTTTCCAACAATGTGGGCCTCTATGGCGGCGCCTCGTTGGAGGGCGCGGCCATCGTCCGGCGCAACGATCTGAACCAGGAATATTACGGCGTCGGCGCCACACCTGAAAAGATCGTCCTGGCCCATCAGTTGAGCAACGCCCAAGCCGATGGGCTCAGGCAGGAACTGGCCAGCCGGTAGGGCAATTACCGCTCGGGAAAAAGGCTTCTCAGCCCTTCAGTGCTGGCGGCCGCGACGCCCCGCTCGGTGATCAGACCGCTGATCAGGCGGGCAGGGGTCACGTCGAAGGCGGGATTGGCCGCGGCGCTTCCCGGCGGGGTGAGGGCCACGGCGCCCACCGTTCCGTCACCGGCCAGCCCGCTCAGATGGGTGACTTCTATCTGATCACGCTCCTCGATGGGGATATCCCGGACGCCGTCGCTGATGGTCCAATCGATGGTCGGTGAAGGCAAACCCACATAAAAGGGCACATTGTTATCGAAGGCGGCCAGCGCCTTCAAATAAGTGCCGATCTTGTTGCACACATCGCCGTTGGCCGCCGTCCGGTCCGTGCCCGTGATGCATAGATCGACTTGGCCATGCTGCATCAGATGGCCGCCCGCGTTATCGACGATCACGGTATGGGGCACGCCATGCTGGCCCAGCTCCCAGGCGGTCAGGCTGGCGCCTTGATTGCGGGGCCGGGTCTCATCGACCCAGACATGGATCGGCACGCCCCCGTCACGGGCTTTATAAATGGGCGCCAGCGCCGTGCCCCAATCCACCGTCGCCAGCCAGCCTGCATTGCAATGGGTAAGAATGTTGACGGTCTCCGTCTTTCCCTTGGCTTCCCAGGCGGCATCAATCAACAGCTTACCGTGATTGCCGATCCCTTCGCAGATGGCCACGTCTTCGTCGCAGATCTCAGCCGCGCGTACATATGCCGCTTGCTCCCTCTCGTCGGCCGCCAGGGGCGTGAGAAGCGCGCTCATCTCATCCAGCGCCCAGCGCAGATTAACGGCAGTCGGCCGCGTCGCCAGCAAGGTCTCATGGGCCGTGGCAAGTGCCTCATCGGACGGATCATCGTGCATGGCCAGGGCCATCCCATAGGCCGCCGTCGCCCCGATCAGAGGCGCGCCCCGCACCCACATATCGCTGATCGCCAGGGCGGCCTCGCCCAATGAGGCGAGGCGCCTGGTTTCGAAGCGGTGGGGCAGAAGCGTCTGATCGATGATCTCCACGCCCCAACCGTCATCGGCCAGCCAGATGGTACGGGTGGGCTTGCCGTTGACTTTCATGCCTAGCCGCCGCCCAACACCCGCCCCGCGATGGCGCCCAGCTTGGTGACCATTTCGGGATCGCGGGCCTCCGGCGCAGTGATGATGGCGTTGTCCAGGGCCGTGTGACAGCCCTGCCCACATGTGTGGGCCCGGCCCGCCAGCTTGGGGACTACTTCGCTGACCAATGCCCGGCCCCGCTCGGCATTGTCCAACAGCACGCCGATGATGGCCTCCACCGTCACATGGTCATGGTCTGGGTGCCAGCAATCGTAATCAGTGACCATGGCCACGGTGGCGTAGCAAATCTCCGCTTCCCGGGCCAGCTTGGCTTCGGGCATGTTGGTCATGCCGATCACATCCAACCCCCAGCTCCGGTATAGATTGGATTCGGCCAGGGTGGAAAATTGCGGGCCCTCGATGGTGATGTAGGTGCCGCCCCGCACAGCATCAATGCCCAGTGATTTGGCCCCCTCCTCAAGGGCGTCGCCCAAACGCCCGCAGACCGGATGGCCCATGCCCACATGGGCCACAAGGCCACTTTCGAAAAAACTTTTGATGCGCGAATGGGTGCGGTCGATGAACTGATCGACGATGACGAAGGTGCCCGGCGCCAGCTTTTCCTTGAAAGAGCCACAAGCCGACAGGGACAGAATCTCGGTCACCCCGGCCCGCTTCATGGCATCTATGTTGGCGCGGTAATTAAGTTCACTGGGCGGCACCCGGTGGCCCCTTCCGTGGCGCGGCAGGAAAACCATTTGCTGGCCGTTGAGCTTACCAAAAAGAAGTTGGTCCGAAGGCTGTCCGAAGGGGGTTTCCACACTTTGCCAGCTTGTATCCGACAATCCGTGGATGTCGTAAATACCGCTGCCGCCGATGATCCCGATGACCGGGGGGGTGCCTGGTTCGGACATTGGATGTCTCCCCTTATGGGCCGCCTATTCTTCGAGGATGGTGGCCTTTCGCACGATCACCGGCGACAGGGGAACGTCCGATGGAAACGGGCCGACGCGGCCTGTCGGAACGCGCGAGATACGGCTCGCGATATTCATGCCCTCGACGACGCGCCCGAAGGCCGTGTAGCCCCAAGCCCGGCTTGAAGTCTTGGAGCGGTGATTGAGCAGGCCGTTGAAGACCATATTGATGAAAAACTGATCGGAAGCCGAATGGGGATCGCCGGTGCGGGCCATGGCGATGGTGCCCCGCTCATTGGGCAGACCCAGATGGGCCTCGTTGGGGATCGTTGCATCGGTGCTTCGGCGGTTAAGATCGATTTTGAAGTTGCCGCCCTGGATCATGAAACCCCGGATCACACGGTGGAAGACAGTCCCGTCATAATGGCCGGACTTTACGTAACCGAGGAAATTCTTCACCGTGATGGGGGTAAGCTTGGGCTCCGGCTCGAGCACAATATCGCCCATATTGGTCTGCAACTTGACGCGCGGTTTGTCATCTTTCGCCATGGTCCCGCCGGCGATGGTGAAGGTCAGGCACAGCGCCGCACATGCGGCCAGGAATATCCGTTTCATATCTTCTTCTAATGAAGCTTGGCCCAGACCCGGCGCTTGATGGCGTAAAGCATGAGGGTCAGCACGATCATGAACAGCATCACCTTGACGCCCATTCTTTTGCGCTCTTCCATCTCGGGCTCGGCGGCCCAGGCGAGAAAGGCGGTCACATCTAGGGCATGCTGATCCAGTGTGGGTTTGGTTCCGTCGGAATATTCCACAGCCTCGTCGCTCAAGGGCGCGATCATGGCGATCTGGTTGCCTGGGAAATAGATATTGTAGGCCATGCCGTCACCCAGCTTGACCCCCTTCGGCGCTTCTTCCTTGTATCCGGTCATCAGACCATAGAGGTAATTGGCACCGCCGCCCCGGGCCTTGGCCATCAGGCTCAGATCAGGCGGCAGGGAGCCGTTATTGGCAGCCCTTGCAGCCAGCGTATTGGGAAAGGGAGAGACGAAGGCATCCGACGGCAGAGCCTTGCGCATGAAGGGCTCGCCGTCATCATTGGCGGTTTCCCCTTCTTCGTTGGGTCCTGCCGGGACCTCGAATTCGGCGGCGATTTTCTTCACCTGGTCCGCGCTGAAGCCGATCTCGGTCAGGTTGCGGTAGCGCAACAAACGCATGGCATGGCAGCCGGCGCAGATATCTTTGTAAACAAGCCAGCCGCGTTTCAACTGTGCGCGGTCGAACTTGTCGAAGATGCCTGAAAAGCTCCAATCAATATGCGGCAACTCGGCGCCGCCGCCCGCAGCCTGGGCCGGCCCCGTGGGCTGCGACAGAATCAAAGTAGCGGCGAGGGCCAGTGATAAGGCTATTTTTTTCATTTGGACGCCTCCTCACCGGTCGTACTGCCTTCACCGGTTACCGCCTTGGTGATGCTTTCGGGCAACTCCCGTATGGGTTCGAACCAGCCGATCAGGGGCAGAAAGATGATGAAATGGGCGAAGTAATAAATTGTCCCCGCGCGCCCGATCCACAGGAAGGGAATGCCGTGCCACACATCGTCCGGCGAATTGGCCCCGACCCAGCCCAGGATGAAGCAATCGATCACGAAGAACCAAAAAAAGTACTTGTAGATCGGCCGGAACCGGGCGCTGCGCACCTTGGAGGTATCCAGCCAGGGCAGGATAAACAGGATGCAAATGGATCCCAGCATGCCGATCACGCCGCCCAGCTTGGCCGGGATGAACCAGATTTCCGGCACCGCCCGCAAAATCGCGTAATAGGGCAGGAAATACCATTCCGGAACGATATGGGGCGGGGTTTGCAAGGGGTTGGCGGGAATATAGTTGTCCACTTCGCCGAACAGATTGGGCTGGAAGAACACAAAATACAGATAGAAGGTCATGAAAACACCCATCCCGAACATGTCCTTGGCGGTGTAATAGGGATGGAAGGGAATGGTGTCCTGGGGCCCCTTGACGTCGATGCCCAGTGGATTGCCTGATTTATGCACATGCAAGGCCCAGAGATGCATGAAGACCACGCCGAAAATCAGGAAGGGCAGAATAAAGTGGAAGGAATAGAAGCGGTTGAGGGTGGGATTGTCGACGGAGAATCCGCCCCAGATCCAAGTAACCAGTGTGTCGCCGATGATTGGCACGGCGGTGAACATGTTGGTGATCACGGTGGCCGCCCAAAAGCTCATCTGTCCCCAGACCAGAACATATCCGGTAAAGCCCGAACCCATCATCATCAGCAGGATAACCAGACCCAGCATCCAAAGGATTTCGCGGGGAGCCTTATAGGATCCGTAATACATGCCCCGGAACAAATGAAGATAGACCAGCATGAAGAACATGGAGCCGCCATTGGCGTGCAGGTAACGCAAAAGCCAGCCGTAATTAACGTCGCGCATGATGCGTTCGACCGAATCGAAAGCCATTTCCGTGCTTGGCGTATAGAACATGGAGAGGAAAAAGCCGGTGGCGATCATTAAGACCAGTACGACGCCTGCAAGGGAGCCGAAATTCCACCAGTAATTCAGATTGCGTGGCGTCGGATAATCGATCAGATCGTGATGGACGAAGGTGAAAACCGGCAGCCGGTAATCGATCCACTTAATGACCGGATTGTTCCAGGTTGGCGTGCTCATCATCTGGCCCCTAGCCGATAAGGATTGTTTTATCGTTCAGGTATTTGTAAGGCGGTACCTGAAGATTCTCGGGCGCCGGTCCCTCACGGATGCGCCCCGAAATATCATAATGCGAACCATGGCATGGGCAGAACCAGCCATTGAAATCGCCCTTGGGCTCACCCTCCCTCTGACCCAGGGGGATGCAGCCCAAATGGGTGCAGATGCCGACCACGACCAGCCATTGGGGCTTTTGCACCCGTTTATTGTCCAGCTCCGGGTGGATGGACATTTGGTCCGCCTTGACCGATTGGGCCGTCTTGATCTCGGCTTTCGTGCGGTGGCGGATGAAGACGGGCTTGCCGCGCCAGACGACGGTGATGGATTGACCCTCGGCTACGGGGGACAGATCGATCTCGGTAGTCGACAGGGCCAGAACATCGGCCGCCGGGTTCATGCTGTGGACGAAGGGCCATGCGGCAAGCGCCGTGCCCGCCACACCGACGGCACTGGTCGCCAGCAACAAAAAGTCGCGCCGCTCTACTTCGTCAACTGTGCTGTCTTCAGCCATACTCAATTCCTCTTAGCATCCGGTCAGCCGGATCGTGCATCCAACCACAAGCCCCTTGCCATATGTGGGATCCCAAATGCGGGATCAAAGTAAAAATTAACAAACCCCCAATTACTGCCATCATCGGCAGCGGTCATGGTATAAAACAGATTCGGACCGCTGCAAAGGGGGTTTCATGCGTCTCGCTCTCTATCAGCCGGACATCCCGCAAAACGCCGGAAATATCCTGCGCCTGGCCGCCTGTTTCGGGGTGGGCGTAGATGTGATCGAGCCTTGCGGCTTTAATTTTTCCGGCCGCCATATGCGCCGGGCGGGGATGGATTACATCGGGGCAGTGGAAATTACGCGCCATGATTCGTGGCGGGCGTTTGCCGGAAACCTGAACGGGCGGCTGATTGCGCTCACCACCAAGGGCGATACCTCCTTTACCCACTTTGATTTCCAGGCCGGTGATATCCTGCTTCTCGGGCGGGAAAGCGCCGGCCTGCCGGATGAAGTGCATGATGCGGCCGGGGCGCGGCTCAGGATACCGCTGCGCCCCGGTATGCGTTCGTTGAACGTGGCGAGTGCGGCGGCCATGGCACTGGGCGAAGCTCTGCGCCAGACCGGAGGCTTCCCCGAAATCTCCTAACGGCTTGGCATTGTTAGATTTCTCTTGACTTTCCTGGGTCAAAGGCGCATTTGAGGCCCCAGCGGCACACCTTCAAGTCGAATTTTGATCGCTCGCCGGCCGGTAATTCTTTACCGCCGGCCAGATTTTTTTCCCGACATACCGTAGGCGTTTCGTTAGTCCGGCCCCTGCTGCGAGCAGGTCCGGCCATAATGCTTGCATGTTGCTTGCGCCCTGCCGGGACCAATGCTCCGGTGGGTTTTAATAATATGAATAAGAAAGACGAACCATAAATGACTAAATTTTCGGGCCTGGAATTGGCCCAACCGATCCTTCAGGCCATTGAGGCGGAAGGCTATACCAAACCCACCCCCATTCAGGAGAAATCCATTCCGGCACTGCTCAAGGGCCGCGACCTGCTGGGCGTCGCCCAGACCGGGACGGGCAAGACTGCGGCCTTCGCGCTGCCCTTGCTCAATCACCTGGCCAAAAGCGGCGGTAAATCTCAAAGCCGCAGGCCACGTGCGCTGATCCTGGCCCCCACCCGCGAACTGGTTGGACAAATTAAAGACAGCTTCAAGACTTATGGGGCGCATCTGAAATTCCGCTCCACGGTGATCTATGGTGGCGTTTCCGCCCGCTCTCAGATCAATGCCATGAACAAGGGCGTGGAGATTCTGGTGGC
Source organism: uncultured Rhodospirillaceae bacterium (assembly GCA_964493945.1). Classification (GTDB taxonomy): domain Bacteria; phylum Pseudomonadota; class Alphaproteobacteria; order Rhodospirillales; family UBA2165; genus CAZBQG01. The sequence goes on from CAZBQG010000152.1 coordinate 9,936, forward strand.
CACCCCCGGCCGCCTTCTCGATCTGATGAACCAGGGCTATGTGCGGCTTGACGGGGTTGAATTCTTTGTCTTGGACGAAGCCGACCGCATGCTCGATATGGGCTTTATCCACGATGTCAAAAAAATTATCGCGGCCCTGCCGGGGCGGCGCCAGACGGCTTTGTTCTCGGCGACCATGCCGGGATCGGTCGAAGGCCTTGCGGCCAGCCTGCTGAAAGACCCCCAGCGGGTCGAAGTGGCGCCTACGGCGACGACCGCGGAAAAGGTGACCCAAAGGGTCCTCTTCGTGGCCAAGGATAAGAAATGCGCGCTTCTGGGCGAGTTGCTCAATGACCAGGATATTCAGCGCGTGCTCATCTTTACCCGCACCAAGCATGGCGCCAACCGGGTTGCCAGACACCTGGAACAAAAGGGCATCCAGGCCGGCGCCATCCATGGCAACAAGGCTCAGAATGCCAGGCTCAGGGCGCTTAACGGTTTCCGCTCGGGCCAAATCAGGGCCTTGGTGGCGACAGATATCGCGGCCCGTGGCATCGATGTGGAAGGCATCACCCATGTGATTAATTTCGAACTGCCCATGGATCCGGAAAGCTATGTGCATAGGATTGGGCGCACGGCCCGGGCAGGCGCCTCCGGCATGGCCATATCCTTTTGCGATGAAGGCGAGCGGGGCTCGTTGCGTGATATCGAAAAAACCATCCGGCAAAGCGTTCCGGTGTTTACCGATCACCCCTATCACGAGGCCAAAATCGCCAATGATACGGGGCCGGTCCGTAAACAAACCCCGGTCCGCCAGATGCGCCGGCGCAACCGGCGCCATCGGGCGGCCTGACCCAGGGTCAGGACTCATTAATTCAGATAGAAGATAACAATAGCGGCAATGCATATAG
>CAZBQG010000153.1:0-10763 GCA_964493945.1 uncultured Rhodospirillaceae bacterium
CGGCCCCGGCGCCGTCATCGTCCGCGAGACGCCGGCGCTCTTGGGCGAGGGCGACGTCAAGGGCCTGGTGCGCGACCTGGCGGAAGAGCTGGCCGAATTCGGCGAGGGCGTGGCGCTCAAGGAAAGATTGTCCGAAGTCTGTTCCTCCATGGCCTGCCATGGCAGCGTCCGCGCCGGGCGGCAACTGAACGGTGCGGAAATGAACGCGCTTCTGCGCCAGATGGAAGCCACACCCCATTCCGGTCAATGCAGCCACGGACGGCCCACCTATGTGTCGCTCAACCTGGCCGATATCGAAAAGCTGTTCGGGCGGCGCTGAGCCATAATGTTTGATCAATTAAAGAGTTTGAACGAACGCCCTTAGCCATTTCCCGCATACACGGTGGATGTTCTTTGGACCGATCCACATATATCCCAGCGCATGTTGGAATTTCATCTAGATGAAGAGAACGATATGGCGTCTCGAAAGGCGGCCTCCATCCGTGGGATCGTTAGCTGGATGGACCGCAGGCTCGGGTTGGAAGGGAAAGCCGTCTGTGGTCTGGGTTGCGGGCCCGGATTATATGCCAATCTGATGGTCGGGCTGGGCGCGCAAGTAACCGGAATTGATTTTTCAGCCCGCTCTATTGAATATGCCCGGCAGGCGGCGAAGCAATCGGGGCGGGCCCTGACCTTTGAGAAAAAGGATTATCTGAAAGACGATCTGCCGGCGGAGCAGAATCTCGTCTGTCTGATTTATGGCGATCTCTGCGCCCTGTCACCTGAACAACGAAAGCTGCTCTGTGGCAAAATTCATGCTTCCTTGAAACCCGGCGATTATTTTGTCCTGGATGTTTTTTCCCATACCCAATTTGCCCAAAGGGAGGAACAGGCCAGCTATGAGCGCCGCCTCATGGATGGGTTCTGGGCGGCGGGGGATTATTTTGGTTTTTTGACAACTTTGCTTTACGCAGAGCAAAAATTCGCCCTGGACCATTATCTGATCGCCGAGCCCAACCGGACCCGGGAGATTTTCAATTGGCTGCAATATTTTAAGCCTGAAAGCGTAGCAGCCGAATTGACCGATAATGGATTCAAAGTGGAACAGGCTGTGGATATCCTGAGCGGCGAGCCCGTCGGCCCCGAACCCGGTGAGTTTGCGGTCATTACCCGGCGCTAGCCCACCAGGAAACCTCTGGCCAGCTCCAGCACCTGATCCAGTTGGTCGTGGTGGACCCAATGGCCGGCATCCTGGATGATTTCGCAGCGCACATTCTTGAAATTATCCGCCGCCCCCGATTCTTCGGGACCCAACGCCCAACTGTCGGCGCCCCGCACCAGCAGAACTGGGCAGATGATTTGCCTCCATAAATCAGGCCCGTCCGGCGGGTTCAGGCCTGACGGCACCAGGAAGCGCCCATAAAAACAGGGATCGAACTTCCAGCAATAGCTGCCGTCCTCGTTGCGGTTAACGCCGTGGATGGTCAAATGCCGTGCCTGTTCGGGCGACAGATGGGCGTTGGCATCTGACATGCGCCCAATCGCCGCATCCATGTCGGGATAGCGGCGCAAGGGGCGTTCGGCGAAATCTCGCATGCGTTCGATCCAGATACGGTAGCGTTCGTGTTTGGGGGCATCCTCGCCTTTCTGCTTGGGACCTCGCCCGCCGAACCCTTCGATGGCCATGATGCGGGTGACTTTTTCTGGGTAAATGCCACTGTACCGAAGACTGATGATGCTGCCCATGGAATGGCTAAGGATGCTCACCGGGGCGAGCCCAGCGGTGTTGATCAGCTTGGCCAAGTCGCAGACAAATTCATCTGTGACGTAATTGCCGGCATCATTCCATTGAGAATCGCCATGGCCCCGCATATCCACGGCGATGATGTGAAAATCCCGGCAGAGCTCCTGGGCGACCCAGTCCCAGCTTCGGGCATGGTCCCGCCCACCATGGACCAAAAGCAAAGGGGGCGCGTCTTCGTTGCCCCAATCCACATAATGCAGACGCAGGCGTTGGGACATATAGGTATGAGAAATTGGGCTGGGCAGGATTTCAGTCATGATACTTTTTAAGTCCCCCGGGCGTTGCTGACCAGAACGAAAATTCCTTTCCGCCCGGCCGGGAATGGGGCTAGTTTCCCTGGCACTGGGTAATAGGGGAAAAACCAAGGGGGGGAATGGATGAGCGCGCCGTTGCTTTTCACGCCGATCGGACTTCGCGACGTCACCTTGAAAAACCGGGTGGTGGTCTCACCCATGCTGCAATACAGGGCCGTCGAAGGCCACGGCAATGATTGGCATCTGGTCAATGCGGGGCGCTTCGTCATGGGCGGTGCTGGCCTGGTGATGATCGAATCGACCAAGGTCGAGCGGCGCGGCAGGGGAACCACGGGCGATCTGGGCATCTGGAATGATGCCCATATCCCGGACCATGCCCGTCTGGTGGATTTCATCCGGGAAAATGGTGCCGTTTCCGGCCTGCAAATCAGCCATTCGGGGCGCAAGGCACGCAGAACCCTTCCCTGGGAAGGCGGCCAACCCCTGGAGCCGGCGGACGGCCTTCCGTCATTCGATGATTGGGAACTGGTGGCGCCCAGTGCAATCCCTCATTCGGACAAGGACCCCACGCCCAGGGCCTTAAGCACCGCTGAAGTCCAGAGCATGATCGACATCTGGGGACAGGCCGCCCGGCGAGCCCATGAGGCGGGCTATGATATTTTGGAAATACATGGCGGCCATGGATATTTGATCCATCAGTTTCTGTCGCCGGTGGCCAATCTGCGCAACGACCAATATGGCGGATCGGAGGAAGGGCGCATGCGCTTCACCCTTGAGTTGGTGGAAGCCGTCCGCGCCAACTGGCCCGAGGACAAACCTTTGTTCTTGCGTCTCTCCATCGAAGACGATGCGGGATGGGGACCGGACCAGAATGTGGCCCTGGCCCGCCTGGTCAAACCTTTGGGCGTGGATGTAATCGATTGCAGCGCCGGCGGTATCGCCGGGGGCTCTATCGAACAGATGGCGCCCAGTTACGGCTATCAGGTGCCCTACTCCCAGCGTCTGCGCCAGGACAGCGATATCATGACCATGGCCGTCGGGCTCATCGTCCATGCCGATCAGGCCGAGGAGATATTGCAGCGGGGTCAGGCCGACCTGATCGCCATCGGGCGGGAGTTGCTATACAATCCCAACTGGCCCATGGATGCGGCACAAAAACTGGGGATCGATGATGATTTCGCCGCCCTCGGCGGTTTCTTCGCCCATTGGCTGGGCAAGCGGGCGGCCAGAATGAAAGACGTTACCCTGTCCACTTTTCAAAACGGCATCAAGGATAAGCAATCATGAAAATCGACGTCTATACCCATTGGTGGCCCCGCAAGGCGGCCCAGGAAATGCAAAAAAGAGCCAAATCAAACGCGGCCCAGGGATCGGTTGACTATCTTGGGCGCCGGGAATCGCGCACCGCCGTCAATGACCTGGATTTGCGCTTCCGCTTCATGGACCGCCACCCGAATATCCTTCATGTGCTGACCATTTCCAACCCGCCCGTCGAGGTCTTTCTGGGGCCCAAGGACGCCAACGAGATTTCCAGGATGGCCAATGACGAATTGGCCGAACTGGTCATCAATTATCCGGACCGCTTCATCGGCGGGGTGGCCATCCTGCCCATGAACGATATGGATCTGGCCCTGACCGAATGCGACCGGGCGATCCAGGAGCTCAGTTTGAAAGGCATCCGGCTTTACACCAACATCATGGGCGAGAAGCTGAATTCAGAACGGCTCAGGCCCCTCTACGCCAAGATGGCCGAATATGATCTGCCCATCTGGATCCACCCGACCGAGCCCCAGCATCAGCATGTGGGAGAGGAAAACCTGCTGGGCTGGGAATATGAGACCTCGATGGCGATGATCGACATCGCGTCCAGCTGGGTGTTCAACGAATTTCCCGACCTCAAATTCATCACCCATCATCTGGGCGCCATGATCCCCACCTTCGAGCAGCGCATCCGCTGGCTGGCACCGGAACGCAAGACCCATGGCAATCTGAAAAAATTCTATAACGATACGGCGCTCTACGGGAACGTGGCGGCGATGATGTGCGGCTATGCCTTTTTCGGCGCGGATCATATCCTGTTCGGCACGGATGTGCCCTTGGGGGCGAAGCGCATTCCCAATTCGGCGGGCTTCATGGAATGGACGCTACGCGCCGTCGAGGCCATGGATATTCCCGATGCGGAAAAGGAAAAGATTTTCCTGGAGAACGCGGTGGAGATGCTCAATCTGGCGGTTTAGAGGGGCCAACCTTTGACGGGGGTCCCGCCCCGACGGCACCCTTGATAAAATGAATCCAGCCGCCGGCGTAACATGGCAAAAATATTTTCCCTATGCTAGCTGCAGCGTGCCCGGCATAGACATCGCGCTCAGGCAAGGCGTAGCCATGATCCACGCCTTTATGTGGGCGAGGACAATAATCAATGCCAACCGGCTCCATGACCTGGATGATGCGGGCACGAAAGTCCAATCCCGCCCTCAATCAACGCTTCGAAGGCGATCAATATTGAGCCCTGAGCGTTAGGGGGCAGGACTGGATAAAGAAGGAGAGGAGGTGAAGAGCCAGGCTGGAGCCTTTTCTTTCTTCCTCTCGCAGGCAAACAGGATATCGCTATCCACCGCTTATTCTGCTGTTTTTGTCGATAGCATCATATCTGGCTGGTTGGTCAAGGGTGGGATTTACAAATTATGCATAATTCGGAACAGAACACGCGCGTGGCGCGGCCTATCCAAGCGCATTGATTTCTCGATCTGCTTTGGCAATTGCAATGATTTATATGTGTTATATTTAAGATATTTATACTTATATTAGAAAAAAATTTTCGATAAGATTGCATATGGCTAATGAGGACATATAAAATAAAACTATTCATTGGATGTTTGGTTACATTGGCATTCTTAATCCCACCAGCCCCAGAAACCATCGTTCCAATGGACCACAGGCCGGTCATGCACTAACATTCAACCTGGACCACTCAATGGGGGCCGACCAGGGGGTCTGGCAATTTACTTAATGACAGGGACCAGGATGCATCGGATATTCGCGAGTCTCGCCGTACTGGGATTGTCATTGAATCTATTTTTGGGCGCGATGTGGGGTGCGGTGTTGAGGGTGGAGGCTCAAGATAGCGCAGCGGCGATAAGTGCAGTGGGGCGCTTAGAAAAGATGAAAAATCAAATAGAATTTGGAGTTAACGAACATAGGTAAAGTGCTGGGCCTTCCACCGAAATCAATCTTTACAAGGCCAACTTTCAGTGACTCATCTGCCAAAGAATAACGATTCCTGATCACCTCAGCTAGCGAGGGGCCAGGTCTTTAATTGGTACAATATCGCGCCTGGCCTAGCCTAACCAAATATTGCCAAACAGTATTTTTTGGGGAGAAAGGGAAAGAAGAGCCTTTTTCATTCTTTTGGAGAGCCAGCCCCCCGGTATTCCTCACGAGATGTGAGAGGTAAAAAGGCACCCGCCTAACCCGGCAATCGCCGGCGGAACATTGAAAAAAAAACTCCCAATCCCGTTCCGCCGCCTTTGGGTCATACACATCGCGCTCCGGCAGCGCATATCCATGATCCGCCTCTTCATGCAGGCAATGGCCATATTCCAAATCTGCCGCCTCCATGACCTCTGCGATCCGGCTGCACAGTTCCGGGGCGGCGAAGGGGTCTTTTCCGGCGTATCCGAAATAAAATTCGCCACTCATCTCTGGGATCAGAAGATGGGGCGAATTCTCCTCCTCCATCACCAGCCTGGCACCATGCAAGCTAGCCGAGGCAAGCAGCCGGTCCCCGTGATGGCCGGCGGCGAACATGGCCAGGCGTCCCCCCATGCAAAATCCGATTACGCCGGCGGGGTCCGGGCGGGCCGGCTCATCCAGGCCAGTGAATTCCAGCATGGCGCCCGTATCCATTGCCACGCCACGTTCGTTTACCCTGCGCCCGGCCTCAACGGCCAGCTCGAGCATGGCGGGATCCATGCGTTCGGCGGATAGATGAGTGCCTGTTTCGTCCCTGGTATCAAAGCAGAGCCCGCCGTCCCGGTAATACATGTCCGGCACTATGCAGTAATAACCTTCCCTTCCCACCCGGCGGGCGATATCGAACAGCTCTTCGCGCAATCCCCAGATATCCATGAAAATAATCACCGCCGGGTGTGGCCCACCCTCATCGGGATGGGAGATGAAGCATTCCATCTAACCGTCCTGCGTGGGGATTTGGGCAATCCGCTCGGGCATTTCCCCGTCTCCCTCAGCCCCTGGAAATAAATGAGGGCTGATCCACGGTCAGAACGGTGAGGTCGAAGATATTGGCCATGCCCGGCAGGCTCACCATGTTCAGGATAATTTCCGCCACATCCGGGGGCCGCAGGCGGTAGCCGCCCGGCAGGCGTTCATGCATGCGTTCCGAGCCAAACCCGCCCAAGGTATCGGTGGCGCCCAGATGGATGATGGAAGCTGAAATATTATGTTCCCGCCCATCCAGGCATAGGGACCTGGTCAGCCCTTCCAGCCCCAGCTTGGTTGTCGTGTAAGAAGCGGAATTGGGCCGGGGCGTCTTGGCCGAAATGCTGCCGATATTGACGATGCGCCCAGTTTTTTGTGGGATCATGACGCGCATGGCCTCACGCGAACACAAAAACGGCCCGGTCAGATTGGTCGCCAGTACTTCTCCCCACTCCGCCAATGACAGATCGACGAACACCCGGTTGCCGCTGCCCGTGCCCGCATTATTGACCAGGATATCCACCCGGTCAAATGCTTCCACCGCCTTTTCAAACAGATTGATGACGTTTTCTTCACGGGTGACATCGGTTTGCACCGCGAGCGCCCTGCCGCCCCCATCGGTTATTTCCGCCTGGGCCCCTTCGATGCGCTCGGCCCGCCGTCCGGCCAGCACGGTGGCCGCACCCGCCCCGGCCAGGGTCAAGGCGATATCCTTGCCCAGCCCGCCGCCGCCGGTGACGATGGCTACCTGTCCCTTCAACCCTGTCATCAGCCTGATCCTTTTCTCCAGTCCCGGAGCATGTCCGATGACACTTGCCCAATGAAAAGCAAAAGGGAATACTCAAACCCAAGGTGGATCAAACCGGGTAAGGGAGGAGCTGGGTTATGGACGAAAAGGTAAAAGCCGATCAGGCGCGCCCCAATGTAGGTTACAATGATCTCCGCGATCTGTTGGAAAGCGTCGATAATATGGGCGAGCTGTTGCGCATCGACGGGGCCGATTGGAACCTGGAGATGGGCGCCTTGCAGGAAATGCTGTTTGCCCATCTGGGCCGGGAACAAAGTGCTCCGGCCATGCTTTTTGAAAACATCCCCGGATCGCCGGAAGGTTTCCGCGCCCTGACCGGCGTGTTGAGCACCACCAAGCGCCTCTCAATGGTGCTGGGCCTGCCCGAAACCAACGATGCCATCGAACTGGTCCAATCCTACCGCGACCGCATGCGCGGCGATTTTGAACTGACGCCGCCAGAAATCGTCAAGGAAGGCCCGGTCTTCGAAAATATCGAGCGCGACGACGAAGTGGATCTGATGAAATTCCCGGCGCCTTTTTTGCACGAAGGGGATGGCGGGCGCTATCTGGGCACCGATGATCTGGTGATCACGCCCGATATGGATACCAATTGGGTCAATATGGCCACCTACCGGGTGCAGCTTCACGACAAGAACACCTTGGGCATCTGGATGAGTCCGGGCAAACATGGGCGCCTGATCCGCGAGAAATATTTTGCCCAAGGCAAGCCCTGCCCCGTCGCCATTTCCTTCGGCCACGACCCCTTATTGTTTATGGCCGCCAATCAGAATGTGGATTTCGGCACCGATGAATTCGCCTATGCCGGCGGCCACCGTGGCCACCCCTTCGAGATGGTGGAAAGCGAGCTGCACGGATTGCCCATCCCGGCCCATTCGGAAATCGTCGTCGAGGGGGAAATCTATGGCGATGAGCTGCGTTCCGAAGGGCCTTTCGGGGAATTCATGGGCTATTACGCATCGGACGAATCGGAAGAGCCCATCGTCAAGGTTAAGCGGGTCTATTACCGCAACAATCCGATCATGACCATGGTCAGCCCGGGCCGGCCGCCCACCAACCACGCCCATCCCACGGCCCTGGTCAAGGCGGCCATGATCTGGGACGAGGTGGAAAAGGCCGGCCTGCCGGGAGTTAAAGGCGTGTGGTGCCACACCTGTTCAGCCGTCCGTTTGTTTAATGTGATTTCCATCGAACAATTATATCCGGGCCACACCAAACAGGCCGGCATGCTGGCCCAGAATTGCCATTCGGGCAATTACGCCGGGCGCTGGACGGTGGTGGTCGATGAAGACATCGATCCCAGCAATTTGTTCGATGTTGTCTGGGCCATGTCGACGCGCTGCGATCCGCCGGAAGATATCGATTATATCCGCCGCGCCTGGTCCACACCCCTGGATACATTGCTGCGAGAGCCGCCCTACCACAACAACCGGGCCGTGGTAGATGCCTGCCGCCCCTGGGGCTGGAAGGACGATTTTCCAAAAGTCGCCGAAGCCAGCCCCGAACTGCAAGCCAAGATGCGCGAGAAATTTGCCCATTTATTTGAAAAATGAGGGCGATTAAGTTGTAAATTATCAACGATAAATCTGGTTTAATCTTCATTCTTTGACTTCCATAAAGGGTTTTATGGGTTTGAGGCAATAAAGGGCATGGGGGTTGCATTATATCAATGATGATGTTATCTTAATATTCTTGTTTAAAAACCATGACAATGCATCACCATGGATAAACCCTAAATATGGAGATTCTACCATGAAGAAGAAGAGAAAAAGCAGAGAAGCCTTTCCGGACCCGCGGGAAAACCTGACTGCCGGAGAGGTGCTTTATCCCGACTGGAATGGTCCGGAAAAAATTGAAGAGGCGCCGAGCCTAACGCCGGTGAACCCCTTGGACCATGCAAGGAACCAAAGCCAGCCTTCAGTCGCCGACATCCTCTATCCTGGCGATGAAAGCGTCAAACCGGTGAATGAGGTCCGGCCCATGTCCCCTGAAAATATCGCCTACCGTGAGCGCGCCCGGCATTGGGGATCGGAGGCGGCTCAGGTGCTCTATCCCAACATGGGCGCCGCCGAGGAGGAGGCCGGCAGGCGTCTGATGGAGGCGGAGAGGAAGAGAAAGCAAGAATCGGATGCGGGCAGTGTCCTTAAACCTAAGGCGGATGCCCCCCGGGAAGAGGAATGGCTCCCTGACTGGGAGAAGCCACCGGCTCCCCTTGCCGGCCGCCCCGGCGCTGAATCAACTGCGGCGGAAGTCCTTTATCCCAATATGGATGCAACTGAGAAGGATGGAAATAATCAACCATCCCCGGCCCGCTCCAATCAGGAAAGAGGCCTTGATATCTATGCAGATACCTATCGGGGCTACGCCGGGACGGGACGCATGCTGGGCCTGGACCTGTCTGCAAAATTACTGGAACACTATATGGACGGCACCGGCGCAAATGTCAGTCTGAGCCCCGAACAGGTCCGCCCCGCCAAGCCCATCGCGGATGCCGAAAACTGGATCAGAAGCTATTTCGAGGAGAGTTTCCAGGAGAAAGGACCAAACAACCAGAAAACTTCGCCGAGATATTGAAAACGCTCCAGGAAGGGGAGGAACCCCTCCAACTAAAAGACGGCTGGGATGGAAAAATTACCGCGAGAGGCCTTTTTCTTAGCGGCGAGCCAGATCTCACTTTTGCGCTTGGCAATCACAATCTGGATGGAAAGGGAACTTTCTCCGCAAGGCGAGAGGGTGATATCATTCATGTTGAGGGGCCGGTGGAATTCCTATTGGAGGACGACTACAATTTTGAAGAAGGGGGATCTTTTGCCAAGGGGGCATTGGAGTTAAAGAAATATCGCGGGGCCAGGGACTTTAAAACCGAAGCTAAATGGCGGCAATATTTTCAAGCCAAACTCCGAATAATCGGCGGCATACTCGTTCCAGTAGAATTCAATTGGAAGGATTGAAACAAGCGCCCTGGCAGAGGTCAATCCGGCGCTTTTACGTCTTTAAGGTTTTTCAGCCTTTCTTTCCAAAATGGGTCGTCTTCCAGCCGGAAATATTCCATTCCTTCAGGTATCATCGCAATCAGCTTCATTGTTTTGCAATGTTGCCCGGTGGACTGGCTGTCTTCGGGGTGGACGTACAGGATTCTTGGAGCGTCAAAAATATGTATGCCCGTTCTTTCCTTGACGATACCATAGACCGTCTTCCAACTGGCTATGCGTAGTGCGCCTGCTTCCTCCCAGGTTTTAGCGTCTAACCAATCGGAAAATGTTACAAGCAGCGTATCATTCACTCGATGGTAACGGATGCGTGCGTCAAAGAAATATTTTTCCACGGCATCAATGAATTCCGGTTTCATTTTCCCATCAAGAAAATAATAGATGCCGGAAACATTAGCTCTATGTAAACCCCCGCTACAAACCGGGCTGAAGGTGATCAGGGGGGCGTGCCGTGCGGCAAGAAGCAAAGGCTGGCCGTTCAACAGGACGGAGACCAGGATCACCGCCCAAAGAACAAAGCGATTTTGCCGGCCCTTCCAATTCATCAATCCGATCACCCAGCCAATCATTAAAGTCCTTCCGGAAATGGAAAAGCCCCTCAAGCGATAAGAGTTTATAATTTGGAACTATGTCGTTTTCGGGGCAGGTCAGCAATCCGGAAAAAGATAAATCATTGAACAGAAAAATGGTAACTCGGGACAGTATACTAA
>CAZBQG010000154.1:0-10736 GCA_964493945.1 uncultured Rhodospirillaceae bacterium
TCCCAAGCCTCGTGTTTTCAAGGCGGAGAATAGCGTTTCAATACCCCATCGTTCCAATGGACCATAGGCCGGTCATGCACTAACATTCAACCTGGGCCACTCAATGGGGGCCGACCAGCGGGGGAACGGATAATGAAACTGGTGACTTTTTCGGTGGTGGGGCCGGGCGGGCGGGAAAACCGCCTGGGCATCCTGGTGGATGGTGACGAAACCGGCCGGGTGGCGGACGCGACCAATTGTTACGCCGCCCATCTGGCACACGGTACGGATGAGCCCCTGCCCCGGGAATTGGCCGTATTGCGCACACCGCCCGACATGTTGGGCTGGCTTGAGGGAGGGGGCAAATCCCTGGAGGCGGCGAAAGCCGGTCTGGGTTTTGCAAATGAATGCCTGAAATCGGATGCCAAGCTGGAAGGGCTGGATGGCGCGCCATTGATTTATGAGCGGCAAGATATCCGCCTGGAGTCCCCCCTGCCCTGGCCCACATCCTTCAGGGATTTTTCGGTCTATGAAGACCATATGTCCAAATCCCCCCTGGCCCAGCCGGGGACACCCAAGGGCAAGCGCCCAGCATTTTATAAGTTCCCGACCTATTATAAAGGGCTGCCCAGTTCCTTCGCCGGGCCTGAAGATCCGGTTCCCTTTCCCTATTTCACCAAGATGCTGGATCTGGAATTGGAGATCGCCATCATCGTCGGGCGCGAAGGGCGCAATCTAAGCGTCGAGGAAGCGGGGGATTACATCGCCGGCTATGCCCTGCTGGTGGACAGCAGCGGGCGCGACCATTTCGACCGGGAATTTCTGGGCCCCACCAAGAACAAGGATTTCCACGTGGCCATGGGCCCCTTTCTGGTAACCGCCGATGAGACCAATGATCAGGACAAAAGGGGCCGCCTATCGGTGGAGGGTGAGACCTGGTGGGAAGGCAATACGTCGGACGGCCGTCAATATCTGGCCGAACATCTTATCGCCTATGCGTCCGACAATGAATCCATCTATCCCGGCGACGTGCTGGGCACGGGAACCATCGGGGCATCTTGTTCCATGGATACGGGGCGCTGGATCGAGGTGGGCCAAACGGCTAAATTCGAAATCGAAGGACTGGGCGCCATGGAGCTTGAGGTGGTCCAGGGCGATCATGAGGTCGATCACATCAACGGTATGGAGGGGCTGCTGAAAGCTCCGGGGGGATGAAGTTGGAAGTTGGATATCTGTTGCCGACCCGCGAGCGGATCGTAGTCGGAAAGCACGAAACCGGGCCCATCCTGGAACTTGCCGGCCGGGCCGAGGAGATCGGGCTGGATGCGGTCTGGATCGGAGATTCCGTAACCGCCAAGCCGCGCCATGACCCCTTGTCCCTGATCGCCGCCATTGCCGGGCGCACCAGCAAAATCAAGATGGGGACCGCCGTGTTGCTGCCCATGTTGCGCAATCCCGTTGTGCTGGCCCATCAGGCGGTGACCATCGATCAGATCAGCGAGGGGCGCGTCATATTTGGCTTCGGCACGGCCCGGGACTCGACGGCAAACCGGGCGGAGTTCGAGGCGGTGGGTGTACCCTTTGAAAAACGCATCGGGCGCATGATCGAGCAGATCAAGCTCTGCCGCGCCCTGTGGACTGGCGAAAAGGTGAATTGGGAGGGCCGCTGGACCGTCAAGGGGCTGGAGTTGGCCCCCCTGCCCTTCACGCCGGGCGGCCCACCCCTTTGGGGCGGCGGCGGGGTGCCCCAGGCCCTGTTGCGCACTGGGCGCTATTTCGATGGCTGGTTCCCATCGGGTGACGGCGGACCCCGGGAATGGGGCGGAAAATGGCTCAAGGTGAAGGAGCATGCCCGGGAAGAGGGCCGCGATCCCGCCAAAATCACCGGCGCGGTCTATGTGACCATTTCGCTGGATGATGACGCCGGCAAGGCGGAGGCCGAATTGAATGATTATCTGGCGGGCTATTACCTGTTGCCCGCCGAATTGATCCGCAACCAGCAATATTGCTTTGCCGGCGACCGGGCAGCCGTCACCGCCTGGCTGGGCGAATTCGCCGACGGCGGCGCCACCCATTTATGTGTCCGCTTCACCGGCAGCAACGATGAGCGCCAGATGGAGCTTCTTGCCGAAATCAGGGAAGAGCTTTCCGCCTAAACCCAAAACCCAGGAGATGCCACCGTGCCGTTCTTCAAATCCTTACCCGAAGACGCCGGCCCCCGCGACGTGTTCATCGCCTATCCGGAGATTTTCGGATTATGGGCCAAAATGGGCGAGGCGCTGATCAACGGGCCATCCCCCCTGAGTACCGGTGAGCGGGAAATGATCCAGGCCTATGTGGCGGGCCTTCTGGATTGCACCTATTCCCTGATCGCCCATTCGACTGCGGCCCAGACCTGGGATATGGAGGCGGGCCTGACCGAGAAGCTGCTGGATGATCCGCAAAGTGCTCCGATAGACGAAAAATTCAAACCTCTGCTGGCCTATGTAAAGAAACTCACCCTGGCGCCCAGCACCATGTCCCAAGAGGACGCCGATGCGGTATTCGCCGCCGGCTGGGACGAAAAGGGGCTGCATGATGCGATTACCGTCACGGCGCGCATGAATTTCATGTGCCGGATCGTCGAAGGATACGGCTTCACCCCCATGAGCCCGGAACGGGCCAGGGCGCAGGCCGAAAAGCGCCACAAGCTGGGCTATGTCAATTTGTACCCGTCTTTCGCCGGGGACAAGACGGACCCAGGTCAGCCCAAATAAACATGAGCCAGCCGGCTGCCCCTTACCCTTTTATCCTGAGCGTCTTTTGGGCCTGTTCGGGTGCCTTCTTCTTTGCCCTGATGCTGGCCAGCGTCCATTTCATGCAAGGCAAGTTCGATGCCTTCGAGATCGTCTTCGTCAGGGCCATCGTCGGGCTGTTCATGATCATTCCCCTGGTATCCCGTTCCGGCGTGAAGACCCTTGGCACCACGAACCTGCCCCTTCACATTATCCGCACCTTGTTCGGCCTTTTTGCCATGGCGACGCTTTATTACGCCATCGCCGTCAAACCCATCGCCGAGGTGATCGCGCTGACCTTCCTGATCCCTCTCTTCACAACCATCGCCGCTGGTCTGGTGTTGCGCGAGACCGTCGGGCTTCACCGCTGGGCGGCGACCCTGGTGGGGTTTGCGGGCGCCATGGTCATCATCCGGCCGGGTATCATGGAAATTGATCTGCCGGTCATCCTGGTGGTGATTTCATCGGCCCTTTACGCGGGCGCCTGGTTGAGCGTCAAACTTCTCACCCGAACGAATGAGCCTAGCGTGACCGTCTTCTGGCTGAACCTGTTGATGGTACCGTTGACCGCCATTCCCCTGGTGTTTTTATGGGTGACGCCCGGCTGGGACGATCTGGCGCCCCTGCTGATCATGGCTGTTTCGGGCTGGGCTGCCCATTATTGCCAAGCGCGGGCCTTCAAAAACTCGGATGCCAGCGCCGTCATGCCCTTCGATTTTCTGCGCCTGCCCTTAGGCGCGCTGTTTGGATATCTGATGTTTGCCGAATTGGTCGATATTTGGGTTTGGACCGGCTCGGTGATCATCTTTGGCGCCGGGTATTACATCACCCGGCGCGAGGTGATTGAGAACAAGCGCTATTAGCCGGCCGGCTGGGGCTGAGGAGCCTGAGCCGGCTCTTCCCGGATCGGCATATGGATCAGTGCCGCCAACACGCCCAAGGCAATGGCGATCTGCCAGACCACCGTATAGGACCCGGTCTCATCAAACAAAAGCCCGCCCAGCCAGACCGAGGTAAATGAGCCAAGCTGATGCGAGGCGAAGACAATCCCGGCCAGGGTCGCCAGATATTTCAGCCCGAAGAAATGCCCGACCAAGGCGCTGGTCAGGGGTACGGTGGCCAGCCACAGGAACCCCAGCGAACCGCCAAAGATCAAAACCGAGACCGGCGACACGGGAACCATGAGGAAGATGGCGAACACCATGGAGCGCGAAAAATATAGAAAGCTAAGCAGATATTTCTTGGGATATTTATCGCCCAGCCAGCCAAACAATAAGGTGCCGATCAAATTGGCTATGCCGATCATGCTGATGGTCATTCCCGGCAGCCATTCCGGCATATCCAAGGTCATCAGATAGGTGGGCAGATGGGCCATGATGAACATGACCTGGAAGCCGCACACATAAAAGCCGGCGGTGAGATAGAGATAACTGCGATGGCGGCGGGCCCGGGCCAAAGTCTGGAGCAAGCCCTCAGTGGCGCGGCCCTTGGCCGATGAGGCACCCCCGTCCGAGCGCCCGGTCAAAATGACCGAAAGGGGGATGATGATACCCATCAGGACGGCCATCACAATCAGCGCATCGATCCAGCCAAAAGCGTTGATGGTGAACTGGTTGAGGGGTGCGATGAGAATCTGACCACCCGTGCCGATGGATGAGGAGATACCAAAAAAAAGTGTGCGGCGGTTTTCCGGCACGTTGCGCGCCACCACCGACAGGATAACCGCCCAGGTCAGCCCTGATCCGGAAATGCCCAGGATAATTCCAGTGCTGACATGGAGCTCCCAGACCGCCTCGGCATTGGCCAGCATAAGCAGCCCAAAAATCTGGAGGACGGCGGAGGTGGCAATCACCTTGCCCGAGCCAAATTTATCGGACAGCGCTCCGATCAGGGGCTGGGACAATCCCCACATCAGGTTCTGGATCGCCAGGGAAAGAGAAAAGGCGGCGATCCCGATCCCGAAGCTTTGGGAAATCGGCGTCTGAAACAGGCCGAAACTTTGCCGCATGCCCATGGACAGAAGAATGACCAGACTGGCGCAAAATATGACGAAGTAGTTCTTTTTGGTCATGGAAAGACCGCTCACCCGATAATTTTGCGCAACTCGAAACGGCGGTTGGAGGTATAGGGCCGGACATCTCCGGGCCAACGGCCGGCTTCCACGGCATCTTGCCATTCCTGCGTTGCTAGGACTTCCGGATCGTCAATTTCGTAAATGGCCGTGAAGCGGGGTTCCGCCGACATGTCGATATCCTGCAACTGGCCACCGAGAAGCACCTTTGCCGATTGGCCTTCCGAGCGGGAGACCGAACGGATGCCCGGCAGTTTCAGAATCCCGGGGATATGCTCCTTTTCATAAACCTCATGGAATAATTCTTCCTTATCCGGATCGATATCCATGCTGATGATGAGCAGATATTTGGTTGCGGGGGGCATGATGGGAATGTCTCCATGTCAAAGGGTCTGGAACGGATCATAGCCACACCTGCGCTGGATTGCACGGGGCACATCTCGGCTAACCGCCTTTTTTAACGGCGCGCCAGATGGTTTCGGGCGTCGCGGGCATTTGAATATGCGCCACGCCCAGGGGCGCCAGCACATCTAATATGGCATGGATGACGGCAGGTGGTGCGCCCACCGTACCCGATTCACCCGCCCCCTTCACGCCCAGCGGATTGGTCAGGCAGGACACCTGGATATCGTCCAAAAATAAAATCCGGAAAATCATCGGCCCGGAGCATGCAGTAATCCATGAAGTTGCCGCTCAACAACTGCCCTGTCTCCGGCTCAAACGCCACCTGTTCCAGTAATGTCTAGCCGATGCCTTGTGCCAGACCATCATGAATTTGGCCCGCGAACAAAAGAGGATTGATGATCACGCCCGAATCATCCACCGCCGAGTAGCGCATGATTTTCACGGCCTCGGTTTCGGTGTCCACTTCCACCTCGCAGATATGGCAGCCATTGGATAATTGGCACCGGTAGGCGAAAAGCTGCCCTCAGCCTCCAGCCCCACCTCCAGATGAGACGGCCAGCCGGCCAGGGCGTAAGACGCCTGGGCCACTTCGTCAATCGCAACGCCGCGGTCGGTGCCGGAAATTTTGTAGGCGCCATCAGCGAATTCCACATCACCTTCGGCTGCTTCCAGAATATGCGCCGCCTGAATGCGCCCTTTTTCGACGATTCGGTCCGCCGCCACTTTCAGTGCGGCACCGCCGACGGTCATGGAGCGCGACCCAAAGGTGCCCCGCCCGAAAAACACACTGTCCGTATCGCCCTGCACCAGGCGGATGGACTGGAACGGCACGCCCAGCCATTTGGTGAGCATCTGGGCATAGCTGGTTTCGTGACCCTGGCCGTGGCTGAGGGTTCCGGCCTGTATGGTCACGGAGCCGGTTTCGTCGAACTGGATTTCCATGCGCTCATTAAAGGGTGCCGCGGATTCGATGAAATAAGCGACCCCCCTGCCCCGCAAGCGGCCCACTTTTTCAGATCTCACGCGGCGGGCCTCGAAACTGTCCCATTCCGCCAGCCCCAGACATTTATCCATGGCGCGGGCGAAATCGCCGCTGTCATAGGCGGCCATCAGTTTGGTCTGGTGGGGCATATTTTCAGGGCCGACGAAATTGCGCCTTCGCAGCTCCACCGGATCCAGTTTCATTTCGCGGGCCGCCTTGTCCATCAGGCGCTTGATCACATAAATCCCTTCCGGCCGCCCCGCACCCCGGTAGGGGCCGACCGGCGGCGTATGGCTGTAGAGGGCGCTGAAGGAATATAGGCCGCCGGAATATCATAGGCGCCGGCATAGATCATGGAACCGGTCATGGCCGGAACAGGCGCCGATGGTGCCAGATAGGTACCGATGGCATGGCTGGTGGTGACCCTGAGGCCCAGGATATCTCCGTCCCCGTCAAACCCAGCTCGGCCTGGGCCACCGCATCCCTTGCATGGGTATCGCTTTGCGGGCTTTCGCCCCGCTCGCCGGTCCATTTCACCGGGCGGGCCACGCGGGTGGCGGCCCAGACGACCAACACATCTTCTGGGAAGACGCCCCCCTTCATGCCAAAGCCGCCCCCCACATCGGGGGCAGATGATCCGGAAACAGCGGGCCGGTTTGTGGAAAATCGTCTGGGCCAATACGGGACGCATGCGGTGCGCACCTTGCTGGCTGCTCCAAAGAGTCGCATGATCATCAGCCCGGCGTTAGCTGGCCAGACAAGTACGCGGTTCCATGGCATTGGCGGACAGGCGGTTATTGGTCCAGGCTGTGTCAAAACGTTTACTGATTTCTCTGTAAGGCGCGGCTGTGGGTTTATACCAATCTGCAAGAAAAATCATCGATAAGCCCACTCCCTGTGCCAGATTGACATTATATTTTCCATGATTGTTCGATGATTCTTTTTGCAGATTGATATGACCAGCCAAGTCAATACGCCCTATGCCGAGGCGGCCAATGAGACTTTCGCCATTTTCTTTATCCAGGCAGTCCTGCGAGCCGGCGCGATCAAGGGGGCTCAATTCGATTGGCTCTATCACTGTCTAAGCAATGCGGTCGAAAACGACGCCGCGATGCATACCTGGGTCGTGCTGACAATGCGCCTGCTTTATCAAGTATCCGGGTTTCGGCGCGGCGCGCCCGTGGCTACCGACCCGCCGTCTTTCTCCCCTGGCCCCGCGAGACTAGACCTGCCCCGCCCCTAAAGGTCCCCCCCTATAGGTCCCCCAGGGCCCGCCAGACTTTTTCAGACGTCGCCGGCATTTCGATCCCCGGCGCGCCGATGCGGTGGAGCGCATCATTGATGGCGTTCATTACGGCGGGCAGCGCGCCCACCGTTCCCGCCTCGCCCACGCCCTTCACCCCCAGCGGGTTGCGGTCCGTCGGCAGTTCGTTGGCGGCAATCTCGAAATGACAGAAATCATCGGCCCGGGGCATGCAGTAATCCAGCAAGGACCCCGACAGCAACTGACCCGTTTCAGTATCGTAATTGATGTCCTCCATCAAAATCTGCCCTACCCCATGGGCGATGCCGCCATGCACCTGGCCATCAAATATCAAAGGATTGAGGATGGTCCCCGCATCATCAACGCAGGTATAGCGGACAAGACGCACCTTCCCCGTATCGGCATCGATTTCCACTTCGGCCATATGGCATCCATTGGGGAAGGTGGCTCCCGCGTCCGATCCGAAATCGCCGTGCTCGTAAAAGCCGGGCTCGATATCGGGCGGTAGTTTGGGTTTTGAAAAGGCCGTCTTGACCACATCACCCAGACCGGCGGAACGATCCGTGCCGGCAATGGTGAAGCGCCCCACCTCGTAATCGATATCGCCGATGGAGGCTTCCAGCATATGGGCGGCGATGCGTTTTCCCTTCTCGATGATCTTGTCGGCGGCCTGCACAACGGCCGAGCCCGCCAGCACGGCGCAGCGGGCATTGAAGGTGCCAACGCCTGTGATCACCTCGTCGCTGTCGCCAAACCGGTAGCGGATGTTATCCCCATCGATGCCCAGCTTGTCGGCCAGCACCTGCTTGAACGCCGTCTGATGGCCCTGGCCGTGATCCATGGCGCCGCACAATAATGTAATTCCGCCCGATGCATCAAAACGCACCTCGGCATGTTCGTAATTGGTGGTGGCGACGGCGGTGACCGTGTTGGACATGCCGATGCCCAGATGTTTTCCTTCCTTCAATGCGGCCAGCCTCCGTTCCTCGAACCCGGCCCAATCGGCCAGTTCAAGACACTGCGCCTGGTTCTTCGGAAAATCGCCGCAATCATAAAGGGCGCCCAGGCCCGATTTGTGGGGCATGTCGCCAGGCCCCACCATGTTGCGCCGGCGGAGATCATCCGGGTCCAACCCCAATTGGCGGGCCGCCTCATCGACCATCACCTCCAGCACATGGCAGGGTTCGGGCTTGGCGCCGCCCCGATATTGGGCATTGGTCATGATGTTGGTGAAGGCACCAGTGACCGTGGCATGGATAGCCGGCGTCCAATAAACTCCCGCCAATCCACCCAGTCCCGAAATGGCCGAGCCGATATTGCGGTCAGACGTAAAATAGGCACCGATGGGCACCACCGTATGGGTTCTGAGCCCGACAAATTTGTAATTCTCATCCAGGGCCAGTTCCGCATCGGCCAGCCCGCCCCGCCCATGTTCGTCACTGGCCAGGCTCTCGGACCGCTCAGCCATCCATTTGACCGGGCGGCCGGTTACTTCGGATGCCCACAGGGCCAGACCGTATTCCGGATAGCACCCGCCCTTGGTGCCGAAGCCGCCACCCATATTGTCGCAGATCACCCGGATGCGGTTGGGTGGTATCTTGAAGATGGAATTGGCCAGGGTGCCCCGGATGCCATGCACCGACTGGACCGTGGCGCGGATGGTATAACGGTCCTCAAAATCATCATATTGGGCAATGCAGCCCCGCGTCTCTATGGCGTTGGCCGTCACCCGGCTGACCAGAACTCGGTGGCGGATGACATGCTTGGCATTCTTGATGGCTTCTTCCACCGCCTCGGCATTCCCCACCTGATGGGTGTAGGCCTCGTTGCCCGGATTGTCTTCCCAGACAGCAAGCGCGCCGGGGGCCAGGGCACCATCGACGGTGATCACCGGGGTCAGGATCTCATAATCCACTTCGATCAGTTCGGCGGCGTCTTTCGCCTGATTGACGCTTTCGGCCACCACGAAGGCCACCGGCTCGCCCACAAAGCGCACCCGGCCCTGGGCCAACAGGGGCTGCGGCGTGATGAAACCGGGGGAGCCATCGGCCCGCTTGGCGGGAAAGCCGGGGCGCTGGCTGCCCAACCCCCGTTCGGCCAGCTCGGTTCCGGTGAGGACGGCCAGCACGCCAGGGGCGGCCAGGGCCTTGTCCAGATTAACCCCGCGTATTTCGGCATGGGCATGGGGAGAGCGCAAGACATGGGCGCGGGCCTGGTTTAAAAAATTGACGTCGTCGGCGTAGCGCCCCTTACCCTGCAACAGGCGGATGTCTTCACCCCGCGGCACGGCCTGTCCAATGCGCATTTCATTCATGATTTCAGCACTCCTTCCCCGGCTAGCTTCCTTTGAATGAGGAGTTTACCACCGGCACTCCTTGTGAAAAACCCCAGCTTAATTGACAGAGTTAAGGCGTCTGACTAGCGTTACCGAAACCATGAATAAACAAATCCAGATCTATATCGATGCGGATGCCTGCCCGGTAAAGGATGAAACCATCCGTGTGGCTGCCCGCCATGATCTGAAAACATTCATGGTCAGCGATGGCGGCATCCGGCCGAGTGCCTCGCCACTGGTGGAGCTGGTCATCGTCGCCCAGGGGGCTGACGCCGCCGATGACTGGATCGCCGAACATATCGCCAAGGCCGATATCTGCGTCACCAACGATATTCCCCTGGCGGCGCGCTGCCTGGAGAAAGGTGCCCTGGCCATCAAGGCCAACGGTGAAATGTTCACCGAAACCGGCATCGGCATGGCCCTGGCCAACCGGGAATTGATGCAAAGCCTGCGCGAGCGAGGCAAAATAACCGGCGGGCCCAGACCCTTTGCCAAATCCGACCAGTCGCGCTTTCTGAATAAACTTGAAACTGCGGTTGCAGAGGCCAAGCACATCCATCCATAAAAAATTTAGAGTTGGCAGGGGAGCACCGCTTTGAGATATTAGCCACAAGTTTTGAAGGAGACTTGATATGAGTGACGATCTGACGCCTGAGCGGCGCAAGATTCTCGAAACGCTGGCCCGGGTGGCCAAAGAAGGCGGAAATGTTGCGGTTACCCGCCAGGATGCGGAAGATTGCATAGAACTGGAATGGGTGAAAATGACCAGCACCGGGTACCGCTTGACCGAGGCGGGGCAGAAAATACTCTCCAGTTAGGGGTGTTTGATGGGGCACCTCCCATCTATTGCCCAAGCGCCTCAATAGCACCTATAATACCAATCTTCAAAAAGAATCATCGATGAGCCCATTCCCTGTGCCCGATTG
>CAZBQG010000155.1:0-10735 GCA_964493945.1 uncultured Rhodospirillaceae bacterium
TTTGCAGCAACATCAAATTTACCCCTTGCCAAAAGGGAGCCGTCCACACATGACCATAACAACTTTAAGGTTTGGGGTTCAACAGGGAAAGCCACCCCGTTCCTGGATCGAGGGTGCCGCCGTAGGCGCTACCCCGTCACGCCCCCCCCAGCTTGTAATTCTTGAAATCTTCACGCATCTGGGTCTTGCGTATTTTGCCGGTTGCCGTGTGGGGTATCTCATCCACTACGGCCATATCGTCGGGCACCGCCATGCGGGGCAGGCGCTCCGCCAGATAGGCTAGGACGGATTCTTTTTCAGGCGTGGCACCTTCCCGGGGGACGACGACCAATAGGGGGCGCTCGCCCCATTTTGGATGGGCCACGCCGATGACGCCGGCCTCCGCCACATCCGGGTGGCCGACGGCGGCATTTTCGATCTCGATGGAGCTGATCCATTCGCCGCCCGACTTGATCACGTCTTTTGTACGGTCCACCAGACGCAGATAGCCGCCCCCGTCCTGGGTTGCCACATCGCCGGTGCGGAGCCAGCCCTCTTCGTCCATGGCCCCATCGGTGGCGGCGGCGTTCTCGTAATAGCCGCCCATCACCCAGGGCCCCCGGACGCGCAATTCGCCCGCACTTTTTCCGTCCCGGGGCAGGCGCTTACCCGTCTCATCGACGATCTTCATATCGACGCCGAAAACCGCGCGCCCCTGGCTGGTCTTGAAATCCAACAGGGTCTGGCGGTCCAAATCCCTCTGCGATCCCTTGAGCCGGCCGATGGTGCCCACCGGGCTGATCTCGGTCATGCCCCAGCCCTGGCGTACTTCGACGCCGTAGTCGTCTTCCAGGGTTTCGATCATGGAGCGGGGAACGGCGGAGCCGCCGATGGTCGCGCGCTCCAGATGTTCCAGCCGCAAGTTCTGAGCCCGCACATGTTCCAGGAGCGTGAACCAGATGGTGGGAACGCCTGCTGCAAAGGTCACCTTTTCGGTGTCCATCAGTTCATGGAGCGAGGCCCCATCCGCCAGGGGTCCGGGGAAAACCAGCTTGGCGCCGACCAGGGCGCTGGCATAGGGGATACCCCAGGCATTGACATGGAACATGGGCACGGCGGGAAGAATCGCATCCATGCTGGAGAGGCCGAAATTATCCGGCAGGCTGACCGAATAGGAATGAAGCAGGGTGGACCGGTGGCTGTAGAGAACGCCCTTGGGGTTGCCCGTGGTGCCCGAGCTGTAACAGAGCGAGGTGGCCGTGTTTTCATCCAGCCTGGGCCAAACATAGGTTTCCGGCTGGCCGGCAATCAGCGTTTCATAGCAATGAATGCCGGGGAGCGAAGTGTCCGGCATATGCTCTTCATCAGTCATGATCACGATGGCCTGGACATGCTTCAACTGATCGGCCAGCTTTTCCAGCAAGGGCACGAAACTCAAATCCGTGAACACCACCTTGTCTCCGGCATGATCCAGGATATAGGCAATCTGATCCGGGAAGAGGCGGGGATTGATGGTGTGACATACGGCACCCATGCCGGGGACGGCGAAATAAAGTTCGAAATGCCGATAAGTATTCCAGGCCAGGGTCGCCACCCGGTCGCCACCTTCCACGCCCAGACCGCCCAACGCATGGGCCAGACTTTGGGCGCGCCTATAGGCATCGCGGTAGTTATAGCGGTGCATAGGCCCTTCCACCGTGCGTGAAACCACTTCCGCTTCGCCGTGGTAGCCCGCCGCATAATCGAGCAAAGAGATGACCGAGAGCGGCGTATCCATCATCAGGCCCAGCATGGCCGTGCTCCCCTTATCCCAATCCCGTCCGGTTCACTTTCTCCCATGCGAGCAACGGTGGCGGCGGGAAGTTCCTCGGGAAATAAAGTTTCGATTGGTCCGGGCTCTTGGCGCCTTCGGGCTCGCCTGCTGCTTCGAAGGCAAGCTCGATCAGCACGCCGCTGGGATCATAGACGAAAAGCTGCCAGATATTGGCATCGGGGATTTCAAACTCCTTCCAATCCACTTTATGTTTACTGAAACTATCCCGGAAATCCTCGATGCCACTGGCCATGAAGGCCATATGATCGAAGGCGGCACCTCCCGGCACGAATTCCCCGTTATGGTCCAGGGCGCCGTCCCCCGACATGATATGAATTTGCGTGCCGGCGATGCCCAGCCAGATACAGGGCACGGGAAAGTTTGGGCGGTCAAACAGCTCCGCGCCCATAACCTCCGTATAGAATTTGGCCGTCGCCTCCAGATCGCTGGTCTTGATGGTGAGGTGGTTTACCTCCAGGATCTTCATGACTGCCTCTCCTCCCCGTTTGTTGGTGGCTTCTCTTTATTAAAACATCCATGCCTCTGGCAAGTGAAGATTGACCCGGCGGGCATTGCGCCAGATAGTTAGGGAACATAAAGGGGGAGAGAACGATGTCCAGCCGAGAAGAGATGGCCCAGCGCGCCCGGGATTGGGTGCCCACGCTGCGCGAACGTTCTCAGCGTGCTGAGGAAGAACGCACGCTCGCCGCCGAGACCAAGGTCGAATTCATTGGCGGTGGGTTTCACCGTATTTTTCTGCCGAAACGTTATGGCGGCTATGAGCTGGATTTCATCTCCCTGATCGAAATTTCCTCCGAGATTGGCCGGGGCTGCGGATCCAGCGCCTGGGTCTTCGCCAATGTGCTGGTACATGCCCGGCTCAACGGCATGCGCAATCCCCAGGCACAGGAGGATTTGTATGGGGACAATCCTGATGCCCTCACCTGCGCCTCCTTCCCCACCGATACGGCCAAGGTAACCCAGGCCGAGGGCGGCGTTGTGCTGGATGGGGATTGGGCTTTCGCCAGCGGCATCGATGTGGCCGATTGGAATGATTTCAACGTCCTGCTGCCCCGGGGTGAGGGAGAGCCGCCGGAACACCATTTCGCCCTGGTTCATGTTTCCGAGATCGAGGTGATCGATGACTGGTTTGTGAGTGGACTGGCCGGTACGGCCAGCAAACGGACCCGGGTTAAAGAGCTACTCGTCCCCGGACACCGTCTGGTGAGCACGGAAAAATGCCGGGGTGGGCCGACCGAGGGCAGTGGGGTTAATCCCGCGCCTTTGTACCGCACGCCGGTCTATGCGCTGGGCTCGAAGATTTTCGCGGGGGCCAATCTGGGTATGGCCAGGGGTGCGCTGGAACTTACTTTGGCTGACCTGGAAAGCCGGGTGGCGGTTTCCGGCCTCAAGGTGGCCGAGCAATCCACCGTGCAAAGCCGCATCGCCCTGGCGGATGCCGAGCTGGCGGTGGCCTGGACCCTGCTCAAAAGCGATTGCGAAACCGCCATGGAAATAGCTCATGCCGGAGAGGTGTCCGAACTGGTCATGCGCGTCGGTTGGCGGCGCAATGATGCCTATGCCACCAAGCTCTGTTTGCAAGCCGTCCAGCGGCTCCATACATTGGCCGGGGCCAGTCGGATGACGTCGGATAATCTGTTTCAGAGGGCTTGGCGGGACCTCCATGCCGGCGACGCCCAGGTGCAGGTTAATTGGGGCCTGCAAAGCACCAATTACGGGCGGGTCGCCTTCGGCCAGCCACCACTAGATATGAGAATATGAGATTGATGAAACCAGGGAGACGAGAATGAGTGAGACCAAGCAACCCGCCACGGCAGCCGAAGCGCTGCTTATGCGGCTCAAACAAAACGGTGTGGATTACATGTTCGCCAATGGCGGCACCGATTTCGCCCCGGTGATCGAAGGCTATGCCTCCAATGATGCGGGCTTGATGCCGGAACCCATGGTTGTGGCTCACGAGACCGCCGCCGTGGCCATGGTTCATGGCTATTATCTGACTACCGGCAGGCCCCAGGCCGTGATGGTGCACGTTAATGTAGGCCTGGCCAATTCGGTGATGGGGGTGATCAATGCGGCCAGTGACAATGTGCCCCTGATGATGATGGCCGGGCGCACGCCCTTGACCGAATTTGACCGGCTGGGGTCGCGCATGACGCCCATTCAATATGGCCAGGAAATGCGCGATCAGGCGACCATGGTGCGGGAAGTGACCAAATGGGATTATGAGCTGCGCTACGCCGAACAGGTGCCCGGCCTGATCGACCGGGGCATGGCCATCGCCAAGAGCGATCCCAAGGGTCCTGTGTTCTTGAGCCTGCCCCGCGAGCCTTTGGCCGAGCCCTGGCCCGGGAATCTGGACATTGATGATCCGATCCAGGCGGTGCCCGCGCCCTCCCAGCCCGACGCAGGCGCCGTGGCCCAGGCCGCCGAAATGATCGAGGGCGCAAAGAACCCGTTGATCGTCTGCCAGAAAAGTGATCCCCAGGGGCGCATCGGGGCTGCCGTCTCGGAGCTGGCCGAAAAATATGCCATTCCCGTGGTGGAGTTTTTGGCCCCTCAGAACAATCTGGCCAGCGCCCACCCCATGCATGGCGGCTATAACGTGGCTCCCTGGATTGGTGATGCCGATCTCGTCTTGGTGGTCAATGCGCAAGTCCCCTGGATCCAGCGCGACCACAGCCCGGCGGAAGGGGCGAAGGTCATTCATATCGGGCCCGACCCCTTATTCGCCGCCATGCCGGTCAGAAGCTTTCCCAACGATCTGGCGATTGCCGGTGATGCGGCCAGCGCCATCCAGGACATTGCGCAAGCCTTGGAGGACGGCGGACCGGACATATCGGCGCGCTACGACGGGATCAAGGCCAAAGGTGGAGCCAGGCGGGCCGAGGCAATGAAGGCCGCCCTTTCGGGTGACGGATCACCCATGACGCCGCCCTTCGTCAGCAAATGCATCAGCGATGTTCTGGGCGATGACGGTGTGGTGTTCAGCGAATTGGGTGCCGCCTTGCCCTTCATGAATCTGAAAGGCCCCAACCGCTTCTTCGGCCCGCCATTTTCGGGTGGCCTGGGATGGGGTGTGCCGGCGGCCCTGGGTGCCGCGTTGGCCGATAGGGACCGGCTTTCCATCGCCAATGTGGGTGATGGGTCTTATATGTTTGCCAATCCCGTCGCCTGCCATCTGGTGGCCGAGGCCCATGAACTTCCGATCCTCACCGTGGTCATGAATAATGGTATCTGGAACGCGGTCCGGCGGGCGGCGCGCAACGTCTATCCGGACGGTGCGGCGGCGCGCATGAACCAGATGCCGATCACGTCTTTGGAACCCATGCCCGATTTCTGTCAGGTGGCGGGCGCCAGCCGGGCCTATGCGGAGCGGGTCGAGCAAGGCAGTGACCTGCCGGCGGCCCTGGAGCGGGCCATCAACGTGATCCGCACGGAAAAGCGCCAGGCCTTGCTGGAACTTAGGGTCAGCGTTCCCAATTGATGGCGGAAACCTTGCAGGTCATCTCCCCGGACGGAACGGAAATTGCTGCCGTCCTCCGGGTGAGGGTCCCAATCTGGTCATGGTCCATGGTGCGGGCGAGGATCACAGCGTCTTTGACAAACTAAGCACCTCATTGGATGCCCGTTTCCGGCTGGTTCTGGTGGGCCGGCGGGGGCGGGGTACGAGTGGGGATCACGCCGAATACAAGTTGCAGCGCGAGGCCGAGGATTTGCTGGCCGTGATCGGTGGGATCGAAGCGCCGGTCAGCATGTTCGCCCATTCTTATGGCGGTCTAGTTGCCCTGGAAGCCGCCAGGCAGGACGATAGGCTGGCGGCGCTTGTGCTTTATGAAGCACCCATTTCCCTGGTTCAGGGACCTCGCTATTTGCGCGCCATCGAACGCATGAGCCTTTGCCATTCCGCCGATGATATGGAGGCGCAGTTTGATATCTATCTGAGCGATTTTATCGGCCTGTCCCGAAGCGCCATCGACAGGCCAAACCCAATCAAGAGAGCTGGGCCCTTCGGCTTGCCCGCACCCCCACCTTGCTCCGGGAAATGATTGCCGTGCGCAATTACGATATTGAGCCGGAGCGCTTCCGGCATATGGCCCTGCCCATCTGTATCCTCCAGGGCGAAGACACCACTGATGCCATGAAAAAGGCCACCGGCTCCCTGTCGGATGCCATCCCGGGCACCGAAACCATCATATTGCCCGGTGAGGGGCATGTGGCCATGCTCAGCGCGCCCGATAAACTGGCCAGCGAGATCGTGCATTTTTTCGGGGGGGTGGGAAGGACCTAGCCCGCCGGGTCTTTGCCAAGGGCATCTCGGATCACATGACGTTTGCTGATGACCAGCACGGCGACCAGCGCGGTTACCGCCGCCGCCAGGATCGGCCACTGGAGGCCCATGAAGCCCGACATCCAGCCCAACAATACCGCTCCCCAGGCCGAGCCCGAGCGGGTGAAGAGCCCCCAGAGCGACATGATCCGGCCACGAAGTTCACCTTTCACGGTGACCTGCACGATCACCTGGCTGGTGATGTCCATGCCGACCGCCGCGACGCTCATGGCGACGACGCAGGCGACGCCGAACCAGAAGGAATTGGTGGCCGCGAACAGGTCCAGCAGCAGAATGTTGGAAGTCAGGCAGGCGAAATAGACCCTGAGCAGGGTTTCGGTCCGCGTGATATTGCCCATCACGATGGAGCCGCCGATGGCGCCGAAGTCGATAGCAGATACCAGGATCGCGACGCCTTCCTTGGGGTCATAGGAAAAGACGGTTTCCGAAATGCCCGGCAGCAGTTCCATATAGGCGCGCAATAGCACGGCCGAAAAGACGATCATCAATAAAAGATATCTAAGCGCATCATGGCCATAAGCGTAGCTGATCCCTTCCTTGACACGTTCGACCATGTTGCGGCCCTTCTCGGCGCGCTTATCTGGATTGACCAGCTCGATGATGAACAGAACGAAAAGATAAGGAAGATAGGCCACCGAACTGGCGGCAAAGACGACGCCGGTCCCCCAGATGGCGAGGATGGGTGCCGCCACCGCCGGCCCCAGAAAACGGGCCAGATTAAACAAAGTCGCGTGAACCGCGATGACTGCGGCCAAATCTTCCCTGGGCACCAGATTGGGGACCATGGCCAGGCGCACCGGCATCCAAAAGGCGCCGGCCGCGCCATGCAGCAAGGATACGCCGAACAGAAGATAGATATTGATCCATCCATTGAGGGTCACCACGGCCAGAAGGGCGGTGACCATAATGATGGAGAGCTGGATCAGGCGGCCCATGACCAGCCGGTCACGGCGGTCGGCCAGGGTTTCTGCGACGGGCAGCAGAAAGATCAGCGGGAGGGCTTCGGCCAGGGCGATGGCCCCAAGCCAGGTGCCCGAATGGGTCAGGTCCCAGGCCAGCACCTGGATGCCGATGCGGTAGAACCAGAAACCGGCGCCCGCGAACCAGCCGACCAGCTTGATCAGGGCATAATTGCGGTGGCGCAGCACACGAAGCGTGCTTTTGGTCTTAAGGTTGTGCAAAAGGGAGCGGAACATTTCCCTCACAGGTTAGAGCATTATGGTGTTAAATGCCTTCAAAATGATCTGAAGCAGGGGGCAGCTATGAGTAAAAAACCACGTATCGCACATCTGGCCGGACCGACGGCCACCATCCAGAACACACCGCCCCTGGTCACGTCGAACAAGGCGCGGGCCCGCCATGGTTTGCCCCTGATGAAAGATGGTGTCGGATCGCCCCTGGCGTTTGATGCCTTGCGCGCCCAGCGTCTGGCTGCGCCCGCCAAACTTTATGTGGAACAGTTCTCGGCCCATCCCATGGAGCGGGATGCCAGCGAACTTTATGGCCCGCCAGACGGCTATATGGGGCCGGATGGTGAGCTTCTGGCTGAGCCCACCAGCGATGCCGACAAGCCGGTTTATGAAATTATCCTGGAGCCCGAGGACGGGCTTTATCCATTGCCTTATATGGCGGTGCAGGCCGATGGCCGGCCCTGGGAAGAGGAATGCGCCAACCCTGGCGCGCCCGAGGAACAGGCCCGCCAGGGCTTTTTCCCGGACGGTTCGCGCAGCTTCGAGGAGATCGACCGTCTGTCCATCGGCGAAGATGGGCGGGCCAGCCTGATTTCCCAGGTGGCGGATGTGGATTTCCACCGGGGCCTGCCGCCGGCCGGCTTCAAAAAGGGCCTGGCGCATGAATTACGCGGCGATGTGGGCGAGGGGGATATCCCGCCCGAAACGCGCGGCGAGGATTTTTACGCCTACAAGCCCTATCACCTGGCTACCGTGCCCACCCGGCCCATGCTGGCCAAGGCGACCAACGACATGCAGGTCCTGGCCGCCAGCGGCGATTACGACGGCATGATATGGACCCAGGGCAGCCCCCAGGTCGAGGAGACGGCCTATTGGTTCAATCTTCTGATCGACACATCTTTGCCCATCTGCGGCAATGCGGCCCAGCGTCCGCAAGGCCAGATCAGCAATGACGGGCCCAAGAATATCGTGGATTCGGTCAATTTCATCGCGTCCGGCATCTGGGCCGACGACGGGGGGCGCAACAAATGCGGAACCGTGGTCATTCAGGAGCAACAGATTTTCGCCGCCCGCGAGGTTGCCAAGGTGGATGCAAGGCCCGGCGGCTATACCGCCACCGGCGGTCATGGCGGGATCATCGGCCAGTTCAGCCATACGGGCCGCATGGCGCTGACCTATCTGCCGGTCTTCAAGCATACTTATTTGTCGGAGATGAATATGAGCCGCCTGCCGGACAGCCAGATGGCGGCCCGCCAGGGCGCGGGTGGCATTGAAACGGTTGAGGTGGCGGTCAAGGACATGGACGGAAAGCTTCTGGCCGAAGCCATTCCGGCGGTTTCCATCGTCAAGGATGGCAGCTATTCAGGGCTGGAGGTGGGTGACGATCCCACCCTGGAGCTGGACCTGATTGCCTTGATCGAACAAAAGTTGGGCATGGTGCGGCTTACGGGCATCGTCGCCGAGGGGCTGGTGCCCTATGGCTCCCTGCCCACCAAGGCCCGCCATCAGTTGTTGATCAAGGCCGCGTTAAGCGGCATTCCAGTGGCCAAGGTGGGCCGCGGCGCGCCGGAGGGCTTCGCCGATCCCCATGAATTCCAGATCGCCGCGGCCAATCTGACCGGCAGCAAGGCAAGAATTTTGCTGATGGCCGCACTGCTTAAACTGGGCAGTCTGCCGCCGGCCAGGGACCCGGATAATCCAAGCAGCACCGAGCTTGACGCCATCCGCAAGGGCGTTGCCGCCTATCAGGAGATTTTCGATTCCCACTAGATCCGGGAAAATTTCCCCCTTTGCCGCCTTCCGTGTCAGGAGCTACCGGTTTCAGTGGCCGGCCGATCTGCTCACCTCCTGGGCGTTCGAGATGGAGAACCTGATTCTCGGCTGGTATGTGCTGGCCGAGAGCGGATCGGTTGTCCTGCTCACCGCTTTCGGTGCGTTGATCTTCTTGGGCACGCTGTTTTCGCCCATGTTCGGTGTCGTCGGGGACCGCATCGGGCGGCGCCCGCTTTTGTGCTCCATGCGGGCCTTTTACGGACTACTGGCCCTGATCATCATGGGGCTAGCCCTGGGCGGTTTGCTCACCCCTCATATCGTTTTGGGCATCGCCTTTTTTGCCGGGCTGGTCCGCCCCTCGGATATTTCCACGCGCAACGCCCTGGTCGGCGATACCATTCCCGCCGCCCATCTGGCCAGTGCCGTCGGCCTGACCCGAAGTTCCATGGATTCGGCCCGCATCGTTGGCGCCCTGGTCGGCACCGGCCTGTTCGCCGCATTGGGCATCGGGCGCGCCTATATATTGGTGGTCGTGTTCTATTTTCTCAGCTTCGCTTTTACCCTGGGGGTTTCCAGATACCAGGCCTCCCAGGACGCATCCACAGTGGACAAGCCGTCGCGCTGGCGCGACTTGAAAGAGGGGCTGATTTATATCTGGAACACGCCGACGGCCCTGGCCGTCATGTGGGTAGCGGTTCTGGTCAATGCCACGGCCTTTCCCCTGTCCCATGGGCTTTTGCCTTATGTGGCCAAGGAAATTTATCATCTGGATCAGACCGGGTTGGGTCATCTGGTGGCCGGTTTCGCCAGTGGTGCCTTGGCCGGGTCCCTGACCATGGCCGTGATCGGCACCCGGGTGCGCCCGGCCAGGTTCATGATCGTCAATGTTCTTTTATGGTACGCGCTGCTCTTGGTCTTTTCCCGTCTGGAAACCAGGCTGAGCGGCTTTCCCATTTTGCTGATCATGGGGGTCAGCCACGGCATGGCCATGGCCTCCATGGCGGTGACGCTTCTGGGGGCTGCCTCGGATCAGTTCCGGGGACGGGTGATGGGCGTGCGCATGTTGGCCGTCTATGCCCTGCCCATGGGGCTCTTGGCTTCGGGCGGCTTGATCGAGTGGTTGGGCTACCAGGCCACTGCGGCAGTTTATGTGGGGTTGGGGCTGTTTTTCACGCTGCTCATTGGCTATCGCTGGCGCCGATATCTTTGGCAATAATCCCTGCAAACCTGTATGATCACATTGTTGATCGGGTTGAAAAGGGGGATCGGATGGACAGCATTGGCGCACACGTCATTGAGCGGCTCATGGCGGCTGAGGTTGAAAGCCAGCCCTATCCGCATTTTTTCATCGATAATGTCTTTCCGGAAGACTTCTACGCCGAGCTCATGAGTCAGTTGCCGGGCGAGGATGAGCTGATCCCCGCCAAGGAAACCGCCTCCGGGCTGCCAATGGATGAAGAAGGTCTGTCCAGGTTCGGCGAGGAGAAGAAAATCTTCTGGCGCGGTCTGCTGGATTGGCTGCTGGACGAGCCCTTCCTGATTTCCATGGCCTCCAAGGTCCATCCTCATTTGGAGGACCGCTTCAGGGACAGAGAAAACGTTACCCTGACC
>CAZBQG010000156.1:0-10602 GCA_964493945.1 uncultured Rhodospirillaceae bacterium
TTCCGGCAACGGAGTGAGAGTTCGAGTCTCTCTGGGGGCACCAGACCGATCCGGCGATGACGCACCAGACCTGATTGCCTGTTACCTAATTCTTCTTCACTGGGAAAAAACGATCCAACCACATTATGATGATTAGCGGTGACTGAGGATTTTTGCCGGACAGTGGGAAGTGATCTTCCCCGGCGGTTAAATATAATTCTGTTGGCTGACCTGCCCGTTTAAAGACTTCGAAGGATTCCGAAGCAGGTACCACTTGATCTGCTGCCGGGTGAATAAGCAAAAGGGGGCGGGGCGCAATTTCAGCCACATAATCTTCCGTTCGCGACTCATACATGCTCTGAGCCGTTTCATAGGAAAAATCCATCAGCGCACCGGGGCCCAGACGCGATCGTAATTCGGCCGGAATGGGGACAATATCGAAGCGCGATATCCGCGTGGTTTCACCGGTCCCGCGATTTATTTGTTTTGCCTCGTCCAGTCTATCAAGAAAGGCCCGAAAGGCTCCGGGCTCTGAATGCATGCTCCGGAATGTACGTGCGCCATTTCCGATACCCCCAGAACCGATGACGGCCGCGACCCGTTTATCTGAACCGGCCTGAAATGCCACGGTAGCTCCCAGACTGTCTCCATAGAGGCCGATACGCTTTGCATCGGCTGCTTCATGAGATCCCAAAATTCAGCAGCTGCAATTGCATCGCGGACCTCCTCTTCGATAATTAAACGGCCGCGTTCACCCTCGCTCTCTCCGCAGCCACGGAAATCAAAACGTAGAGTGACATAACCCCATTCACACAGAATTTTGCCTTGCGCTACATGTTCCGGGCCGTCCTTATAGCCGCCGAAACCATGCATGACGACAAAGGCGGCACTCCTTTCACCCGGCGCCAGATCATCGGGCACATGAAGGATGCCAGATAGTGTTAGTCCGTCCGACTTAAATTTTACTTTGGTTTTCATGGATAACTCCCCCGCATACTTATACGGGCATCCTAATGGCATAATTATAATGTAAACCGGCTTGGGTAATGCAGATATTTTAACGGCAAAAATCACCAGCCAAGAATCGTTCTTCATGTAAGATGTTGGCGGAGATTGACGGAGAGTCCTGATTATGGGGGAAACATGCCGCGCATCGAATTGAGAAAAACACCCAAACTCAATCCCGACAGCACCTATCTGGCCCGTCACGCTAATCAGGTCACGTCTCAGTTCGGCGAAGACGGGGTGATCGACATGATTTTCGATCTGATCACCACACACAATAAATACTGTGTCGAATTCGGCGCCTTTGATGGGCGGCTCATGTCCAATACCTGGCTGTTGCTCAATATGTCGGGCTGGAGCGGGCTGTTGATGGAGGGGGACGGGGAAAATTACAAGGAGCTGGAAGAAAACTACGCCGCCAATCCCCAGGTGAGTACCCTCAATCACATGGTGGGAGAGGGGGAAAATTCACTGGATAATATCCTCGCCGGGGCCGGCGCGCCCAAGGACCTGGATCTTATGAGCATCGATATCGACGGCAATGATTTCCATGTCTGGCAGGGCATGCAGGACTTCCGCCCGCGCCTGGTGGTCATTGAGTTTAATCCCACCGTCCCCAATGATGTCTTTTTCGTGCAGGACCCGGAGCCGGAAACCGCGCAAGGAGCGTCCCTGTTGGCCATGATCGAACTGGCCGGTGAAAAGGGCTATGAGCTGGCCTGCGTGTTGGGCACCAACGCCTTTTTCGTATTGGCCGATGATTTTCCCCGCCTGGAGATCACCGATAACTCGATCGATGCCATGTTCGATCCCATGGGCATGGAAACCAAATTCTTCCAGGGCTATGACGGCACTTTATTCATTGCCGGCTGTGACCGGCTGGTCTGGAAAGACGTCCCCATTGACCACGAAGCGTTGCAGGTCCTGCCCAAGGAGGAAAAAATCTAGCGCTTATTTTTATTGGGTCAGGCCCAGGCGCACATTGCCCGACAATCCCCCATCCGCCACCAGGGATTGCCCGGTGATATAGGACGACATGTCGGAAGCCAGGAACAAGATGATGCTGGCGATTTCGCCTGGCGTCGCCAGCCGCCCCATGGGAATGGCCGCTTCCAGATTCTCGAACCCTTTCACCTCGTACTTGCTCACCAGCTTGGGCGTGCTGGTCAGGCCCGGCGCCACCACATTGATCCTGACGCCATCGGCGGCCAGTTCCTTGCTCAGGCAGGCGACCATATGATGGAGCGCCGCCTTGGCCGAGCCATAGGCCGTCTGGCTGGGCATGTGGGTCAGCCCGGCGATGGAGCCGACGAATATCATGGAGCCCCCCCCGATGCGGCCATTTCGCGGGCACCGATCTGCATGGCGCGAAAGCCGTGGTCCACCACCATGCGCAGCTGATCGGCCCAGTCATCGTCATCAAGGGCGCCCAGCGGCCCTAGCGTGTTGCGCCCGACGATATCCACCAGACAATCCACCCCGCCGTCTTCGTCGCGCATTTTGGTGAACAACCGCTCCAGGTCCTCACGGCTGGTCACATCGCCTGACACGCCGACGCCGCCCACATCACTGGCGATTTCCTGGGCCCGGTCTTCGTGATGGTCGAAGCAATAGACCTTGGCCCCGGCCTGGGCCAGGGCATGGGCGCTTTCGATCCCGATCCCGTTACCTGCCCCCAACACCGCCGCGTTGCGACCATCAAGACGCAGGAGAGAAGTATAATCGGTCTGTTCGGGCTGGGGCATGGCGGGCTCCTTTCGTGGGGTTTGGTCCAGGCTTCAAAAGATTAAGGATTAAACCAATTCGGCAATCGAAAACTGCCTTCCATGCCGCCATTGAGATGCGGAAGCACAGTGTAATCCATGAGGCTGGGCATGGGGAGCATGGTAGAGGCTTGGGGGGTGGATTGGTATCCCCGCATGTGGCAATTTCAGCGAACCAGATTCTTCGAATAGCGCAGAAAGGGAATCAGATCCCGCACCTGCCGATGAACGGCACGAATAAACATCTTGCGCCCGTACAATTTCGATGCGGGCGCCACCATCTCCAAGGGGGTTTTCTTGTATTCCCGGGCAAGGTGATCGGCAACGGCGGGGCGCTCCAGCGCCATCAGGGCGTGGTCGAAATAGCCCAGCGACATGGCGATCAGGGCCAGTTTGAGGAGCCTGGGGAGATCCTCGCTCAGACTGTCCGCATCGCGCAGATAAAGAAAATCGGCCTGCACGATCTGGCCTTTTGAATAAGGCGGCGTCTCCGGCGAATAATAGGGGTGGATCAAATATCCATGGCGGCGCCAATGGGCCGGGCCGGCGATGTCCATCAGCTCGAACCCGCCGCCGCCCAGAAATTGATCCACCTCGCTGGCCAGGGGCTGGTCTGTGCGGAAGGGGATGAAGGACATTTCGGTCTTGAGGGCCAGGGCGGTTTTCATGAGCTCGGGTGCAAACCGGAAGACCGGGAGTTCGGCCCCCTCGATACCAATCTTCAGATAATCCACTGATGAGAAATCCGTCTCCCCAAGGGCATCGCTAAGGCTAAGAGTCTGGATTTCGATTTGCCGCTGGATTTCAAAAAATTGCGGCTTGTTGAATTTTTTGCCGATGGCCTGATCGTGTTTCAGCAGGGAGGCCGATTGGGGATCGGCTGGAACATGGAGGGTCTGGGGGCCCGATTGAGCGCTGATGCCATGGGGCAGTAGCATGACGGATTTCCAGGGACCGGGCGGCAGCGTTTGCAGGTGCCGAAATTCCTCCGGATCGGGCTCGAAGCCCACCGCGTCCACGCCAAAAGCCAAAGGATGGAGATCATCCTGGAAGCCGCCCCGGGAGCTGATATCGAAATAGGTTATGGGATGGCGGTGGGCCATATCCGCCAGGGGCAGAGAGGAAAAAAGATATTTCAAATCTGCTCGCTTAGCCAGATAGCCAACTGGGTGCCGGCCTTGATGGCGCCGCCCAGCAGCTCCTGGCCCGGACCTTGCTCGGCACCCTCTTTAAGCGCTGTCTCCCGGTGTTCCACCTCGTCGGCCTTGAATTCTGCGATAGTTTTTTTGAGCTCGCCCTCACCTTTTGCCTCTGCCAACCAATCCTCCTGGCCGGCGTAATGTTCCTCGATCACCTCTTCCACCGCCGAGGTGCAGGTCATGGCGGCGCGGCGGCCCAGGAGCGCCGTTCCCGCGCCAAGCGCAAAACCGGCGGCGTGCCATAAGGGGCTCAGCGCCGTCGGGCGGGACCGGCGGGCGGCCATGAGGCGGTTGAAGGTTGCCAGATGCTGGCGTTCCTTTTCCAGCATATGCCCCAGCATTTTGCCGTCGGGCGTGCGGCCAAGGATGGCCAACTGGCCTTGGTATATGCGCACCGCGCCCAGCTCGCCCGCCTGATCGACGCGGATGATGCGGTCAATCATTTCGGCGCCATCGGGACCGGTGCGCCCCGGCCCTGGAATGGGTCCTGGTATGTTTTTGCTTTTGGTCATGGCACGGTCCTGTCTTCCCTGGCCAGTAGCCGGGCGCCCATCAGGCTGCCCGCCGCCAAGGTGCCCGATACGAAGACATTATAGGTGGCCATGGACAGGCCGAACAGGGTCCAGGCTATCTGATCACAGCGGATTTCCTGTTTGGCGTTGAGCCCTTGGCGGAAGGCTTCGAAGCTGAGCGGGCCATTATTGGTGGAGGCGCCGCAGGACGTGGCGGCCTGCCACCAATGCTGTTCCACACCTACATGATAGGCGGCGATGCCGGACCCCACGGCGAAGGCCAAGCCCGCCAGCCCGGCGATCCAGACCCGCCAGTCCGGCCCGAGAATCAGCCCGACCAGGCCCAGGAGTGCGGCCAGGGCATAGGGGATGCGCTGATAGAGGCAAAGAATGCAGGGCTCCAGCCCCCACACATATTGGGCCGCAAAGGCCAAGGCCAAGGCCCCCAGACTGGCCAAAAGAATCCCCGGCTGCAGATATAGACGGCTTAGCTCAGTTGCATCGGCGGGCAAAAAACTTCCTATCCCGGTGTGAAATCGGCGAAGCCCTTGCCTTCGCCGGCCAGGCGTTTGAGACATTCGGCCGGCTTCAGCCAATCGCCATATTTTCCGTAAAGCTCCTCGACCTTGGCCAGCACATTGGGAAGCCCCCAATGATCGGCGTGGAACATGGGTCCACCCCGGTATCTGGGGAAGCCATAGCCGTAGATCCACACCACATCAATGTCGCTGGCCCGGGCGGCCAAACCTTCGTCCAATATATGGGCGCCCTGATTGATCAGGGTGGCCATGTAATTGTCGAGGATTTCCTCCTCCGTGTAGGCGCGGCGTTCAAAGCCCAGCTCGGCGGAAAGATCGACGATCATCTGTTCAATCTCGGGGGCCGGCTGGGGCGAGCGGTTGCCCGGCTCGTAATTATACCAGCCCCCATTGGTCTTTTGGCCATAGCGGCCCAGATCATGGACCCGGTCCAGCACCACGGGTTGGCGGCGCCCGGCATTTTTGGCCAATTGTTCCTGCCTGGCCGCATAGCGGATATCGACGCCGGCCAGATCGTTCATCTGATAGGGACCCATGGGCAGGCCGAAATCATAGATCGCCTTATCCACCTGTTTGGGCATGGCGCCTTCCTCGACCATGAAATCGGTCACCCTTGTCGCCACATGGAGCATGCGGTTGCCGACGAAGCCTTCGCCGTTGCCCACCAGCACGCCCACTTTGGCCAGCCGTTTGGACAGGTTCATGATGGTCGCCAGGGCTTCTTTCGAGCTGTGGCGCCCCCGCACATTTTCCATCAGTTTCATCACATTGGCCGGGCTGAAAAAATGCGTGCCAACCACCCGTTCCGGGCTCTTGATGGCAGACGCGATCTCGTCCAGATCCAGGCTCGAGGTATTGGATGCCAGGATGGCGTCGGGCCGGCAGATGGCCTCAAGCTGGGCCATCAGCTCTTTTTTCAGTTTCATGTTCTCGAACACGGCCTCGATGACCATATCCGCATCCTTGATGTCGTTCAGATCAGTGGTGCCTGAAATAAGCCCCATGCGCTGATCCATGGCTTCTTGGGTCAGGCGGCCCCGCTTGACCGTGTTCGCGTAATTGCCCCTGACCTTTTCAATGCCCGCCGCCAGCGCTTCATCGGAAATATCGGTGACGGTCACGGGGATGCCCGCATTGGCGAAACACATGGCGATGCCGCCGCCCATGGTGCCGCTGCCGATGATGGCAGCGGTATTAATGTCTATAAGCGCCGTATCCTTTGGAATGTCAGGGATCTTGGCCACTTCCCGCTCGGCGAAGAACATATAGCGCATGGCCGCCGACTGGGTGGAATGCTGCAGCTCAGTGAAGGTCGTGCGCTCCAGCTCCAGACCTTCCTCGAAGGGCAGCTTGGTCGCCCCCTCGATGCAGTTGACCGCGGCGATGGGGGCCGGCATGCCCCGGTTGCGCTTGGCCAGGGCCGCCCTTGTGTCTTCGAAAATCTGGGGGTCGATGCCGGTGATCTTGTCTTCCTGGGCACAGGTGCGCCGAGGTGCCTCGCCCGATGCCGCCTTGGCCTGGGCGTATTCGCTGGCGGCGGTGACGATATCGCCTTCCGCCACCTCGTCGATGATACCCAGATCCTTGGCCTTGGCGGCCTTAACCGGATTGCCCTTGGTAATCATGTCCAAGGCCACCTCAACGCCGGCCAGGCGGACCAGGCGCTGGGTGCCGCCGGCACCGGGGATCAGACCCAGATTGATTTCCGGCTGGCCCACCTGGACGGAAGGCGAGGCCAGGCGGTAATGGCAGGCCATGGCAAGCTCTAACCCGCCGCCGAGCGCAAACCCGTTGACGGCGGCAACTACCGGCTTGGTACAATTCTCGATCACCGCCAATACTTCGTTGAAGCCCGGCACATCGGTGGGGCGCTCCAGGGAGAATTCCCGGATATCGGCGCCGGCCACGAACATTCGCCCGGCCCCGGTCAGCACCAGGGCTTCGACGGACCTGTCGGCGCCCGCCGTCTCGAAACTTTCCATCAGGCCCTTGCAGACGGCGAAGCTGATGGCGTTGGCCGGCGCGTTATTAATGGTAATGACGCCGATGGCGCCTTCTTTCGAATATTGGATGACATCGCTCATGGGTTTTGTTTTCTCTTCTTTGATGATGGGTAATGGGTTAGCGCTGACTTAGCACAGGATCCCCCACGAGTCATTATCGGAGCGGCATGGTATCAAGCCGCTTCCGGCCCCCGGTTGAGCAGGAAAGCCTCTCTATGTTCCAAGAATTTGCGGATCAGCTTTTCCACCCGCTGGGGCTGGTCCACTTCTATGTTGTGCGCCGCGTCATCCATATATGTGAGATAGACATTGGGCAGGCGTACTTTCAGCAGCCATCCGGTATCGGGTGGAATGACCGTATCCTCCACGCCCATCAGGACCAGGGTCAGGGACTGGATTTCGCTCAGGCGCCCGGCCAGGTCCT
Organism: uncultured Rhodospirillaceae bacterium; assembly: GCA_964493945.1. Lineage (GTDB taxonomy): Bacteria > Pseudomonadota > Alphaproteobacteria > Rhodospirillales > UBA2165 > CAZBQG01. The sequence goes on from CAZBQG010000156.1 coordinate 7,425, forward strand.
CGTCCATACTCACGCCCGCTTCATTGTAGTGACGAAGGCGCGCCATGACCGCCTTGGGGTCTTCGTCGGAGATATCTTCGGGGCGCAGATTTTCCGGATGCACATAAAGCTGTTTTTGCACTTCGTCCGGCGTCTTGGCGAGCCCGCCCTTGCCTTTCGGGCGCAGCCCGGCGGGCGATTCCAGGATAAGCTGATCGACCAGTTCGGGGCGCTCCAGGGCCAGCCACAGCGCAACCCAGCCACCGAACGATTGCGCCATGACGTCGCAATCCTCGCCGATGATCTCATCGGTGAATTCACCCATCAATTGGGCCAGGGCGCGCATGGAACTCACCCCGTCAATGAGTGATGTGCCGTTGAAACCGGGCATGACCGGTGCGATCACCCGGCGGTCATTGCCAAGCTCTTCCAGCACCCTGCTCGGATGGGCGCCGCCGCCGCTGTGCAGGTACAAAAGTGCCCGCCCCTCGCCGGCGGTAAAATAGGGCAGGGTCGCCGTCTCGTCTTTCCATCCCAGTTTTTCGAAACCCATGATCAGTCTCCCGCCCCGGCGATAACGCCGCCATCGCCCAGATCGCGCACATGGGGCAAAACATGATCGCGGAACAATTCCATGCTCCGCTTGACCACATCATTGGGCACATTGCCGATCTTCATATTGATATTGATCCAGCCGGCGCCCAATTCGCTGTGCACCCGCTTGATCTGCTGGACTACCTGATCCGGGGTTCCGCAAAGGATGACGCCATCCTCAATGCCTTCATCCAAGGTGCGTTCGCGGATGTTGGAAACCCGGCCAGTGAATTCGGTGGCGTAATCCTTTTTCCGGAAATAGCGGGACTTCTGAACCACCAGCTTTTGTGCCGTGCGCGGCCCGCCCAACAGAACTTGGCCGAAATAACGGATGCCTTCGCGCAAATGGTTCTTGATTTCCGTCTCGTCCTCGCCGATCAGGGTATTGCATGAAATCAGCACATGATCGGTGGTGGGCGTCCAGCCGGTCTTTTGGGCATGATCCCTGTAGGTATCCACTACCTCCTTGGCGATCACCAGATTGGGCAGGAAGGCCATGCCCATGATCACCCTGGCTTCGGCGGCAAAGCGGGCCGAATCCTCGTTGGAGGCGGAAACCATGATCGGCGGATGGGGCTGCTGGCGGGGCCGGGGCCAGATGGAGACGGCGGGGTAGCTGTAGAATTCCCCTTCCCAGCCGAAGGGCTCGGGTTCGGTCCAGGCCTTGACGATGAAACGCATGGCTTCGGCCAGACGGGCGCGGGATTCGTCGGGGGAAAAATTATAGGCCACATATTCATGGGGGATGCCACGCATCAGGCCGGCGATCAGGCGGCCCTCGCTCATCACGTCGATCATGGCATATTCCTCGGCGACGCGCAGCGGATTGGATATGGGCACCAGATTGCCCAACATGCCGATTTTGATCTTTTTCGTGCGCTGGGTGAGGATGGATCCGATCAGATTGCAATTGCTCATCAGCCCATAGGGGCTGAGATGATGTTCGTTGCAGCCCGCCGCATAGAAGCCGCATTCCTCGGCGAAGACCATGCTGTCGATATAGGTCCGGTAGGTATCGGCCGCCGCCACCGGATCGAAACCCCGGTTGCGCACGGGCCAGTCCTGGTTGGCCTTATCCAGTTGATCCCAGGGCATGAGATGGAAAAAAACGAATTTCATGGCCTCCCCCTTTTATTTTTTTAGATGTTTGGCGGCTCATCCCCCATCGGCTGGAAAGCGGTCACGGTCGTGGGCTTGAGTGTAATCCAGATCGGGCCCCTTGGGCACGATGCCGTGGCCGCCCCGGTCGATGCCCGCATAATAGCCGGCCTTGAAATATCCGATTTCGGTCATCTCGGCGACGCCCGGATGCTGGTAAAGATCCAGCATATAATTCCACAGATTGGGATATTCATAGATGTGCTGGCGGTTGCATTTGAACAATCCGTAATAGACGATGTCGAAGCGGATGAGGGTGGAAAAAAGCCGCCAATCGGCTTCGGTCAGCCGGTTGCCCACCAGATAGCGCTGGCCCGCCAGACGCTCTTCCAGATCATCCAGCGTTGAGAACAGCCGGTCAAAGGCATCGTCATAGGCTTCCTGGGTGCGGGCGAACCCACAACGATAGACCCCGTTATTCACATTGGGATAGACGATATCGTTGATCTCGTCGATTTCGGTCCGCAATTCCTCGGGGTAATAATCGGGGGTGGGGTCGGTGAATTCGGCGAATTCCGAATTGAACATGCGGATGATCTCGGAACTTTCATTATTGACCACGGTCTTTTTCTTGGTGTCCCAAAGGGTGGGTACGGTGACCGATCCCGTATAGGTGGGATTGGCCGCGCTATAGGCTTCATGGAGAAAGACAAAGCCGTTGACCGCGTCCGGCACGGCGCCCGGACCTTCGGCGAATTCCCAGCTTGTCGGGCGCAGCCCGATCTTGGCGATGGCCATGGAGATCATGCCCTCCAGACCCTTGAGCTTGCGAAACAGCATGGCCCGGTAGGCCCAGGGACAGTTATGGGCGACATAAAGGTGATAACGGTTTGGTTCGGCCTTAAAGCCGGATGAGCCATCGGCCGTGATCCAGTCCCGGAATTGGCTGTCCACGCGCTCGAAGCGGCCCTTTACGTGACGTCTTGCATCCTCTTCGGACCATTTGCCATTGATCAAACTGCCCATGTTTTTTTCCCTGTCCGGTGCCTAAGATTTGCCGTCATGTTGGCCCATGCCACCCCCGGGAGTCCATGGCCTATTTGGCGCTGAATTTGATCGCCAGCCAGAACCCCCTTCCGCCCTTCCGTGCAGGGATTGATTATGCTAAACATGCCATTCCACGATTAACAAATACTAATAATCAATATTAGTTATGGAAGATAACTATTAGGGAGGATAGCTAAATGAAGTTCCGAAATCGGCTTTGTGTGGGGTTGGCGGCATCCATGCTGGCCCTGGCGTCTTGGGCTGGACCGAGCCTGGCGGCGCCTTTCTACGAAGGCAAGGTGCTGACCGTTTATGCCGGCACACGCCCCGGCACCGGCGTTGATACCAATTTCCGTATTCTGCGCCCATTTCTCAAGAAATACACGCCCGGCCATCCGACCATGGCACAGTACCCGACTTAACGGGATAAACGCCTGAAGTGATTCATATTTTGAGGTTC